>DASUYU010000176.1:0-18479 GCA_036377235.1 Thermoleophilaceae bacterium
CGCCGTGGCCGCCTGCAGGTCGACTTCGCCGGACAGCGCCGGCCTGGCCGGCTCGGCGGTCCCGCGCTCATGTACAGCGCGCGGACGAACGAGATCTCCCAGAGCGGGTTCGGGCGCGCCCCGAACAGCAAGAGCGCACCCGGGGTGGACCCGTTCGATCCCGGTCGCAGCCTGAAGGAGCTTCAGGCCGAGGGCCGGCTGACGGTCGCGGGCGAGGTCGAGATCGACGGCAGGCGGGCGTACCGACTCGTCTCCGACGCGGTCAGAAACGGTGGGGGGTCGGTGGAGCGCTCCGAGATCATCGTCGATGCCGAGACCTACCTGCCGAGGGAGCAGCGCCTATCCGTCCGTGCACCCAACGGGGACACCACGCGGATCGTGTGGACGTACCTCGTGTACGAGCGCCTCCCGCTGAGCCGGAAGACGAGCGCCCTGCTCGACTTCGACCCGCCTGCCGGCGCGAAGTGCGGACCCGGCACCGAGAAGCTGGAGCGGAAGGGCTCGCTCGGCTTCCCGAATCCCTGCGCGCGTTAGCCGCGCCGCATCAGGCGGCCGACCGCCGCCATCAGCTCTTCGGTGCGCTGGTCCTGCTTGGCGGCGGGGCCGCCGATGACGCAGTGGTGTGCGTGGTCATCCAGTAGGCCGAGGGCGACCTTGTCGAGCGCGGCCTGCACGGCGCCGATCTGGGTGAGGATGTCGATGCAGTACCGGTCGTCCTCGACCATCCGCTCGATGCCGCCCACCTGGCCCTCGATCCGGCGGAGCCGGTTCAGGAGCTGGTCCTTGGTGGCCGTGTACCCGCGCGTCTCGGTTGTCGTGGGCATGTGCGGCACTATACCCTAGGGGGGTATGGCGAGCCAGCACCTCGAGCTTCCGATCGCGGGCATGTCATGTGCGTCATGCGCCACGCGCATCGAACGCAGCCTCAACGGCGTGGACGGCGTGACCGCGACCGTGAATTACGCCACCGAGCGGGCGACGGTCGACTACGACCCCGAGACGGTGACGCCGGACGCGCTCGTCGGCGCGGTCGAGGCGGTGGGGTATGGCGCGGTGATCCCGAAGGGCGGGGCGCCCGCGGGCCATGCGGCCGACTCCGCGTCCTCACTGCGCCGTCGCGTGGTCGCGAGCGCCGCTCTGTCGGTCCCCGTGCTGCTCCTGTCCATGGTGCCGCCGCTCCAGTTCAACGGCTGGGAGTGGATCGCGTTCGCGCTCGCCACCCCCGTCGTCCTCTGGGGCGCCTGGCCGTTCCACGTGGCGGCCTGGGCGAACGCCAGGCACCGTGCGGCGACCATGGACACGCTCGTGTCCGTGGGTGTGCTGGCCGCGTGGATCTGGTCGGTCTACGCGCTGTTCGCGGACACCGACACCTACTTCGAGACCGCGGCCGTCATCACCACCCTCATCCTCGCCGGCCGCTGGTTCGAGGCGCGCGCCAAGCGGCGCGCCGGTGACGCGATCCGGTCGCTGCTCGAGCTCGGCGCGAAGGAGGCGGCCGTGCTCGGCCCGGACGGGACGGAGCAACGGGTCCCGGTCGACCGGCTGGTGCCCGGCGACCGCTTCGTCGTGCGGCCGGGGGAGAAGGTGGCCACCGACGGCGTGGTCGAGGAGGGCTCCTCGGCGCTGGACATGAGCATGCTCACCGGCGAGCCCGTGCCCGTCGAGGTCGGCCCCGGCGCCGATGTGGCGGGCGCGACGGTCAACGAGGGCGGCCGGCTCGTGGTGCGCGCCACGAGGGTCGGCGCCGACACCGCCGTCGCCCAGATCGCCCGGCTCGTGACCGAGGCCCAGGCCGGCAAGGCGCCGGTGCAGCGGCTCGCCGACCGAGTGTCGGGCGTGTTCGTGCCGATCGTGATCGGCCTTTCGGCCGCCACGCTGCTCGCCTGGCTCGCGCTCGGGGGAACCGCCACGGACGCGTTCTCCGCGTCGGTCGCCGTGCTGATCATCGCGTGCCCGTGCGCGCTCGGCCTCGCGACCCCCACGGCGCTGATGGTCGGCACCGGCCGCGGCGCCCAGCTCGGCCTCCTGATGAGAGGCCCGGAGATCCTCGAGTCCACCCGAGCCGTCGACACCATCGTCCTCGATAAGACCGGCACGGTCACGACCGGCCGGATGAGCCTGGTGGATGTGACCGTGGCCCCCGGCACCACCCGCGACGAGGCTGTGGTGCTGGTCGGAGCGTTGGAGCACGCGTCCGAGCACCCGGTGGCGCGGGCGATCGCGAAGGCCGCTTACGCGGATCGGACGGCCGCCGCCGGTGCGCGCCCCGCCGTCGAGCGCTTCGCGAACGTCGAGGGTCTGGGTGTGGACGGCACCGTCGACGGCCGCAGCGTCGTCGTGGGCCGGCCCGCGCTTCTGGCGGAGCGAGGCATCGAGCTGCCGGCCGAGCTCGCCGACGCGCGCAGCGCCGCCGAGCAGGGCGGGCGCACCGCCGTCGCCGCCGCCTGGGACGGTGAGGCGCGCGCGCTGTTCGTGATCGCGGACACCGTGAAGCCCAGCTCGGCCGAGGCGGTACGCGCGCTCGAGGGGCTCGGCCTGCGCCCGGTCCTCCTGACCGGCGACAACGAGACCACGGCGCGCGCGGTCGCCGCGGAGGTGGGCGTCGACGAGGTGATCGCCGAGGTCATGCCGGCCGACAAGGCCGCGGTCGTGAAGCGGCTCCAGGAGGAGGGCCGCACCGTCGCCATGGTCGGCGACGGCGTCAACGACGCGCCCGCGCTCGCGCGGGCCGACCTCGGCCTCGCGATCGGCACCGGCACCGACGTGGCCATCGAGGCCTCCGACCTGACGCTCGTGAGCGGCGACCTCCGCGCGGCCGCCGACGCCATCCGCCTGAGCCGCGCCACGCTCCGCACGATCAAGCAGAACCTCGGCTGGGCGTTCGGCTACAACGTCGCGGCCATCCCGCTCGCCGCGGCGGGCCTGCTGAACCCCGTGATCGCCGCGGCGGCGATGGCGCTGTCGAGCGTGTCGGTGGTGGCGAACGCGCTGCGGCTGCGGCGGTTCAGGCCGGAGCGCTAGATCGTGCGGCGGCGCTGCGGCGTGCCGAACACGTAGTCCCAGAACGGGGCGCTCACGCCGAAGCCCTTGGTGTCGTCCTGGAAGTGATGACGCATGTGGAGCTCGCGGACCAGCTTGCCGACCCTCGTGCGGGGGCGGTGATGGTGCACGTGGTAGTGCGTCATGTCGTACATCAGGTAGCCGGTGAGGAACCCGGCCGTGAACACGTGCGCCCACGGGGTGCCGAGCACGAGCACGAACAGCCCCCAGAACCCGAGCGCCAGCGGGATGCTCACCGACGGGGGCATCACGAGCCGGAGCGGATCGTTCGGGTGGTCGTGATGGACGCCGTGGATGATCCAGTGGAAGCGCGCGCCGATGCCGTCCTCCGGCTCGAAGTGGAAGATCAGCCGGTGCATCCAATACTCGGTGAGCGTCCAGAAGACGTAGCCGCCCACCACGAGGGCGATCACCTGCAGCGTCGTGGGCTCACCGCGCGCGCCGAGAACGAAGAGCGCCGTGATCGCGGGCACGAAGATGACGAGCGGGACCATCGGGTGAACGCGGGAGAGCCGGTCGAGCAGGTCCGACTCGAACATCCGGGGAGAGGCCTTCAGAACGTCCGTGCGGCGGGCTTCCACGAAGCCGAATCTAGCACCTTCCGGCCGGACGGAAAGGGGGAGTTCGGGTTCCCTAACTCGATGTCCAGAGCGACCGCCAGGAGGCGATCAGGAAGTCCAGCCCGAACGCCGCCGTCGCGGCATATACGACGGTCTCGAGATAGAGCGCGTCGCCTGCGAAAACGCGTCCGAGGAGGTAGCAGGTGACAGCGGCGACGAACAGCAGCCGGCCCGTGTTCTCCATGCCTCAAGTGTCGGATCGCGCCGCGCTCGTCCTGTGAACCGGCCGTGAACTCGAAGTGAAGGTCCCGTTTCCTGCCCTGCTCTGGCAGCCTGTGCGGCGATGAGGTACGCCGCCTTCCTGCGCGCCGTGAACCTCGGCAAGAACCGCCGGGTCACGAGCGACACGCTGAAGGAGCTGTTCGAGGAGGCGGGCGCCGAGGAGGTGGCCACCTTCAGGACGAGCGGCAACGTCGTGTTCGAGTCCTCGCGCGACATGGCGCGCGCGCTCGAGAAGCACCTCGAGAAGGCGCTCGGCCACGAGATGGTGATCTTCCTGAGGACGGCGAAGGAGGTCGACGAGATCGCAGCCGCCGAGCCGTTCCCCGCGAAGGAGGTGGGGCGGTCGAAGGGCAAGCTCCAGGTCGTGCTGTTCGAGAAGAAGCCCACCGCCGCCGTGAAGAAGAAGACGCTCGCGCTCGGCACCGACCAGGACCGGCTCGCCTTCGGGAAGCGCGAGCTGTTCTGGCTCCCCAGCGGCGGCTACATGGAGGCCGAGCTCGACCGCAGGGCGCTCGACGAGCTGCTCGGCCCCAGTACCGTGCGCACGAAGGGCACGGTCGACCAGCTGCACGCGAAGTACTTCGCCTAGATCCGGGAAGGATGTCCAGCATGTCCCACGCCTTTCCCGCCGCTGTCGCGGCGCGCGACGCAGAAGCGCTGATCGACACGCTCGGTCCGGACGTGACGCTCCACTCGGCGGTCACGAAGGTGCCGTTCGAGGGTCGCGACGTGGTCGCCGACACCTACCGGAGCGTGATCGAGTCGTTCGACGAGCTCCGGATCGTGGACGAGTTCGAGCGCGGCGACACCGTCGCGTTCTTCTGGGAGGGCCGCATGGGCGGCCGTCTCGTGGGCGGTGCCGACCGGGTGCGTCTCGACGCGAACGGCAAGGTGACCGAGATCACGGTCACGGGGCGGCCCCTGTCGGGCATCGCCACCTTCCTGGCCGAGATCGGGTTCCGGCTCGCTCGGCGGCGCCGCGGCGGGCTGGTCGCGCGGGTGCTTCGCGTGACCTCGCTGCCGCTCCCGTCGCTCCTGTCCGCAGTCGATCCGCTCGCCCGCTGGATCGTTCGCTGACCCGCCTCAGCGGATGATGCGGAAGCGGATGAAGACCGCGTTGCCGGTGTTCCCCGCCGCGTCCACGGGCAGCGCGATCAGGCGGTAGAGGCCGCGCTTCAGCCGCCTGCCGCGTAGGCGGCCGCTGAAGCGGAGCGAGTTGCCGCCGACCTCCCCGGCGTCGGTGATCGACCCGCGCAGCGGGACGTAGCCCGTGCGCCTCCGGTGATGCACGACGCGCTGGACGATCCGCTTGAACGTGAACGTCACCGTCGCCGCCTCGTCGAGCGCGTAGGAGATGCGCGCGCCCGCGCGCCGCTTCGCGGCGGCGCCCGCGGCCGCGGCCGCGGCCCGGAAGCGTCCCGGGCTGATGGACAGGAGCGACGCCACCGGGCGCGTGGTGTCCGGCACAGGCGGCGCCTGGGTCTCGTCCGCGCCGATGTCGGGCGCCGCGCCCTGGACGCGTGGCTCGCCGTCTAAGTCCGTGGCGCCGAGCGCCGGGGTGACCCCGCCGGCGTCGATCGTGGGCGAGCCGGCCAGCTCGTGGAAGTCGAGCGCGGCGGGCGCCGCGAAGAGCGGCTCGGCGTCCTGGTTCCCGCCGCCGTCGTCGTAATGCGCCCCGGCCGGGGCAGCGGACACCTTGTCGCGGCGGAAGTTCGAGAAGGAGATGTCGAGCGACTGCGAGCCGTTGCACAGGAAGCTCATCTTCAGGTCGTAGGCACCGCCGCGGGCTATCACGTTGACCGCGTGAGAATCCACCGTGTATGGCGGGATGCAGATTCCGCCCACCGCGCTATCGGAGACCAGGCCGACCCCTCCCGCGTCGCTCGCGATCGCGGTCACGTTCGCCACACGCACCGAGCCATTGAAGGTGTTCACCGCGATGCCGTTCGTGGCGTCGGTGTGCACCACGCTGTCCTGCAGCGTCCATCCGCCGGCCATGTTGGCGGCGCTGCCGGAGCCGGCCGGGCCGGCGAGCACGACGAGATGGTCCGCCATCGACGGGGGCTCGAAGTCAGTGAGCAGGGTCGTGTCAAGCACCTGACCGGGGGCCTCGACCTGCAGGCGCGACAGCCGTGCTCCGCCGGCGTACTTGCTGAAGGTGAACACGATCGGCGCGGTGCTCACCACGCGCGGCCGCGGCTGTCCGTCCTGACCGTGGATGTAGAGGTCCTGGCCGACGTTGAGCTGAGCCGTGAGGTTGTACGTGCCCGGTGTCGCGACCACCTCGTCGCCGGGCCCGGCCACCATCTCGACGGCCCGCCTGAGTGAGCAGGGCGGCTCGGTTGCCGTGCAGTTGCTGGTGGTGTCGTCGCCGCTCGGACTCGCGAAGCGCACCGTCGCGGCCGAGGCCGCCGGCGCGAGCAGGAGCACCCCGACGATGGCCAGGACGGGCCAGATCCCCTTACCCATTTGGCGATTGTGCCACCGAATGCGGCGTTGCGCCGGTGGCGGAGTCCCAAAATTGCGGGATACGCTGGACTTTCGTGGTGCCGAAAAACGTTGTCCGGGTGGCTCTCGGGGTCGTCGCGCTGGCCGCCGTGCTGGGGGGTGTCGGGCTGGCCGTGAACGGCTCGTCCCGGTCGCGGCCCGCGCTGGCTCGCGCCGGGGAGGGCACCGTGCCGCACGCGGTCGGGCCGCCGCGGACGATCGTCATGGTCGTCTTCGACGAGCTTCCGCTCACGTCGCTGCTGGAGCCCGGCGGCCGGATCGACGCGTCGCGCTACCCGGCGTTCGCGGGGCTCGCTCGCGACGGCATCTGGTACCGCGGCGCGACGGCGGTGCACGACAGCACTGCCCTCGCTGTCCCGGCGATGCTCGACGGCCGCTATCCGCGCCCGGGCCTCGAGTCGGACGTCTACTCGCATCCGCAGAACCTGTTCACGCTGCTGGCGGGCGACTACGAGCTGCACGTGTCCGAGGAGGCGACCGGCCTGTGCCCGACGAGCCTGTGCGTCCCGACCCCCGGAACCACCGCGAGCCACCTCTCGCGCGGAAAGCCGGGCCGCTTCCGCCGGTTCGTGCGCGGCGTGCGGCCCACGCAGCGGCCGGCCCTGTGGTTCAAGCACGTGCTGTTGCCGCACGTGCCGTGGCAGTACTACCCGTCGGGCCGGAGCTACCGCCGCTTCGCGCCCGAGCCGATCCCGGGGCTCAACAGCGAGCTCGGCTTCGGGGTGCCCTGGCTCGTCAAGGTGTCGTACCAGCGCCACCTGCTCCAGCTCGGAATGGCCGACCGGCTGCTCGGCCGGCTGGTGGCGCGGCTGCGCGGCACGCGTCTGTACCGCGACGCGCTGGTGATGGTCGTGGCAGATCACGGGATCGGGTTCCGCGTCGGGCTCGAGCGTCGGACCGTCAGGCCGCGGAACGTGCAGGACCTTGCGCCGGTGCCGCTGATCGTGAAGCTGCCGGGCCCGCGGCGCGGGCGCGTGGTCGACCGGCACGTGGAGACGATCGACGTGCTGCCCACGCTGCTCGAGCTGGCCCACGAGCCCGTGCCCGCGGGGGTCGAGGGGCGGTCGCTGTTCCGGCCGGCGGAGGCGCAGGCGAGCAGCGTCACGATCTACCACCGGGTCGGCACCGAGCTGAACACGATCGGCGGCCGGTACACGTTCGACTCGCGCGCCGTGGCGCGCCGCCGCGCCGCCGCGGTGTTGCGCAAGACGGCGTGGTTCGGGAGCGGCGGTGGACGGAACCCGAGGGCGCTGTACCGGGTCGGCCCGCACGCGGAGCTCGTGGGCCTGCGCACGACCGCCGTGCCGCGGGTGCGCACCCGTGAGGACGACGGCGAGTCCCCGCACGCGACGATCGACGAGGCGGCCGACCTTCGGTTCGTCGACCCGTCCTCCCGGTTCATCCCGGGTCAGATCACGGGCACGATCGAGCACGGCCGGCCGGGCGGCGGCCGCGCGGTCGCGCTCGCCCTGAACGGGACGATCGTCGCCACCGGCCGCACCTTCTCGCTGGACGGAACGCCGAAGGTGGAGAACTTCGAGGTGATGGTTCCGGAGTCCGCGTTCCGGCGCGGCGCGAACCAGGCGCGGCTCTTCGAGATCTACGGCGGCACCGGCGGCCCGGCGCTGCGGCCGCTCTGGACGCGGTCGGGTTAGACGTTCCGGGACGCAGCCAGCTCGACCAATCGGGCACGCGGCACTCGGGATGGCGCCACGATCGCGCAGGTGTGACCCTGCTGATTCCAGGTGACGACGGTTCGCCCTCCCACCCGAACGACGTGGTACAGCTTGCCCTTACGTGTCACGGGTCGGCCGGGCGGGTCGGCTTTCAGCGTGTCGCCGGAAACCACCGCATAGCCCAGCCGCGCTCCGCCGGCGTTGCGATAGAAGACCGTCGTAACCGGTCGTCCCGAGAGAGTGTCATCGCGACGGCCGACCGCCTTCCAACCGAAGCTCTTCTCCCAATCGGGGAAATCCAGCCTGCCGACGCTCGCGGCGAGTTCCGGCGGCGTGCCACCGACCGGCGCGGGTGCGGGCTTCGTGGGTTCGAGCCGCGCGGCCGCGTAGACCTTCGCCAGCGAGGGCCCTGCGGGGTTTTCGGACGGTTGGATCGCGATCGCGGCGACAGCGAGCGCCACGACGGCCGCACCCGCCGAGACGATGGCCAACCGGTGACGGCGCCAGAAGGGAGCCCGGACTCGCTCGGCCGCACGCTCGCGAGTGCGCTCGACAGCCTCGCGCAGGGACTGCGGCGCCTCGACCTCGGCCATGGCGGCCGCGATCAGGGCCTGCCCTTCGCGCGCGCGGGCGAGCTCCTCGTCGGTCAACGGTCTGTCCTGCTCGTCAGCCATTGGGTGGGTCCTTACCTGTTACGACGCCTCCAGGCGTCGATTCCATCCCGCGCGCGACCTGCCCGCGAGCCCGGAACACCCGCGAGGTGATTGTCGCCTCCTTAGCCGACAGGAGCTTGGCGGCCTCCGCATAGGTGAGTCCGGCGACGTCCACCGCCACCAGCGCGTCGCGAAACGGCTCGGGGAGCGCGGCGATCAACGCGAATACCTCGCGCGCCTCGGCGGCCTGCTCCGGCCGGCTTCCCGTCCTCGGATCGATCGGCTCGATGCCCTCCTCGAGGCTCTCGGGCGTTGGTCGCCTTCCCGCGGCACGCCGGGAGCTGATGAATGTGTTCCGCAGCGCCTGCAGCAGGTACCCGAGGTCGTCCGCGTTCCGGATCCGGCGTGGCTTCGCGAGCACACGGGCGAAGGTCTCCTGGACAAGGTCCTCCGCTTCGACACGCGAGCCGGACAACGCCCACGCCGCCCGGAAGAGGCGATCGACGTGATCGCCAAGCGTGCTCGGATCCAGCATCCGGTCCGGAGCCCTCACCGCAGCTGAGAGTAGTCCCGCGGGAAGGATCGGGGCTTGTCGGCGTCCTGGTTCGTAGAGACATGCGATCGCACCCCCAGGAACCCACCCCCCCAATCCGGAGGCACATCAAATGACCACCACCTCACATCACAACCGGCCTCTCTCCGTCGTCGCGGCGGTCCTCGCTCTGGCACCACTGTCGCTGGCTCTTCCGGCCGGCGCGAGCGCGGCGAACCGGAAGGTGGACGGCGTCCGCGCGGAGCTCAAGCGGGGCACGCTGAACGTCGACGGCGGCGGCCGCCCGAACGAAGTCTCTCTTCGGCTGAAGAAGGACGATGCGAGCCGGATTCAGGTCGACGTGGGCGACGACCGGTCGGCTGACTTCGAGTTCGCGCGCGGCGACGTCCACGCCATCTCAATTGCGATGGGCAGTGGCCGCGATTCCGTTCGCATCGACGATGGGAACGGCGCTTTCACCGACACGATCCCGACGGCGATCGCCGGAGGGCAGGGCGACGACTCCCTCAACGGCGGTCAGGGCGCCGAGAGCCTCAGCGGAGGCGGCGGCGAGGACAGCATCGACGGCGGCAGGGGCAACGACACCGCCGACCTCGGCCGCGGAGAAGACACCTTCACCTGGGATCCGGGTGAGGGCAGCGACGTGATCGAAGGCGGCAGCGGCCGCGACACGATGGTGTTCAACGGCGCAGCGGCGAATGAGGACGTGGCGCTGACCGCGAACGGCGGGCGGCTCAGGTTCTTCCGCAACCCGGCGAACATCACGATGGACACCGACAGTGTCGAGACCGTCGACTTCAACGCCCTCGGCGGAACCGACCGCATCGGGGTCGACGACCTCAGCGGGACTGACGTCAGGCAGCTCGACGTCGACCTCGCCGGCTCGCTCGGCGGGGATGCCCCGGACCGGGCCGCTGACAGCGTGATCCTGACCGGGACCGATGGCGACGACACCGTCCACGTCGACGGCAACGGATCCGGAGCCGACGTGACAGGTCTCGCCCCCGCGGTGTCGATCGAGCACGCGGACGCGAACGACCCGAAGGACAGCCTCTCGATCAACACCCTCACCGGCGCGGACAACGTCTTCGCGGCGGGCGTCGCGGGAGTGCTGCAGGTGCTGGTCGACGGCGCACCGGTCTAGGCCGGCCGACACCTGAGGACGAACGGCGGGCGGCCGAAGGTGGCCGCCCGCCGTCTGCAGGCTTCCCACGGCGCGAGAACTGCGAGATGATCGTTCCGAGCCGGCGTTCCACCATGGCCCGAACCAAACACACCCTGCTCGCGCTCCTCGCGGCGATTCCCGTGGGGCTGCTCGCGCCCGCGGCGGCCTCGGCCGCTCCGTGTCCGCCCGGCACGTCCTTCACCCCGACCTACGAGTTCGTCGAGGGACAGGTGAACGTGCCGCTCGTCGCGACGCACGAGCTGACGATGGTCGCGCAGTTCTCGGACCGGGTGGATCACGTCGCGCTATCGGTGCCGGACGGGGTGCATGTGATCGGGAACCGCGGCGCGCGTATGAAGCTGATCGTGCCCGTCAGCGCGAGCCTGGCGGTGACGGCGACGTGGGTGCAGGACAGCCGGAACCCGGATGACCCGACCTGCACCGCGACCGCCACCACCGCGCTGCCCGTCACCGCCACGCGCCCCAGCCGGGCGTATTACCTGAGGAAGGCGAAGGGCACCGACAGCGAGGTGGCGTTCGCCGTCGTGAGCGACCCTCGGCGCGGCGACGTCTCGCCCATGCAGATCTCGCTCCGGGTCGCCGCCAGCACCCGCTTCCCGTCCGCGCGCGCGAAGCTGCGGAAGATGCCCGTGGCGATGAGGCCGAGCGAGCTCGTCCGCTACAGGAAGCACATCCCGCAGGAGGAGTTCGCGACCAGTCCGCTGCGCTGCCGCTACTACGACCTGATCTGCAGCCGCAATCCGCGGCTCGCGGCGTGGGCGACCGCGCTGATGTATCCCGGGCGCACCATCAGGCCGCGTCATCTGAACGGCGGATCGCTGCTGTCGTACGTGCAGCCGTTCCGAAAGATCGCGCCCTACGGAGTCGTGGTGGAGGCCGTCGTGGGCGACCCGTTCCGCAGCCCACCGAAGGCCGCCCTGGACCTCCAGGTCCGGCAATCCGGGGAGCTCGTCGGCCGCGCGCGGGTGGCGTTCCACTGCGGTCCCGAGCGGACGCCCTACGGCGAGACCTTCTACCGCTGCCGTGCGGTGCGCAAGAAGTTCGGCTGAGCGCGGATCCTTCAGCCGAGAGCATGCCGAGGCGGGCGGCAGTTGGGGCTGAGGTCGCGCACCGAATGGGCGCTACCCACACGGCGCCACTGGTGGACCACGAAGATGTCGGCGCCGAACGCGTGTCTCAGGGCCTGCAGGCGGAGGAGATCGCGATATCGGCTCCAGCGATATCTGAGGGTCTGCGTCGGCATGTTGATGGCGCCAGTGGGGGCGAGCCCCCCTCCCCGGGGGTGGAAGCGAACGCTGATTACGTTCCCCTTGACCGAGTAGCGTCCATAAGCCCACGTGCACGCCAACGCGTTCTCCGTGGTGAATGCGAGCCGACCCCGAGCGAGGGCAAAGATGAACTCGCCCCAGTTCTCGGGCACCACGTCCTCGGGCAAAATCCCGCGTGCGCGAGCAAGCTCGTCCTTGTTCGTCGTCATGCGATACAGACCATCCAGGGCGGACGGCTTGCCCGGACTCGCGGGAAGGCGATCGGAGCGGCAGTGAGGCAGCACGTCCGGCGGCGCGGCCAGCTCGCGCTTCGTACGCCGGATCCTCTGGATCGACGCCCGTCCCGCGGGGTCCTGCTCGAGTGCGGCATAGACCGGCCGCACGGCCGCCCGGAATGCCGCCAGGTTCGAGGGGTTCGCGTCGGCAACGCTGCCTCCTCGGCACACCACCGGCAGAGCCTCCTTATCCAGCTGCCGCAGGCGGGTGATCATCGTGGGGATGGCATCCCTCCCGGCATCACGGAGCAGGTTCAGCTGCCCGGTCGACAGTCGCTCCACTGCGCCCTTGCCCGCGAAGACCACGAGCGGCCGCGGCCAGAGGATCACGTTGGCGGTGACCGAGCGTCGCAGTCGCGCAAGAGTCGGCCCGCCTGCGAGGCTCTCGAGCTGCTGCTCGATGGCGTCCAGACGACCCGGAGAGGTGGCCCTCCAGGGCATGGCCAATGGGCTCGCCCCGAGCGCGTGGAATGTCGCACGTGCGACCCGGGATTCCTGGATCCCAACGTGGAGTCCGCGCAGGTCCCCTGGGGCGACCAGGGGCCGGCCCGCGCTGGCGAGCCTCCGAAGCGGGCCGGGGAGCACGGCGATGCCCTGCAGCCCCAACGGGCGAAGTCCGGCGAGCATGGCTCGGGTCGCCCGGCTGTCGATCACCCGGCCCTCGAGCGCATAGCTGTCGATCAGCAGCGGGGCATGGAGAGCGTCGAAGTCCGAGACGCCCACTGAGTCCCACGCCCGCGTCGCGGCCCAGCCGAGGTCGGCCTTCCCCGCCTGGACGTCTCGGATGATTCCCTCCTCGAAGCCGGGTTGTCCCCACCGCCACTTGTACGCGAAGCGGATCCGCAGGCTCCCGCGCGAGCGTCGCTCGACGAGCTCGGCGAACTGTGCCAGCTCCCGCGGTCCGGCGTCGGCGTCGGCCAGCGTCAAGACGATCGGCTCGACCTGCCGGTGACCGCCGGCCTTGTCCGTCGGCGAGCCGAGACATCCGGGCAGGGGGAGGGCGAGAAGCGCGACGCTTGCGATAAGCGCCGGCAGGCGCGAATCCATGAACGGAGCGTACGCCCGCCCGTCGGTCCCGCCAACGGGGCCGACCCTGAACTTCTGGCCGGACCGTCGCAGGGCTAGCCATTAGCCGACGCATCGCGCAGGAACGCGAGCACCGCGGTCACACGTCGGTGCTGGTCGGGTGACTCCCGCAGGCCGAGCTTGAGGAAGATCTGCCTGACGTGGGCCTCGACAGTCTTCGGGCTGAGGAAGAGTCGCTCGCACATGGCGTGGTTCGAGTGCCCCTCGGCCATCAGGCCGAGCACCTCTCGCTCGCGCGGAGTGAGCTCGCCGAGCGGGCCGCTGTCATGCTCGCGGGACATCAGGCGGGAGACGATCGTGGGGTCGACCACGCACTCCCCCTCGTGCAGCCGGTGCAGCGCGTCGACCAGCACCGCGACGTCGGAGACGCGCTCCTTGAGCAGGTACCCGGAGCCCTCCGGATGGTCTTCCAGCAGGCGCATCGCGTAGCGCGACTCGAGGTAGTGGGAGAGCACCAGGACGCCGACGTTCGGATATAGGCGGCGGAGCTCCTGCGCGGCAACGAGGCCCTCGTCGGTATGCGTTGGAGGCATCTTGATGTCGATGATCGCCACGTCGGGCCGGGTGGCCGCCACCTTGCGCAGCAGCTCCTGCGGGTCACCCGCGGTCGCCACGACCTCCATGGCGGCCTCCTCGAGCAGCCGCGAGAGACCCTCGCGGAGCAGCACCTCGTCGTCTGCGACCGCTACGCGCACGGCAGCTCTGCCCGCACGCGGGTGACGTCCCCCGCGGTGCGGTCCACCTTTAGGCGTCCGCCGACCGCGCCGATGCGGTCCTCCAGATGAAGGGTGTCAGCCGGTGGTTCGCCGTCCGCGGCGACCTCGACCACCAGCCCGGTGTGCTCGCGAGTCGCGCGGATCGAAGTCCGGCCAGGCCCGCGCCCTCGGACCATCTCGCGGACGACCAGATAGGCGGCCGACTCAACGGCGGGCTCCAAGCGCTCCTCCGGTAGTGGACGTTCGATTCTGAGGGGTGCCAGCGGGTCTTCGGCGAGTGCTTCGACCGCGGCGGCGAAGCCCTCCTCAGCGAGGGCGACGGGATAAAGCCCGTGGGCCAACTCTCGCAGTGTCGCGAGCAGCTCCACCAGCTGCCGCTGAGCGCGCCCAAGCGAGTCCACCAGCTGCCGGTCGGTGCCTGCCTCGAGCTGCGCCCTGGCCAGCCCGATCGCGAGCGAAAGCGTGACAAGTCGCTGCTGGGCGCCATCGTGGAGGTCCCGCTCGAGGCGCAGGCGCTCGCGGTCGCCGGCCTCGACGATCCGGGCGCGGGAGGCGCGCAGATCCTCGAGCTGCGCCC
Source organism: Thermoleophilaceae bacterium (assembly GCA_036377235.1). Classification (GTDB taxonomy): domain Bacteria; phylum Actinomycetota; class Thermoleophilia; order Solirubrobacterales; family Thermoleophilaceae; genus JACVRW01. The sequence goes on from DASUYU010000176.1 coordinate 14,401, forward strand.
GCAGCTCGGCTTGAAGGCGCTCGTTGTCGAGCGCGAGCTGGGCGGCCGTTGCCACCTCCGGGCCCAGTCCCGGATCGTCGAACAACCTCGGCCGATGGGCGACCACAGCCAGCTCCCGTTCCCCGCAGACCAGCGGTGTGAGCGCCTGGCGGGGTCGTGCGGCGTGGAGTCGCCCGGCTGCGTCGACGAGACGGCCGTCCCCGAGACGGTAGAAAAGCTCCAGCGTCGGGTCGCCTAGGCGCCGTGCGAGCGCGGCCCGAAGCCCACCCGGTGCGGGCGAGCGCTGCAGCTCCACGACCAGCGCGGCAAGCGCAGAGCGGGTGCGCCGCGCGCGGACCCTCTCCCAGCTCGCGCCCGCGCTCAGCATGCACAGCGCGACCGCCTCGGCCGCCCAGAGCCGCAGCTCGACGGAGTCGTTGCTGAGGAAGCCCCTACCGGCGCTGTGCTGGAAGTCCCAGGCGACCAACGCGAGATAGAGGCTTGCCGGAAGCAGCACCGGACCCACGAGTCGTCGCTGCGCCACGCCCCCACGGACCAGCCGCCAGACGGCGAGCGATACGACAAGACCGATCCACACCAGTCCAAGTCGCAGCCCGAGGCGCTCCATGCTCGCCGCCAGCTTGCCGTCGGCTGTCACGATCACCAGGTTGCGCGGGCACTGGGCGCAGCCCGCGTCCGCGGGGTCGAACAGCACCGCGGGAAGCACGCCCACCACGACGATCGAAGCGACGTAGGCGACCGCGATCGTCACCCGCTCGATCGGAGAGCGCAAGCGCCCGCTGGGATAGGCCAACGCAGCGTGGGCGATGAGCGGCGCGCATGCCGCGCTCAGCAGCAGCCCGGCCGTGAAAGCGATGGAGCTCCCGATCTCCGGGTTGTTCCACTCCGGCGCAAACCAGGCGAATCCCGCCGCCCCGAGCAGCGGGCCGAAGCGGCTCCCGGGCCGTCGCCGCCAGGCCGCTGCGCCGGCGCCGATCAGCGCGATTCCGGCCAGCAGCTCGAGCGCCGCCGCGGTGGCCGACTCGCCCGCGAACCACCAGCCCGGGTTCGCGCGCCCGGCCGACACGGAGGCGACGCCGAGCGACACCCCCGTCACGAACATCGCCAAAGGGGCGTACCGGCGGGCCATCAGGGGTTGCCCACCGCAACGAACTCGGAGGTGCCCGCGAGGCTCGCGACCGGGAGGTGGGCGATGAGCCGGGTGCCGCTGCCCGGCGTGCTCTCGACCCGGAGGTCGCCACCGAGCGCCTCCACACGGTCGGCCAGCCCACTAAGCCCGGCGCCCGCGGCCGGGTCGGCGCCGCCAAGGCCGTCGTCGGCGACCTCCACGAGGACGGTGCGGTCGATCCGTCGCGCGGTGAGCTGAACGCGCGATGCCCCGGAGTGCTTGGCGGCATTGGCCAGTCCTTCGGAGCAGACGAAGTACGCGGCGGCGGCCACTGGGCCGGGCAGTGGTTCCTCGTCGGTGCTGAGCTCGACTGCGAAAGGAGACCTCTCCGCAAGCTCTGTCAACGCGGCTGCGAGGCCGAACTCGGTCAGGGTTCGCGGGTGGATCCCGATGGCGAGCTCGCTCAGCTCCGCTCGAACCGCGTCGAGCTCCCCGCTGAGCTCGTCGAAGCCGGGACCGCAGGACGCGAGGAGCTCCGAGACCAGTTCGAGCTGCGGCCCGGCTCCCTCCCGCAACTCGCGCTCCAGGCGCCGCCGCTCCGCGTCCGCGGCTTCGACGAGCCGGCGCCGCGACGCCGCCACCTCTTCGACCTTGGTGCGCACCTGCTCCTGCAGCTGGAGGTTCGCTACGGCGACCCGGAGGGCTGCGGTCACCGCTTCGGCAAGCATCGGCTCACCGAGCACCGCGGGGTCATGAACGATGCACGCTGCCGGCTCACCGGTCTCGTCGTCGATCGACAGCAGTGCCCGCCCCGAGGGCGCCGGGGACGATTCGAGCATCCTGTCCGTCTCGTCCACATAGCCGCGACGCGCCGGGACCCAGAATCCAAGCTCGAGCGACGGATCGCCAACCGACCGGGCCAGCCTGGTCTGCATCGTCGCCTCGCGCTCGAGGTCGCCCATGTCGACAACCAGGCCCGTGATCGCCGCCTGGGTCCAGCGGCCCCAGCGGAGGTCCGCGCAGAGGCCGACCGCGACGAGGGCAAGGACGACTTCGTACGCCCAGAGCGCCGCGCCGCCCGCGCCGAAACCGCTGGCGCGCGCGACTGTCCCGGCCGTCAGCACTACGGCGATCCCGGTCGCCGCGACGAGCGGGGCGGTTAGCGCCCGGCGCTCGGCCCCGCCCGCGCGGGTCTGACGCACAAGACAGGCCGCCAGCACCGCGGCGAGGAGCACGAGGGTGACGATGTCCGAGCGGGCAACCGGATAGAGAATCGCGTCGACATAGCCCGCACCGACCACCACTCGCTGCAGGCGGGACTCGAGCCGACCACGCGGATAGCCGAGCAGCAGATGCACCAGCGGCCCGCGGTGGAGAAACACGAGCACGCCGACGAGGCTGCCGAGGAACCAGGCGACGCCTGTGGCCACCATCAGGGCCCCCACGGCCGATGAGCGCCGCCACGCAAAGGCGCCGCTGCCCAGGAAGGCCAGCCCCACGCTGAAATCGCCGGCCGCCAGATCCGGGCTCTCCGGCAAGTACGCGGACAGCTCCGCCGCCACTCCCAGCATGCATCCGGCCACGACGAACGCTGCCGCCGGCCGCGGCACCGCTCAGCCCACCAGCTCCGCGAGCGACCGGGCCGAGAGCTCGCTCTTCGGGATGAAGCCACACGCCTTGCTCGCAGCCAGGCGCCGTCGAAGCGAGGCACCGTCGCGGGTCGAGATCAGGACCACAGCCGTGTCGAGACCGGCGTCGGCGAGACGGCGGGCGACCTCGAAGCCGTCGAAATCCGGAAGCTGGACGTCCAGCAGCACGATCGCGGGCCGCAGGCGGACCGCCGACTCGACCGCCGACGCTCCGTCCGCGACTGCCCCGACCACCTCGTATCCGGCGGCGTTCAGCAGCCGGCGGGCCAGCGAGCGGAAGCCCGCGTGATCGTCAACGATCAAGACGGTCTTCACGGCAAGCCCATCCTCTCAGAGCAACTGAACCGTGACATCAGGGCAAGCCCTTAGCAAGCCCTTGGCTCGCCTCCGTCTCTGCATCCCGGCCCGGCGGCTGCCGCGCCCGCGAGCCGTTCTCGCACCTCGGTCGCTCCGCTAGGGCGAGCCCGGGGACACCTGCCCGACATTGTGGGGTGGGCCCCGATGTGCGCGGGACGCGTGCTCCGTAGCGTCGCTGTCGTCGATCGCACCGGGCGATCGGGACCCACGAAGGAGTCCAGCCAATGTCCACCAGTACCAACACCACCCCCCGGGCACTCATCACGAGCAGGCCCGTCGGCGTCCGGTCGATCGCGCTCGCGATCGTCGGTGTGCTCGTCGCGGCTCTGCTGGTCATCGCGCTCGTGCTCGCGTTGAGCGGCGGGAGCGGGAGTGAGCAGACCAGCTCCTCCAAGGCGGCGCAGACAGGGTCGGGCGGGCTGATTCCGCCCAGCCCAGTGGAGCGTCACCAGAAGCCGGGTCTGAACGGTCCGGGGATGCACCCGTAATCCGCTGAAGCGACCCGAGTGCTCGCGGTCGGGGCGTTAGTCGCTTGTTGTGCGACCGCCCCGGCCGGGGCCAGGATCCGACCAGCGGCTCACGAAAAGACGAAACCCGCTTCGCGGAGCGGGTTCCAGCAGTACCGCCACGGGGATTCGAACCCCGGTTTCCGCCGTGAGAGGGCGGCGTCCTAGTCCCCTAGACGATGGCGGCGCGGCGAGCGATTCTAGCGGCCGGGATCGGGTCTGCACACGGGACCGCTGTCGCGTGGGGGCGGTCGGGTATGCTGCTCGACGTTCAACGGCCGGTGGCCAGGGAAGTCGGGTGTCAATCCCGCGCGGTCCCGCCACTGTGAACGGGCGCTGATGCGTCGCATTCGGCCACTGGGGAGCCGACGGCTCACCGGGAAGGCGCGGCGCGGAGCTCGAAGCCAGGAGACCTGACTCCGGCCAAGCCCGTCAACGACCCTCGAGGAAAGGGTGACT
>DASUYU010000177.1:0-2370 GCA_036377235.1 Thermoleophilaceae bacterium
TTCGACCGCTTCCTGGAGCGTCTCGTTGCCGCGTAGAGACGACATCCGCCGCATCCTCATCCTCGGCTCCGGCCCGATCGTGATCGGCCAGGCGGCCGAGTTCGACTACTCCGGCGCGCAGGCCTGCAAGGTGCTGCTCGAGGAGGGCTACGAGGTCATCCTCGTCAACTCGAACCCGGCCACGATCATGACCGACCCGGAGTTCGCAACCCGCACCTACATCGAGCCGCTCACGCCCGAGTCGGTCGCGAAGGTGATCGAGCGCGAGCAGCCGGACGCGCTGCTGCCCACGCTCGGCGGCGGCACGGCGCTCGACCTCGCGCGCGAGCTGTCCGAGAACGGCACGCTCGGGAAGCACCGGGTCGAGCTGATCGGCGCCGACTACGACGCCATCCGCCGCGCCGAGGACCGCGAGCTGTTCCGGGCCACGATGGAGCGGGCGGGGCTGCGCGTGCCGCGCAGCGCGGCCGTCAAGTCGATGCGCGAGGCGGAGCGGGCACTGCCCGAGGTGGGCCTGCCGGCGATCGTGCGACCCGGGTTCACCATGGGCGGCCACGGCGGCGGCATCGCCTGGACCGAGCCGGAGTACCGCCAGGTGGTGGCCGAGGGGCTCGCCGCCAGCCCGATCGGGCAGGTGCTCGTCGAGGAGTCGGTGATCGGGTGGGGCGAGTTCGAGCTCGAGGTGATGCGGGACCGGAACGACAACGTCGTGATCGTCTGCTCGATCGAGAACATCGACCCGATGGGCGTGCACACCGGCGACAGCGTGACCGTCGCGCCGCAGCAGACCCTCTCCGACACGCTCTACCAGCAGCTCCGCGACCAGGCGCTGACGGTGATCCGGGCGGTGGGCGTGGAGACGGGCGGGTCGAACATCCAGTTCGCGGTCAACCCGGAGACCGAGGAGATCGTCGTCATCGAGATGAACCCGCGCGTGTCGCGGTCGTCGGCGCTCGCCTCCAAGGCCACGGGGTTCCCGATCGCCAAGATCGCCGCGCGGCTCGCCGTGGGCTACGCGCTCGAGGAGATCGACAACGACATCACCAAGAAGACGCCGGCCAGCTTCGAGCCGACGATCGACTACGTGGTCGTCAAGTGGCCGCGGTTCGCCTTCGAGAAGTTCCCGGGCGCCGACGGGCAGCTTCACACTTCGATGCAGTCGGTGGGCGAGGCGATGGCGATCGGCCGGACCTTCAAGCAGGCGTTCATCAAGGCGATGCGCTCGCGCGAGCTCGACGTGCTGCCGTCGTTCGGCGCGGACGACGATCTGCTCGAGAAGCTCGAGTCGCCCTCCGACGACCGCTACGAGACCCTCTTCGAGGCGATCCGGCGCGGGCACTCCGAGGAGGAGCTCTGCAGCCGGACGGGGATCGACCCCTGGTTCATGGCGGAGATGGGGGCGCTCGCGCGCGGGGAGGATCCGCAGGCGGGGCTCGAGCGGAGCTTCAAGTCGGTGGACACCTGCGCCGCCGAGTTCGAGGCGGAGACGCCCTACTACTACTCGGGCTGGGAGCGGCGGGCGGCGCACGAGGTGCGGCGCGGCGACCGGCCGAGCGTGGTGATCCTCGGCAGCGGTCCGAACCGGATCGGCCAGGGCATCGAGTTCGACTACTGCTGCGTGCACGCGGCGATGACCGTGCGCGAGTCCGGCCGCGACGCGGTGATGATCAACTGCAACCCGGAGACGGTGTCGACCGACTACGACACCTCCGACCGCCTCTACTTCGAGCCGCTCACCCTGGACGACGTGCTCGGCGTGATCGAGCTCGAGCGGCCGGAGGGCGTGATCGTGCAGTTCGGCGGGCAGACGCCGCTGAAGCTGGCGGCCGGGCTGGCCGCCGCGGGGGTGCCGCTGCTCGGTACGCCGGTGGACTCGATCCACCGGGCCGAGGACCGGCCGAGCTTCGGGGCGCTGCTGGAGGAGCTCGGCCTCAAGTCGCCGCCGTACGCGACCGCCGAGTCGCACGAGCAGGCGCTCCAGGTGGCGGACACGGTGGGCTACCCGCTCCTGGTGCGGCCGTCCTACGTGCTCGGCGGCCGGGCGATGGAGCTGTGCTACTCGCCCGAGCAGCTCCAGAGCTACCTGAAGCGGACGAACGGCGGCGCCGGCCGGACGATCTTCCTCGACCGCTTCCTCGAGAACGCGATCGAGATCGACGTGGACGCGCTGTGCGACGGCGACGACGTCGAGATCGGCGCGATCATGCAGCACGTCGAGGAGGCGGGCGTGCACTCGGGCGACAGCGCGTGCGTGATCCCGGCGATGTCGCTCGGCGACGAGATGCTCCGGCAGGTGGAGGAGGCGTCGCGGTCGATCGCGCTGGCGCTCGGCGTGGTGGGCCTGATCAACATCCAGTTCGCGGTTCACGG
>DASUYU010000178.1:0-5089 GCA_036377235.1 Thermoleophilaceae bacterium
GCCGGGAAGATCAAGTACCGCTACCGCTAGGAGGCGTACTTGGCCCGGATCCTCGTCGGCGTAAGCGGCGGGATCGCCGCCTATAAGGCAGTCGAGCTGGTTCGGCTCGCCACTGCCGCGGGCCACTCCGTGCGGGTCATCCAGACGCCCGCGAGCCTCGAGTTCGTGGGCCGCGCCACGTTCGAGGGCGTGACCGGCGCGCCCGTGCTGGTCGAGGAGTTCGAGCCCGATCCCGCCCGCGGCGCGTTCCCCGGCGACCCGGAGTCCGACCACAGCCCGATCTCCCATCTCGAGCTGGTGGCGCGAGCCGACGTGTTCGTGATCGCGCCGGCGTCGGCCAACACGCTGGCGAAGCTGGCCGCCGGGCTGGCCGACAACCTGCTCACGAGCGCCGCGCTGGCGAACGCATCGCCGCTCGTCCTGGCGCCGGCCATGAACAACCGGATGTACGAGCACCCCGCCACGCAGGCGAACCTGGGGCTGCTGCGCTCGCGCGGCGCTCACGTGGTGGACCCCGGCACCGGGCGGCTCGCCTCGAAGGGCGAGTGGGGGGTGGGCCGGCTGGCGGACCCGGCGGAGATCCTGGCCGCGGCCGAAGCGGCGATCCTGGCGCCGGCCGGGCGCTCCTACGCGCCCCGGTCGCTGGACGGCCTCCGCGTGCTCGTGACCGCCGGCGGCACGCGCGAGCCGATCGACTCCGTGCGGTTCATCGGCAACCGCTCGTCAGGCCGGATGGGCGTCGCCCTCGCCGAGGAGGCGGCCCGCCGCGGCGCCGACGTGACCCTCGTCGCGGCCAACGTGACGATCCCGCCACCCGCAGGTGTCGAGACGGTGACGGTGGAGAGCACCGAGGAGCTCGGGACGGCCGTGCGCGAGCAGTTCGCGGCGGCGGACGTCCTGATCATGGCCGCCGCACCCGCCGACTTCCGGCCCTCCTCCGCGGCCGACCGCAAGCTGAGCAGGGAGGGCGAGGGCTTCGCGCTCGAGCTCGAGCCGACCGAGGACATCGTGGCCGGAGTGGCGGCGAGCAGGCGGCCGGGTCAGACCGTGATCGGCTTCGCCGCCGAGCACGGCGAGGGCGCCGTGGAGCGGGGGAGGGCGAAGCTCGCCCGGAAGGGGCTCGACGCCATCGTGGTCAACGACATCTCGCGCGCCGACATCGGCTTCGACACCGACGAGAACGAGGTCACGATCGTCTTCGGACAGGGCGAGCGGGACGTCGGCCGGCGGCCGAAATCCGACGTCGCCGCGGCGATACTCGACGAGGTCGAGCGCTTGAGAACGGGTGCCCAAACGCCGAGTACCGTAGAACCGGAGTGATGAGCAGCGAGAACGCATACGAGCTGTTCAAGAAGGGCAGCGAGCTGCTGGCGAAGGGCGACTTCATGGCCGCGTCGGTGCCGCTGGAGCGAGCCAGGTCGCTCGAGCCCGACAAGGGGTCGATCCGCGAGGCGCTGGGCCGCGCCTACTTCCGTTCGGCGCGCTTCGACAAGGCAGCGGAGGAGTTCGCCGCGCTCGTCGAGGCGTACCCCGTGAACGACTACGCGCACTTCTGCCTGGGCCGGTCGCTCGAGAAGACGGGCCGCCACGCCGAGGCGCGCCGCCACGCGGCCCTCGCGGCGAACATGCGGCCGGACCGGAAGGACTACCAGGCCTTCCGCGACCGTCTTCAGACGGCGTAACCCTCAACCACCCTCGGAAAGGGGTCAGACCCCTTATCTCTGACTAAGATCAGAGAATGGACTCGCAGGTCGCGCAGGTGCGCGGCTTCAACAGGACCGTCACTCAGCGGGTGGGTGCGCTGAGCGATCACTTTCTCTCCACGGCTCGCCCGCTTGCCCTCTCGCGGCTGCTCTGGGAGGTGGGGACCGAGGGCGGGGAGGTCGTGATGCTCCGTGCGCGGCTGGGGGTGGACTCGGGGCAGATGAGCCGGATGCTGCGGACGCTCGAGGCCGATGGGCTTGTGCGGGTCACGCCCAGCGAGGCGGACGCGCGGGTTCGTCTCGTGCGGCTCACCGAGGAGGGGCTCGCGGAGCGGGCGGTTCTCGACGAGCGGAGCGATGAGCTGGCCGCGTCGATCCTCAGTCCGCTCGATGACGAGCAGCGGGCGGAGCTGGTCTCGGCAATGAGGACGGTGGAGCGGCTGATCGCGGCGTCGCTCGTGGAGATTCGCACTGTCGATCCGGAGGACCCGGACGCGCAGCGGTGCCTGCGCGCCTATGTGGCCGAGCTGAATCGGCGGGCGCCCGACCGCGGGTTCGATCCGAGCAAGGGCTCGACCGCCGAGCCGCGCGAGGTGCGGTGGCCGGTCGGGGCGTTCGTCGTGGTGTACCTGCGCGATGAGCCGGTCGGGTGCGGGGCCGTGAAGCACCACCCGGGGCAGGTCACGGACATCAAGCGGATGTGGGTCGCCGAGTCGGCCCGCGGCCTCGGCATCGGCCGCCGGCTGCTCGAGCACCTGGAGAACCTCGCTCGTGAGCACGGCTCCCGCGAAGCGCGCCTCGAGACCGGGGACGTGCTGGGCGAGGCGATCGCGCTCTATCGATCGGCGGGGTACGCGGAGGTCGAGCCCTTCAACGATGAGCCGTTTGCGGATCGCTGGTTTGCGAAGCCGCTCCGCGGGTCCTGAACGACGGCATTGAAGGAGGCGCGGCCACGCGCGGTGGTGGGGATTCGTAGCGTTTTCCGCAACGATTCCCCACCACCGTGGCGGGGGTTGCCTGACTTCAGTGCGTCGTTGAGAGCCCTCGCACACCCGCCGCGTGCGCCCGCACGGACACCACCGCCTCGGTGACCAGGCCGAGCAGGCGGTCCACGCCGTGCTCGTCCGCGTCGGACACCGGGATGTCGGCGTGCACCCAGATGTCCTGTGAGCGCGTGCAGCCGAAGCGGACCAGGCGGGTCTGGCGGTTCCACCAGAGCAGCATCCACGGGTCGAGGTCGCCGGCCGCGTGGACCGCGATCGCCTGGGCGCGCAGGAGGCCGTCGGCGATCCGGAGGCTTGCCTCGATCGGGTCGCCGCCCACGCGGTCGCCCGGGACGGTGATGCCCCACTCGGCATGGGCGAGCCGGCGCGCGGTCAGTCCGTCGACCGACTCCAGGTAGGCGTCGACGTCGTCAACGGCAGCCATTCCGGCAGAGTACGCACGCGTGCGCGCACTGGTGCAACGGGTGAGCGAGGCGTCGGTCACGGTCGACGGCGAGGAGGTCTCGCGGATCGGCCCTGGCCTGCTGGTCCTTCTCGGCGTCCGCCGGGGCGACACCCACTCCGAGGCGGAGCGGATCGCGGCCAAGCTGCTCGCGCTCAGGATCTTCGAGGACGCCGGCGGCAAGATGAACCTGAACGTCGCCGACGCCGGCGGCGAGATCCTCTGCGTCAGCCAGTTCACCCTCTACGGCGACACCCGGAAGGGCAATCGCCCGAGCTTCGTCGACGCCGCCCCGCCCGAGGAGGCCGAGCCCCTCTACGAGCGAGTACGAGGGGCGCTCGACGCGCAGGGCGGCGTCTTCGGCGCCCGGATGGCCGTCGAGCTCACGAACGACGGCCCTGTCACGCTGCTGATCGAGACTTAGCCCCGGGTCGAGACGGTCACGGGTCGTCGAGGAGGACAGCGAGCTGTGGCTCGACACCGAGCCGGAACGGCTGTGCGTGCGAGCTGCCGCAGGACGCTCACGATTCGCAACCGCAAGGCGCCCTCGCTGAGGACGCTCTGCATCCCCCCGGGCGCGGCGAGCCCGTCCGCCTGCTGAGCGCTACACTCGATTCACAACTTCAGTCGTTCGCCGCCCCCCGGGCGGCGCCTGAAGGTGGGCCGAGAGGTCCACCTTTTTTACGGAAAAATGCGGATCGAGAACCTTCAAAGCGACATCGAGCAGCGCCTCGCCACGGCCGAGCCGGACGTGGAGGTGCTCGCCTGCGAGGACGCCGGCCGGGAGCGCGTGCGGCTGTTCATCGACCACCCGAACGGGGTCGATCTCGCGCTCTGCGAGCGGGTCACGCATCACCTGCGCGACCTGCTGGCCGAGTACTCGCTCGAGGTGTCCTCGCCGGGGCCCGAGCGTCCGCTGTCCAAGCCGGATCATTTCCGCCGCTTCCTCGGCAAGCGGGCGCGCGTGCGCCTGCGCGAGCCGCGGGACGGCCACAGAAGCTTCACCGGGGAGCTCGTCGGCGCCAGTGACGACGAGGTCACCGTTGCCGCCGACACCGGGGTCGTGTCGATCCCGTACTCGGAGATCAACCGCAGCAATCTGCTCGAGGGGGAGCGATGACCAAGGAGATCGTCGAGGCCGTCGGAGTCCTCGAGCGCGAGAAGGGAATCTCCGCGGACCGCCTGATGGCGGCCCTCGAGGACGCGCTCCTGTCGGCCTACAAGAAGACGCCGGGCGCGGCCAAGTACGCGCGCGTCGAGGTTGACCGCTCGAGCGGCGACTTCCGCGTGTACGAGCTGCTGCTGCCGCCCGACCTCGAGGAGCAGCTGCTCGACGAGGTCGAGGAGGAGGCCGGGGAGCCCACCGTCGACCCCGAGACGGGGGAGATGGTCTATCCCGAGCCGCCCGAGATCGATCAGGAGCGGCTCATGCAGTACCGCGACCAGATCGAGGAGCGCGACGTCACGCCGCACGACTTCGGCCGCATCGCCGCGCAGACAGCGAAGCAGGTGATCCTGCAGCGCATCCGCGAGGCGGAGCGCGACATGATGTTCAACGAGTACCAGGACCGCGTGGGCGAGCTGATCACCGGCATCGTTCAGCAGTCCGACTCGCGCTACACGCTCGTGCAGCTGCGCGAGCGTGTGGAGGCGCTCCTGCCCCGCGGCGAGCAGGTGCACGGCGAGCGCTACGACCACGGTCAGCGCATCAAGGCCATCATCACCGACGTCTCGAACCAGGCGAAGGGCCCGTCGATCATCGTGTCGCGGCGCTCGCCGGAGCTGATCCGCGCGCTGTTCGAGCTCGAGGTGCCGGAGATCGCCGACGGTCTGGTGGAGATCCAGAACGTCGCACGCGAGCCCGGCTACCGGTCGAAGATCGCGGTCGTCTCGCACGCCTCCGGGGTGGACCCGGTCGGCGCCTGCGTGGGCCCGCGCGG
>DASUYU010000179.1:0-15290 GCA_036377235.1 Thermoleophilaceae bacterium
AGCCGCCCACCAGGAGCAGGCTGAGGATGATCCCACCGAGCCAGGCCGCCACGAGGAGCCCGCCGAAGCGAGGCGTCACGGCGACCACGAGGCCGGCCGCGATCTCCACGATGCCCACGATGTGCATCGCGTCCGCGGCGCTCCCGGGGATGACGTCGTTGAACTCCGTCGCCAGGTAGCGCGTCCAGTCGTCGGTCAGGACGTTGGCGAACTTGTCGAGGCCGAACAGGATCGGCGCGATTGTGAACACGATCCTCATGAGCATGAAGGCCTGGGCCGCGGGATCGCGGGTGAGGGCTTCGCGCCTCGGGATCGGTACGGGTCGTAGTGCTGCTGCGATTGTGCTCATGGCCCCCTTGGCGACCACGATCGCGCCGTTCTTACCGTCGAGTAAGAAGCGGGCCGCCCGGATCGCTAATGATTGGATGGCGGTGGCCGCTCCCGTTCCCGTGGAACGCAACTGGGTCGAAGCGCTGAGCGCGAGCGGCAGCGAGCGCGACGGCGCCGTGGCCGACCTCCATGGCCTGCTCCTGCGCGCGGCTCGCTTCGAGATCGGCCGCCGGCGGGAGGCGCTGGCGCACGTGCGCGGCGAGGATCTCGACGACCTCGCCACCCAGGCGGCCGACGACGCGCTGGTCGCGATCCTCGCCAAGCTGCACACCTTTCGCGGTGCGAGCCGCTTCACCACCTGGGCGTACAAGTTCGCGCTGCTCGAGGCGGGTGTGAGGGTGCGCCGGCGCGCATGGCAGGGGCGCGAGGTGGTGCTCGAACCCGAAACCTGGCCGTCGTTCGAGGACGACCGGCGGCCGCCCGTCGAGAGCGGACCGGAGCAGGCCGAGCTCCTGAGCGCGCTGAAGCGGGCGGTGAGCGACACGCTCACGCCGCACCAGCGGAACGTGTTCACCGCGCTCGCCCTGAACGAGGTGCCGATCGACGTGCTCGCGGAGCGGATGGACACCACGCGCGGCGCGCTCTACAAGACCCTGCACGACGCACGCGCGAAGCTGCGCGCGGAGCTGGTCGCGGCCGGGCACATGGAGGAGGTGAGCCCATGAACGAGCGGAACGAGCGCCTCGAGCGCCTCCTCGGGCCGGCCGGCCCGGACATCGGATGCGAGGAGTGCTTCGAGCGGCTGGACGAGTACGTGGAGCTGGAGCTGCGCGGCGCGAACGCCGACGCCCGCGTGCCGGGGATGCGCGAGCACCTGATCGGCTGCCCGGCCTGCCACGAGGAGCACGAGAGCCTGCGCGCGCTCCTGTCCTAGGCGCTAGGTGCGCCCGGCGGACAGCAGCCGGTGCAGGAAGCGCTGCGTCTCGGGCTGCTGGGGATCGCTCAGCACGCGCTCCGGCGCGCCGCGCTCGAGGATGCTGCCGTCGTGGAGGAAGCACACCTCGTCCGCCACGTCGCGGGCGAAGCCCATCTCGTGCGTTGCGATCAGCATCGTCATGCCCTCCTCCTTCAGCTCGCGCACAACCTCGAGCACCTCGCCCACCAGCTCGGGGTCGAGCGCGCTCGTGATCTCGTCCAGCAGGAGCGCCCGCGGCCGTGTGGCGAGCGCGCGTACGATCGCCACCCGCTGCTGCTGTCCGCCGGACAGCCGGTCCGGGTAATCGCGCTCGCGGTCGCCGAGGCCGAAGCGCCGGAGCAGCTCGCGCGCGGACTCGGCGGCCTCCTCACGATCGAAGCCGTGGGCCCGCGACGGCGCCAAGAGCACGTTGTCGATCACGCTCAGGTGCGGGAAGAGGTTGTAGGCCTGGAACACCATCGCGAGCCGCCGGCGCGCCTGGACCGGGTCCACGGACGGGTCGGTGATCACCTCCCCGTCGAGCAGCACGTCGCCGTCGTCGATGTCCTCGAGCAGGTCGATGCAGCGCAGGAGCGTGGACTTGCCGGAGCCGGACGCGCCGATCAGCGCCACCGCCTCGTGCTCGCGCACGGCGAGGTCCACGCCGCGCAGCACCTCCACGTCGCCGTACGCCTTCGTGACCCCCTGCACCTCGAGCACCGGAGCGGCCGCGTTCATACCGGCGCCCCCGCGCTCCGGAGCAGGCGGTCGCGCGCCGTGACGCGGTCCACGATCCGTGCCATCGGAACGGTCACCGCGAGGTACAGCACGGCGGCGGCCAGGAGCGGCGTGTAGTTGAAGGTGGAGGACGCGCTGATCTGCGCCACCCGGAACGCCTCGAGCGGGCCCAGGATCGACACGAGCGCCACGTCCTTCTGCAGCGCGATGAAGTCGTTGAGGAGCGGCGGGATCACGCGCCGGATCGCCTGCGGCAAAACGACGAAGCGGGTGGACTGCACCGGCGTGAGCCCGAGCGACAGGGCGGCCGAGGTCTGGCTCGGGTGGATCGACTCGATCCCGGCGCGGTACACCTCGGCCACGTAGGCGCCGTAGCAGAGCGCGAGCGCGATGCCGCCGAGGACGACCGGGTCGCTCGGCACGCCCGAGAGCTCCAGAGCCGGGACGCCGAACCCGATCAGGTACACGACGAGGATCACCGGCAGGCCGCGGAAGATGTCCGTGTAGCTCGCCGCAAGCATCCGAAACGGGAAGAACGCCGCCGCGCGGCTCGCCCGCACGAGCGCCACCACGAGGCCGAGCGCCAGTACGACGATCTCGACGACGACGAAGATCTTGACGTCGAGCCAGAACCCGTCGAGCACGTCCGGGAAGGCGTCCTTGAACGCGTCCCAGTCGAAGAACGTGTCGCGGACGTTCGGCCAGCCCTTGCTCGTCAGGATCAGCGTCGCGAGGACGCCGAGCACGACGACCGTGGACAGCCCCGAGATCGCCGCGCCCTGGGCCGCCCGCCGTCGGCGGGCGGCCTCCCGGACGGCACGGCGGTCGCTCAGAACTTCAGCTCCGGTGCGCCCGCCGCGGCGCCCATCCACTTCTTCTCGAGCTTCTTCAGCTCACCGCTCTCGGTGAGGTCGCCGATCACCTTGTCCACGCACGGCGTGACCTTCGAGTTCTTGGCGAGCAGCAGGCCCCAGTTGTCGCCCTCGCCCGTGTCGAACTGGCCCGCGATCTTCGACCCCGGCACCTGCGCAGCCGTGATGTAGAAGGCCGTCGGCAGGTCGGTGACGACCGCATCGACCTGGTTCTGCTTGAGCGCGGTCACGACGTCGTTCGAGTCGTTGAAGACCTTGGGGTCCTTCGTCGGCATGATGAAGTTCTTCACCGCGTCGAGGCTGGTGGTCCCGATCTGGACGCCGATCTCGGCGTCCTTCAGGTCCGAGAGCGACCCGATCTTGACGTCGGAGCCCTTGGCCAGCACCACGGCCTGCGGTGCCGTGAAGTACGGATCCGAGAAGTCCACCGCCTTCTGACGCGCGGGCGTGATCGAGATCTGGTTGATGTCGAAGTCGAAGTTCTTCGGCCCGGGCGCGTACGAGGAGTTGAACGGCACCACCGTCCACTTCACCTCGTCCTTCGAGAAGCCCAGCTTCTGCGCGACCGCGTAGGCCACCGCGCTCTCGAACCCCTTGCCGTTCGTCGGGTCGTCGTCCTCGAAGTAGGGCGGGAACGCCGGCTTGTCCGTCCCGACCGTGAGCTGGCCGGACTTGACGAGGTCGAGCCGGTCCTTCGGGCACAGGTCGGCGAGCGAGCCGGGCTGCGGCTCGGACCCGGAGCTGCTGCTGTTCGAGCCGCCGTTGTCGTCGTCGTCGCCACCGCAGGCGGTCACGAGCAGCGCCGACGCGAGCGCGACGAGCATGAGCACGGCAAGACGAGTTCTGATGCGAGGCATGCGCGAGTCCCCTTGGGTCAGTTCACCGGGCGAGCGAGACAAATCTAGCCCGGACCGTCCGCGAACGCTCGCGAGACGGATCGACCCGAACGCAGCATGCATGTGACCGGTGGACAGCTGCCGGCGGCGGCCTCGCCGGTCACCTCGAAGCCGTGGCGCTCGTAGAAGGGGATTGTCCGGGGGTTGGGAGTCTCGAGGTAGGCGGGCAGTCCGTCGGCGTCGACCCGTTCGAGACAGTCCTGCAGCAGCGCCGCTCCCAGACCATGACCCTGGCGAGCGGCCTCGACCGCCAGCCACGGGAGGTACCAATGCGGGCCGCGGGGGTGCAGCTCCTCCATCTGACCCACGACGGCGGTCAGGTCCTCCTGCTTCTCAGCGGCGATCCTGTCCTCGAAGATGCGGCCGATCGCGTCCCCGTCGGCCTGGGCGCCGGGGGGGAGCCACAGCGCAACGGCGGCAAAGTCGTCGAGCTCCCACGCGGTTCCGTGCCGGAACGCCTCGCCGCCGAAGGCCAGGACGAACGCCGCGAAGTCGCGTTGGTAGTGCCCGAGCTCCGGGAACATCCACCGCTCCACCGGGTCGTCCTCGAACGCGGCGACGATCGTCGCGACCGCTTGCTCGCGCTCTCCCTCGGCGATCGGCCTCATGCGGCACCCATCCTCCCGCACGGATGCTCGACCACCCGCCAGCGTCCAGCGCTCGCCGCCACCGTCTCGTCCAGGCCACGCATCCGGAGACGGGCGTTCCCGAACGGGTCAAGGAAACCGGAGCCGTGGAGCGCCGCGGGGCCGACCGTGATCATGTGCCGCGCCGAGGGCCACGGGAAGGGGCGCTCGTCGGAGTCCGACAGCCGCTGGAGATAGACCCTCGCCCCCCAGGTGCGCACCGCGTGCACCCTGTCGAGAGGGAGGTCGAGCTGCCACGCCACCGCGCCCTTCATCCAAGTGAGCCGTGAGGGCATCGTGGGTCCGCCACAGGTGCGCAGGCCCGAGCCGGCGGCGTCAAGCACCGCCACGAGCTGCGACTCCAGCTCGGCGCGATCGATCGAATCCGCGAACTCCCGCACGGAGTGGTCGGCGCGGACACCCACGAACGGGAGCGCGACGATGGCGAGAGCGGTCACGGCCACGACCGCGAGGCGGCTCCGCTGGGCCCGCACCGTCTCGGCGAGCCACACGGCTCCCGCGGCGCCGACCACGCACCAGAGCGCGGCCGGAAGCATGAAGAACCTGCCGAGCGCGGGGTAGCCGGCCAGCATCAGCGCCACCTCGGCGGCCGCCCAGGTGCCCGCGGCCAGCGCGATCCCAACGACGCGCCGGTCCCGCCTCCGCAGCGCGACCGCCACTCCAGCCACCCCGGCGAGCGTCAGCGGCCAGGGGAGGATGAGAGCCCCGGTCCCGATTGCGTGGAGCGCCGCCGTCGCGCCGGACGCCTCCACGACCCCGGCAACGTGAGCCGCGTGCAGGGGGTCGCCCGAACCGATCCAGTCGGGCACCACCCACAACCCCACGACGACTGCGATGACGGCGCCCACGAGGTTCGGCGCCAGGCGACCTCGCCGCCACTGGACCGCGCCATAGACGGCCACCAGGAACAGCGTCTCGGGACGGCTGAGCGCCGCCAGGCCGCCGAGCGCGAGCGCCCGCCTCGGCCGCCCCAAGAGGTGCTGATCCACGGCCGCGAGGAGCAGGCCGATCGCCAGCGGCTCCGTGTAGCCGTGCGCGAACGCCCGTAGCCAGTCGGTGCTGAGCACGAGCCCTGCCACGGCGATCGCCGCGGCCCACGGCCCGGCGAGCCTGTTGGTGAGACGCGCCGCCACCGCCAGCGACGCCAGCGCGCCGAGTCGCGCCACGAACAGCCACAGCGTGGGCGCCGCCGCACCCGTGAGCGCGAGCGGTGTCGTGATCAGCACGGGCAGCGGCTTCCAGGACGGCGGCCCGGGCACGACTGTGGACAGGTCCAGGTGGAGCACCTCGCGGCCCCAGACGATCCATCCCCACGGATCGGTCGTGGGGGCGGAAGGCATCAGCAGCGAGAGGCCCGCGAGCGCTGCGCAGGCAACGAACACCAGTGATGTCCGGGCGATGCTCGTGCGGCGAAGAGTGGCAGGCGCCGGACGTCTTACGGGACGAAACGGCGGAACCCCCGGGCCAGTTTCGAGTACTACGCGAACTCGTCGGCGCGAGTCAGCAGTCCGAACAGGACCAGGAAATCGATCGCGAGCACGGCGATTCCCCAAAGGGGGAAGACGAAGATGATGAAGACGGTCATCAGGCCGCTCACCGATGCGGCCGTCACCCCGAGCCAGAGGCCGATCATGCTGCGCTGCAGGATCATCACGCCGGTCACCAGCTGAACGACTCCGACGATCAGCCAGAACCAGCCCCAGGCCGTCAGGTCGATGTTGAACAGCACCTCCTTCGCCTGCGCGGCGATGGTGTCGTCGTCACTGAGCGCCGCGATGCCGCTGAGCGCGTTGTACGCGCCGGCGACCAGTGCGGCGATGCCGGCAAAGGTGATCCACCCCGAGCGATTTCCGACGGTGTTGGCCATGGCCCGGACCGTACGGGTGGCGGGGTGAGCCCTCATCACCCATCGCGGGTGATCGTCGTGGCGCGTGGAGGACGCCCGGCCTGGACGCCGAACTAAGCCACATGTCGGCCGAAGCCCGGCCTCGTGCCGCTGCGGGCAGTGCCATGGCCGCGTGGAGCGCGAAGGCCCTTCTGATCACCGCGGGCGTCTTCCTCGTGGGCGGCGCGATCTGGTACGCGCGATCCGCGACGGTTCCCCTTATCGTCGCGGCACTGATCAGCACTCAGGTGCTGCCGCTGATCGCGTGGGCGACCGGCCGCGGCATGGCCCGCTGGCTCGCTATCGCGCTAAGCATGCTGCTCGTCGTGGCGGCCGGGATCGGGCTCGCCTGGGTGTTCACTTCCCAGCTGTTCGGCAACCTCGGTGGCGTCGGCCAGGACATCAGCGAGGGCGCGGACAAGGTCGTCAACTGGCTGCGTGACAACGACGACTGGGCGAAGCAGCACGAGCAGCAGATCCGCGACTTCCTGGCGAGCATCCTGCCCGCGGCCAAGAACGCCGCCGGCGGGATCCTGAAGGGCGGACTCGGCGTGATGTCGTTCACCGCTCAGATCGTGAGCGGCGCGCTGCTGGTGCTGGTGTTCCTGCTCTACATCATCACGAGCGGCGACTCGATCTGGGGATGGATCCGTGACCGCTTCAGCACGGACCGCCGCGAGCGCGTCGCCATGGGCGGCAGCGCGGCCTGGAACGCCGCGAGCGGCTACATCCGCGGCATCAGCCTGATTGCCCTGATCGACACCACCGTGATCACGGTCGGCATGCTCATCATCGGCACCCCCCACGTCGGCACGCTCGCCCTGCTCAGCTTCGTGACGCTGTTCGTGCCGATTCTCGGCGCGTGGGTGTCGGGGACGGTGATCGTGCTCGTGACCCTGGCCGCTGTGGGCACGGGCGGCGCGATCGCGATGGCGGTCGTGATCCTGGTCGCCCAGCAGCTCGACAGCATGTTCGTGACGCCGCTCGTGTACCAGCAGACGGTGAACCTGCACCCGATCGTCACGCTCACCGCGGTGATCGTCGGAAGCCAGCTGCTGGGCATTGTGGGCGCCTTCCTGGCCGTCCCGATGGTGGCGGTGGGCTGGGCCGTCTACAAGTCGCTCGAGGGCTGAGTCAGAGTTCCTGCCGCTCCTGCTCCGCGGAGGCGCCAGTACCGCAACCGGTGTTCGACGCCTGCCACGGGTTACGTGGTAACCCGTCGAACGATCCGGGGAGTCTGCGGATGTGCGCGGCTGCCGCCAGGGCGAGACTCGGGCCATGGTTGTGCGACCGGCCGAGGCGTTTCGATCGGGGGACGCTCTGTTGGCCTTCGACGCTGACCAGACGGTCGTCTCATGGAACCGGGCGGCGGAAGAGTTGACCGGAGTCTCCGCCGACGATGCGGTCGGACGCCATTGCTGGGAGGTCCTCGGCGGGCACGACGGGCGTGGCAACATCGTCTGCCATCCCGGGTGCTCGACTGCGCGCTTGGCTCGCGAAGGCTGGCCCGTCCGTTGCCAGGGCCTGCTCATCAAGGCGCTGGAGGGCGCGCGCCGGATCGAGATGGCCACCATCGCGGTGCACGAGGGTGACCGTCCGCTCTTCCTTCACGTCATGGTGCCTTGTCGCGAGGCCGCCTCTCCTCCGGCCGTTCCTGTCTCCCTCACTCGCCGGCAGCGACAGGTACTCGCGCTTCTGGCCGACGGTGTCCCGGCCAAGGTCATCGCGGCACGGCTCGGACTCGCCGAGGCCACGGTGCGGAACCACATCCGGGCGGTCCTGGCCGCGCTCGGGGCGCACTCCCAGCTGGAGGCGATCGCAGAGGCCCGTCGCCTGCAGCTCATCACGTAGCGGGCGGCGCGCCTGAGCAATATTGGTCATGTACGCCACCGCGGCGCCCGGGAGGCTGCGACTCAAATAAAGGAGTCGCAATGTCGGCAAGGAGTGGACGGCATGAAACGCGTTGTCGTTGATCACTTCGGTGGGCCCGAGGTCTTGAGGGTGGTGGAGGAGGAGGATCCGCGACCGGGTCCGGGCGAGGTGCTGGTCAGAGTTCTCGCGGCCGGCGTGTCGTACACCGACGCCATGCTCCGGGTCGGCTCGTATCTCGGCGTGCCGAAGCCCCCGTTCACGCCCGGCTACGAGCTCGTCGGCGTGGTCGAGGAGCTCGGCCCCGGATGCTCGCGCCTTCGCGTGGGCGACCGAATCGGCACGCTGACCGTGTGGGGCGCGGACGCGGAGCGAGTCTGTGTTCTCGAGGCGAACGCCGTCGAGGTGCCCGAGGATCTCGACCCGGGCGAGGTCATGAGCCTCGTCTTCACGCACATGACCGCCTATCAGCTGCTTCATCGCACGGCCATGGTGAAGAGTGGGGAGAGGGTGCTCGTGCACGGGGCGGCCGGGAGGGTGGGCACGGCGGTTCTCGAACTCGGCGCGGTGGCTGGACTGTGCATGTATGGGACCTGCTCCGGTCACGATGTCGAAACTGTCGAGCGGCTCGGCGCCGTGGCGATTGACTACCGCAACGAGGACTTCCTGGCGCGGGTGCGCGAACTGACCGGGGGCGAAGGTGTGGACGTTGCGCTCGACGGGTTCGGCGGCGGGCTGTCCATTCGCTCCTTCCGCACTCTGCGCCCCGGCGGACGACTCGTTGTGTTCGGCCACTCCGGGACGGTCGTGCAGGGGCGAAAGAGCTGGCGCGGTTGGATCAAGTGGTACGCCACGACCGCCACGGTTTCGCTCTGGGGTCTCGTCTCCCGACGTCGCCGAGTGTTGGTGTATCGGGTCCAGAAGCTGCGCGAAGGCCGTCAGGTGCTTCCGGTGAGCGGGCGTCGCCGAGCGCTTCCGGTGGGTGGAGGCCCGCGCAATCCCGATTGGTTCCGAGAGGACTTCCGCGCGCTGCTCGAGCTGCTTCGTGAGGGCAAGATCCACCCGGTCGTCGCGGAGCGTCTCCCGCTGTCAGACGCGCGTCACGCGCACGAGCTTCTGGAGAGCTCGGCGGACAAGGGCAAGCTCGTGCTCGTTCCGTAGGCCACCGAGGAGATTGGCTGATGGCGCTCGACGGCGATGCTGCTGTGGTAGGGCGGCCCGCGCCTGCCGGCGCCGGGCGAGCCGCGAGGGCGCGCTACCTGCCGATCGCGGAGCACGGTCTGATCGGCGACCTGCATACGGTCGCGCTCGTCGGCACCGACGGGACGATCGACTGGTACTGCTGCCCGCGCTTCGATTCGCCGAGCGTCTTCGCGGCGATCCTCGACGCCGACCGCGGGGGGTTGTTCCGCGTCGCGCCGGAAGGCCAAGGCTGGAGCTCCAAGCAGCTCTACCTGCCTGACACCAACATCCTCGTCACGCGCTTCCTGATGCCCGAAGGAGTGGCGGAAGTGCAGGACTTCATGCCCCCGCCACGGACGGGCGAGGCGGCGCACCGCCACCGCTTGGTCCGGCGGGTGGTCGCAGTGCGAGGCCAGGTGCGCTTCGTCGTCGAGGTAGCGCCGCGCTTCGACTACGCGCGCGCCCGGCACGAGGTGGCGCTCACCCCGCACGGCGCAGTGTTCCGCTCTCCTGGGCTCGGGCTTGGCCTCTCTGCCAGCTGTCCGCTCGACATCGGCGGCGACCGCGACGTCCGCGCACGGATCGCGCTCCGGGCGGGGGAGACGGCCACGTTCGTGCTCGACCGCATCGAGCCCGGCCAGCTGCCGGCGCCGTACTCCCATGCGGACGTCGCCGCCCAGTTCGACGCCACCGTGGCTTTTTGGCGGGACTGGTTACGCCGCTCCCGCTACGGCGGGCGCTGGCGAGAGATGGTGCATCGGTCAGCACTCACGCTCAAGCTGCTCACCTACGCGCCTACGGGCGCCATCGTGGCCGCGCCCACGACAAGCCTGCCGGAGGACCTCGGCGGTACTCGCAACTGGGACTACCGCTACACGTGGATGCGCGACGCCGCCTTCTCGCTCTACGCGTTGCTCAGGCTGGGTTTCACCGAGGAAGCGGCGGCGTTCATGGAATGGCTGGCAGGGCGCTTCCGCGAAGCGACCGACCGAGAGTCGGGCCCACTGCAGATCATGTACGGCATCGACGGGCGCGCCGACCTGGCCGAGGAGGAGCTCGCGCACCTGGAGGGATACATGGGCTCGGCGCCGGTGCGGATCGGAAACGGCGCGGCGAGCCAGCTGCAGCTCGACATCTACGGCGAGCTGATGGACTCCGTCTACCTCTGCAACAAGTACGGGCGGCCCATCTACCACGACGGCTGGATGGAGCTCACGCGCAACCTCGAGTGGCTGATCGATCACTGGGACCAGCCCGACGAGGGCATCTGGGAGACGCGCGGCGGCCGCAAGGACTACACGTACTCGAGGCTGATGAGCTGGGTGGCGGTCGAGCGAGCGGTGCGCATCGCGCGGCAGCGAGGCCTGCCGGCCGACCTTCCCCGCTGGACGGCGGTCCGCGACAGCATCTACAAGCAGATCATGGCCCGCGGCTGGCACCCCGGGCGCCGGGCGTTCGTCCAGCACTACGACAGCGACGTGCTCGACGCGTCCCTGCTGCTCATGCCGCTGTGCAAGTTCATCGCGCCCACGGATCCGCGTTGGATCGCCACGCTCGACGCCATCAGCGCGGAGCTTGTCTCCGACAGCCTCGTCTACCGGTACAACGTCGACGCATCACCCGACGGGCTCGACGGCGAGGAGGCCACCTTCTCTCTGTGCTCCTTCTGGTGGGTGGAGGCGCTGGCCCGGGCGGGGAGGCTCGACGAGGCCCGGCTCGCCTTCGAGAAGATGCTCACGTACGCCAACCACGTCGGGCTGTACTCCGAGGAAATCGGTCCGACCGGCGAGCAGCTTGGCAACTTCCCCCAGGCCTTCACGCACCTGGCGCTGATCAGCGCCGCCTACAACCTCGACCGCCAGCTCGGCTAAGCGCCATGGCCCTCGCCTCGCCGCCACCCCAGACGCTCGTCGTCTTCGGCGCGTCCGGCGATCTGGCCCGGCGCAAGCTGCTCCCGGCCCTATACGACCTCGGCTACGAGGGCCTCCTGCCGGAGCGCTACGCGATCGTCGGCTCGGGTGGGAGCCGCCTCGACGACGCGGAGTTTCGCGAGCGGGCCCGCGGCGGGGTCGATGAGTTCTCTCGCCACCGGCTGGACGACGGACGCTGGCAAGCGTTCGCGCGGGAGCTGTCGTACGTCTCCGCGCCACTCGACGACCCGGACGCCTTCGAGACGCTGCGCGAGCGCCTCGCCACCCTCGACGCCGACCTTGGCGGCGAGGGCCGGCGCCTCTTCTATTGCGCCACGCCTCCATCGGCCTTCCCGACGATCGTCCACCGGATCCGCGAGGCGGGCCTCGGGGGGCAGGCCCGGATCGTGATCGAGAAACCGATCGGGCACGATCTGGCAAGCGCGTGCGACCTCGACCGCATCGCGCACGAAGTCTTCGACGAGCCGCACGTGTTCCGGATCGACCATTACCTCGGCAAGGAGGCGGTGCAGAACATCCTGGTCTTCCGGTTCGCCAACTCGATGGTTGAGCGGGCCTGGTGCGGCGAGGCGGTCGACCACGTGCAGATCACGGTCGCCGAGTCGGACGGCATCGAACAGCGCGGGCGCTACTACGAGGAGGCCGGCGCGCTGCGCGACATGGTCCAAAACCACCTGCTCCAAGTGCTCTCGTTCGTGGCGATGGAGCCGCCCGAGTCGCTCGCCCCGGAGGACGTCCGCGACCGCAAGGCGGAGCTACTTGAGGCCATGCGCCCGCTGTCCGCGGACGATGTCGTCAGGGGTCAGTACACCGCCGGCGTGGTCGAGGGGCGCGAGGTGCCCGGATATCGGGATGAGGAACGGGTCGCGCCGGAGTCGACCGTCGAGACGTTCGTGGCGCTGCGCGCCTGGATCGACAACGCGCGCTGGAAGGACGTTCCCTTCTTCCTGCGCACCGGCAAGCGCCTGCCTCACAGGACGACCGAGGTCGCGATGGTGCTGCGTGAGCCCGAGCGACGGCTGTTCGACGGCGCCGGCATCGCGCGCCTGCCTGCACACCACCTGACACTGCGCGTCCAGCCCGACGAGGGCATCTCACTGATCTTCAGGGCGAAGGAGCCCGGTCCCGGGATGGCGCTCGACGCTGTGCCGATGGACTTCTCCTACGGGGGCTCGTTCAAGACCCAATCTGCGGAAGCCTACGAGCGCCTGCTGCACGACGCGATGGCCGGCGATCAGACGCTCTTCCTACGAGAGGACACGGTCGAGCGCTCATGGGAGATCGTGGCGCCCATCCTCGACGCTGGCGGAAGCGTGCACCCTTACGCCGCGGGTACCTGGGGCCCGAGCGCTGCTGACGAGCTGATCGCCCCGCGCGCGTGGCCTATCCCAGGAGGCAGCCGCGGTTGAGGTACTTCGGACCGCGGTTGTGCGAGCCCGGAGGGTGTCAGTCCGAGTCATCGCGACTGCGCCGGTAGCGCTCGTAGATCACGCGCGAGCCGAACGTCCTGGTCTCGATCAGGTCGAGCGGGACGTCTTCGGTGACCGGCGGCAGGAACGGCGTGCCGCCACCGACGACGACCGGGTAGCGGAAGATGCGCAGCTCGTCGACGAGGCCGAGCTCGATCGCCTGCGCAGCCAGGCCGGCGCCACCGATCGAGACGTCCTTGTCGGCCGCGTCGAGCGTCGCGGCGATCTCCTCGGCCAGTGACGCCTCGGCGAGCCGGGCGTTGCCCTGCACGCTGTCGAGCGTGCGGCTGAAGACGACCTTCGGGAGCGCGCACCAGATGTCGGCGAACGCGGCCCGGAGCTCGTTGTCGCGCATCGACGGATCCGTCTCCCACACCAGCATCCCCTCGTAGAGCCTGCGGCCCAACAGATAGCCGCCGAGATCGCCTACCAGCGCGGTGTGGAAGCGAAACAGGTCCTCGCTGGGTGCTCCCCACTCAAACGCGCCCTCGCGGTCGGCGATGAAGCCGTCCACGGAGACGCTCATGGAGTAGATCAGCATGGACGGGCTAGGCGCCGGACGGCAGCTGCACCACCCAGCCGTTCCCGTCGGGATCGGAGAAGAACACGAACCTGCCTCCGGGCAGGTCCTGCACCTCGCTCGCCTCGACGCCGCGCTCGACCAGCTCGGAGCGGGCGGCGTCGATATCCGAGACGACCATCTGCACGTTCTGCAGCGAGCCGGGCGCCATCTGGGTCAACCCCTTCCCGATCGCGATCGAGCATGCGGATCCCGGCGGCGTCAGCTGAACGAAACGCAGATCGTCGCTGACGGTGTGGTCGTGGTCGGCGGTGAAACCGACCCGCTCGGTGTAGAACGCCTTCGCCCGGTCGACGTCGGTGACGGGGACGGTGATGAGCTCGAGCTTCCAATCCATGCGCTCATCATCGCGCTTCCCTGGGGCAGTGGAGGTCAGAGCGGCCTGACTCGACCTCGGCGCCCACCCGATGGATTTCTGACCCTCGGCGTATCTCTGCCGTCAAAGGGGCGATGTCGCGTCCCGGAAACGACCAGAAGCGAGGATCGGATGACCACGAACATGCCCCCGACCGTGTCGCCGCGGGAGTGGAAGGAGGCGCGCGAGGAACTGCTCGTCGAGGAGAAGGAGCTGACTCACGCCCGCGACGCGCTGGCCGCCAAGCGCCGCCGCATGCCGAGAATGGCCGTCGAGAAGGTCTATGAGTTCGAGGGCCCGAACGGCCCCGCGAGCCTGCTCGACCTGTTCGAGGGGCGCCGGCAGCTGATCGTCTACCGCTTCTTCTTCGAGCCCGGCGTCCACGGCTGGCCCGACGGCGGCTGCCCGGGCTGCTCCTGGGTCGCGGATCAGATCACGCACCCCGCCCATCTGAACGCCCGCGACACCACGATTGCGCTGATTTCGCGGGCGCCGCAGCCGGACATCGACCGCTGGAAGGCGCGAATGGGCTGGGAGACGCTTCCGTGGTACACGCTGACTGACGACTTCGACGCCGACTTCGACGTCGGCGAGTGGCACGGCACCAACGTCTTCTATCGCGACGACGACGATCGGATCTTCCGAACGTACTTCGTCGACGGACGCGGCGACGAAGCACTGGGCGGTACCTGGGCGTACCTCGACATCACCGCGCTCGGGCGCCAGGAGACCTGGGAGGACTCCCCGGAGGGCTACCCGCAGAGCCCGGCGAACGTGTGGCTCAGGCGGCACGACGAGTACGACGCGCCGGCCGGCTCGGAGGCGGCCGAGGCGATGGCCGTGCAGGTCGAGCGCGGCCGGGCCGCGGGACAGACGAAGAGCTCGGGCTCGTGATCGCCCAGCGATGGATTTCCGGCCTTCGTTGGATCTCTGTTCGTAAAGCGGCAGTTCCGCCCACGAACGACGGAAAGGCAGAAGCCCGATGAGCTCGGAAACCAGTCAGACACGCAAGAAGACAACGACCGCCTGGGTGGTCGCCCTGACCGCGATCGGCTCTCTGATGGCGGCCCTCGACACGCTGGTGGTGTCGACGTCACTGAGCACGATCCGGCTCGATCTGGGCGCCTCGATCGAGGACCTGGAATGGACGGTCAACGCCTACAACCTGAGCTTCGCGGTGTTGCTGATCACCGCCGCCGCGCTCGGCGATCGCTACGGCCGCCGCGCTTTTTACGCGATCGGGCTGGGCCTGTTCGCCGCGGCCTCGGCAGCGGCGGCGCTCGCGCCCAGCGTGGGCTTCCTCGTGGCGGCCCGGTCAGCCCAGGGGGCTGGCGCGGCGCTGGTGCTGACGCTGGGGCTGACGCTCTTGACCGCTGCCTTCCCGCCCGAGAAGCGGGGAGCGGCGATCGGCCTGTTCAGCGCGGTCACCGGGATCGCGGTCGCGCTCGGCCCCCTCGTCGGTGGCGCGATCGCCGAGGGCATCGACTGGACGTGGATCTTCTGGCTCAACGTGCCGATTGGCTTGGCCGCGATCCCACTCGTGCTCAGGAAGATCGAGGAGAGCTACGGCGGCGACACCGG
>DASUYU010000180.1:0-5525 GCA_036377235.1 Thermoleophilaceae bacterium
CACTTGGACCGGGAGCGAGCGCGTGGCGAGCAGCTGGGCGGCCCGGTCCATGCGGGCGCGCTGGAGCTCCCGGCTGAACGTGGTGCCGCCCACCTCGGCAAGCGCGCGCTGGAGCTGGCGGCGGCTCGTGGCGATCTCGTGAGCCACCCGCGCGAGCGACAGGTCGGGATCGGCGTGGTGGACCCTGATCACCTCGAGCGCCTCGCGATAGAGATCACGCCTCCGCTGCACCGTGGATGGCCGCACGAAGGGGAATACGGCCGATCACGGCCAACGGATCATCCGTTAAATTGGCGCATATGGAGGTCCGCTCGGGGATGAGCAGCTCCGTGGTGACCGTGGCCCCCGGCGCCACGCTTCACGACGCCGCCCGCTGCATGGCGGAGCGGAAGGTCGGCGCCGCGGTCGTGATCGACCCGGAGCAGCCCGGGCCGGGGATCATCACCGAGCGGGACGTGCTCCAGTCCGTGGGGAGCGGGCTGGACCCGAACGTCGAACTGGTCCAGGACCACCTGTCGGCCCAGCTCACGTTCGCCTCGCCGGACTGGTCGCTCGAGCATGCGGCCGAGGCGATGGTCAGAGGCGGCTTCCGGCACCTGATCGTCGTGGACGGCGGCGAGATGGTGGGCGTGCTCTCGATGCGCGACATCGTCCGCTGCTGGGTGCAGGACGGCGCGACCTCGGAGCTCCCGAGGGATCTTGCCGAAGGCGCCTAGTGGTCGTGCTCGAGCGGTAGCTCGCGGATCTCGCGGCGCGTGTCGCGGATCCACATGTAGAGCGTGACCAGCACGATCACGAGCCCGATCACCGACATGGCGGGGAAGATCACGACACCGGTGATGGCGAGCGTGAGCCCGAAGGCAAGCACGACCGGGTGGTAGGAGGGCCCCGGAAGGTGGATCGCCTCGCCGGGCTCGTCGGCCTCGGCCTCCGCGACGCGGACCTCGTCGGCCATCAGTAGACGAGCCCCACGACCCAGCTGAGCGCGAACACGATGAGTGCGATCGCGCCAGCGATCAAACCGGTGCGCAGGTTCTTGTAGGCGAGCCGCCGGTCCACAGGTTCGGGTTTTAGCAGAGCCGCCGGGGGTACTGGCGCGCTCATCATGCCGACGTTCGATGCGTCCGCGCTGGACTACGCGATCATCGCGATCTACTTCGTCACGGTGCTCGGCGTGGGCTTCCTCGCCCGCAGCCTGATCAAGACGGACCTCGACTTCTTCCTGTCCGGCCGCTCGCTGCCGGCGTGGATCACGGGTCTGGCCTTCATCGCCGCGAACCTCGGCGCCCTCGAGATCCTCGGCATGGCGGCGAACGGCGCGCAGTACGGCGTGGCGACCGTCCACTTCTACTGGATCGGCGCGATCCCGGCCATGGTCTTCCTCGGCCTGGTGATGATGCCGTTCTACTACGGCTCGAAGGTGCGCTCGGTCCCGGAGTGGCTGCGCCGCCGCTACGGCCGCGAGGCGCATCTGTTCAACGCCCTCTCGTTCGCCGTCGCCACAGTGCTGATCGGCGGCGTGAACCTGTTCGCGCTCGGCCTCGTGCTGTCGCTGATGCTCGGGTGGTCGATCAACACGGCGATCCTCCTGTCAGCCGCGATCGTGCTCACCTACATCACGCTCGGCGGCCTCACGTCGGCGATCTACAACGAGGTCATCCAGTTCTTCGTGATCGTGGGGGCGCTCGGTGCGCTCGTGACGGTCGCGCTGATCGACGTGGGCGGCTTCTCCGGGCTCGCGGACCAGGTGAAGCAGTCGCCGCTGAAGGAGGCGGGCCTGCATGCCTGGGAGGGCATGGGCATCGGAGGGGACAACCCGATCGGGGCCGACTGGGTCGCCACCGTGTTCGGGCTCGGCTTCGTGCTGTCGTTCGGCTACTGGACCACCAACTTCGCCGAGGTCCAGCGCGCGCTGTCGGCCAAGGATCTGAACGCCGCCCAGCGGACGCCGCTGATCGGCGCCTTCCCGAAGCTGTTCATCCCGCTGCTGGTCGTGATCCCGGGCCTCGTGGCGCTGGTGACCGTGAAGGGATTCGGGACCGGCTCGGCGGACATCCAGCAGTACAACAACGCGATCCCGGCGCTCATGGCCGAATACCTGCCGAGTGGGATGCTCGGCCTCGCGATCACGGCGCTGATCGCGAGCTTCATGGCGGGTGTCGCCGCGAACGTGTCTGCCTTCAACACGGTCGTGACGTACGACCTCTACCAGGACTACATCCGCGGGGACGCGAGCGAGCGGCACTACATCTGGTTCGGCCGCATCTTCACCGTCGTCGGAATCGTGATCTCGATCGGGACGGCGTTCATAGCCAAGGGCTACGAGAACATCATGAACTACGTCCAGCTCCTGTTCTCGTACTTCAACGCGCCGCTGTTCGCCACGTTCGTCATCGGCCTGTTCTGGAAGCGTGCGACGCGCTGGGGCGGCGTGGCGGGACTCGTGGCCGGCACGCTCGGCGCGTTCCTGACGCACCTCCTGTACTCCAAGGGCACGATCAGCTTCGGATCGGACCTGGCCGCCGACTTCTGGGGCGCCGGCGTGGCGTTCGGCGCCGACGCGATCGTGACCGTCGTCGTGAGCCTCTTCACTCAGCCGCGCCGGATCGAGGACCTCCAGGGGCTGGTCTGGGGCATGGCCGAGGTCGACCCGGACGCTGACCTCAAGCGGCCCTGGTGGCAGCGCCCGGTGGTGCTTGCGGTGATCATCCTCGCCCTCGCCGTGATCCTGAACATCATCTTCATATGATCCAGACGCTCCTCGACATACGCCGCATCATCGCGGGCCTGCTCGGCCTCTACGGCGTGATACTGGTCGTGGCCGGGATCGTCGGGTCGAGCGAGTCGAAGAACAAGGCGGCCGGGGTCAACATCAACCTATGGGCGGGGATCGTCCTCCTCCTGATCGCGGCGTTCTTCCTCGTCTGGGCGCTCACCCGGCCGCTGTCGGAGGAGCTGGACGTGGCGGAGGCCGAGGGCTCCGCGACGGCGGGAGCGGACCGGACTACAGAGCGCGAGCGCCCCGAGACGGCGCCACCGGAAGAGCCCCGCTAGGCGGGTTCGCCTCGGGCGGGAACAGGGCGAGCACCGAGCCGCCGAACCCGCCGCCCATGATCCGCGCGCCGAGCGCGCCGGCCTCCCTGCAGGCCTCGACCGTTCGCTCCACCTCCGGGACGGACACCTCGTAGTCGTCGCGCAGGCTCCTGTGCGAGGCGTCGAGCAGCTCGCCGAGCGCGCCCGTGTCCACCCGCTCGAGCGCCTCGACCGCCGCGTCCACGCGCTCGTTCTCCGTGACTACGTGCCTGACGCGGCGCCCGAGCGGATCCGGGAGTCCCGACCAGCCGGTGGCGTCGCGCAGCGACTCCACGCCGAGCAGAGCGGCGGCCCGCCGGCACTCGGCGCGCCGCTCGTCGTAGCCGGACTCGGCGAGGCTGCGGGAGCTGCCGGAGTCGAGCACGGCGAGCACGTGGTCGCCGAGGTCGACCTCGACCGGGCGCGACTCGAGCGACCGCATGTCGAGCCGCACCGCCCGGCCCTCCTCGCCGAGGATCGAGGCGAGCTGGTCGAGCAGCCCGGTCTCGACGCCGGTGTACTCGTTCTCGATCCGCTGGCAGAGGCGCGCGAGCTCGACGGCTGCGGGAGGGTCCGCTCCGGCGGCCGCGCACAGCGCGAGCACCAAGGAGATGCAGAGGGCGGCCGACGAGGACAGGCCGGCCTCCCGGGGGAGGTCCGAGTCCACGGTGATCGTGCAGCCCGGGAGGTCCAGGCCGGCCACGCGCAGCTCGGCGACCGCGCCGCGGAGGTAGGGATCGTCGTCCGGTAGCCCGGGAGCGATGACGTCGCCGCCGTCGCGCAATTCCGCTGTCACGGTGACCCCGCGATCGACCGCGAAGGGCAGGCAGAGGCCGAGGTTGTAATCGGTGTGCTCGCCGATCAGATTCACGCGTCCAGGCGCGAAAGCCCTGATCCCGTGCGGGTTCATGGACGCCACCCTAGGGCCGGAGGGCACGTCCATGGACACATGGCGGAGAGCGCGCGAGGACGATCGCGCATACGTTCGATAGGTGATCGGCGAGCGGCGAGCAGTTCAGGCGTTCTTGGGTGCGAAGCCCATCAGCCGCGGCTCCATCGAGGTCGAGCTCCGCGACTCGCCCCCCACGAGCGACCCCCGCTCCGGCCGGCCGCTGTTCGTGCCGCCGGTGGTGGTCCTGTGGATCGAGGAGCGCCCGGTGGCCGTCCGCGTGCGCAACGTCGTCGCCATCAGCCGTTTCCCCCCGGAACCGCGCATGGTCTCGATGCTCGAGGCGGATTGCCTGGCAGCCGGCCTCGCGGTGGAGCGGATGCCGGAGGCCGGTCTGTGGCGGCTGTTCGCGCACCCGCCGCGGCCGCGGCTGGCTTACTAGTTCGGGGCCGACCGCTCCGTCTCCGCCGGCCGCTTCGCCGCTTTTGGCGCACAACGGGCATTGAGGGGAGGGTCCTTGCCGTGTTAGCCACC
Source organism: Thermoleophilaceae bacterium (assembly GCA_036377235.1). Taxonomy (GTDB): domain Bacteria; phylum Actinomycetota; class Thermoleophilia; order Solirubrobacterales; family Thermoleophilaceae; genus JACVRW01. The sequence goes on from DASUYU010000180.1 coordinate 4,496, forward strand.
TATACGGTGGTCAATCCGGCAAGCCCCCCGGATCACCACCCCTTCACCGCTGTCGTTCGCCCGAGCGGCAGCCGCACATGGAGGTGGTTGTCATGCTGCGCCAGCGGCTCGACCCGCCCCGCCGGACCCCGCAGCCCTGTGTTCGGACCCACGAAGATCAGCGCGGCGCCGGCTGCCACGAAGCGGTCGACGAGCTCCTGTGACAGCGCCCGGTCGATGTCGCGCGCGTCGCGGGGCGCCGCCGCGCGGCGGTCCGCGCGCGGGTAGTACACGTCCACGTCGAGCCCGTTCTGGTGGCTCGCGTGGCCGATGTAGCCGAAGCGGGGGCCGAAGTCGCCGCCGTGCGGGCGGCTGAGGTCGCCCACGAGCAGCCGGGGCGCGCCGGGATGCGCGGCGTGGAAGTCGCGGGCCACGGTGAGGACCGTGCGAACCAGCCGGTCCGTGCCCCAGCGCCGCCACGGGCGGTTCGGCGAGCGGCGCAGCACGGGGTCCCAGGTGCCGAAGGCGCGGCCCGCTGGGGGCAGGCGCACGCCGTCCGCGAGCGCGCCGGCCGAGTAGGTGCCGAGCGCGGCGGAGTGATGCCACTGGACGTGGAGGCTCGCCGCCGCCATCGCGAGCCCGAGCGCGATGTGGCGCGCCGCGTCCATGCCACTTCGAGTACGCGGACACGCATCGCGCGGGTCCACTTGGTAGTCATCTAAGGGCCATGAGGGGACTCGCGCGCATCGTGGCCGGCCGGCGGAGCAAGTGGCTCGTGATCGTCGTGTGGGTGGTGCTCCTCGTCGCGCTCGCCCCGCTCGGCGCGAAGCTCTCGGACGAGACCGTCGACGACACCCAGAGCTTCCTGCCGAAGAGCGCCGAGTCCACCGAGGTGGTGCGGCTGCTCGATACCGAGTTCAAGAGCGGCGAGACCGCCAACGGCATCCTCGTCTACGAGCGCCGGGGCGGCCTCACGGCCGCCGACCGCGCGCGTGCGGCCGACGACGCGCAGCGGGTGGCGCGCGCGATCCCGGTGACCGGGAAGCCCACC
>DASUYU010000181.1:0-7510 GCA_036377235.1 Thermoleophilaceae bacterium
TCACGCTCGCACTCGGCATCTCGGCAACCCTTCTCTTCGTCCCCGGTTTCCAGGAGCGGGTCACCCAGCGGGTCGACCAGAAGGAGACGGTCTGGGACCGGCAGAACCTCGCCCGCGCAGCGATCAACATGGTCGAGGCCAGACCACTGTTCGGCTTCGGCTGGGCGCGGTTCCAGCAGGACAGCGCCGATTACTTCCAGCAATCCCCCAACTTCCCCCTCACCGCCACGACGTTCGGCGTCCATAACGGCCCGTTGGCCTACGCCTCCGAGCTCGGTCTCATCGGAGCGACGCTCTGGGCGCTCGGGCTCTTGTTCGGGGTAGGCGGGGCACTCGTCACCCGGGGGCCGCCGGATCTCCTTCCCTGGCGAGTCGGGCTCCTCAGCGTTGCAGCTGCCACGCTGATCGTGATCAGCGCAGTGCCACCGAGCGCCTGGCCCAACCGGGCGATCTGGCTCCTGGCTGGGGTGGTGTGGAGCGGTCGCTACGCGACATCGTCGGGGCGGGCACCCGAGGCCGCATAGATGATCCCCCCTCCTCGAGAGAGCGTCGTCGCTCGCGCAGAAGGCGATCCGCTGCCGATCACGGTGATCATCCCCGCTTACAACCGGGCCGACACCGTGGCCCGCGCCGTGGCGAGCGCCCTCGCCCAGCGGCCGTCGCGACCCGCCGAGGTCGTCGTCGTCGATGATGGCTCCGCGGACGACACCGCCGAGGTCGCCCGACTTGCCGGTGCGCGGGTGATACGGCACTCCGTCAACCGTCGCCTTGGTGCGGCGCGCAATACGGGTCTATCCAACGCAACACAGCCGTGGATCGCGCTTCTCGACTCCGACGACGAATGGCTGCCGCACCATTTGGCATTGCTGTGGCCTCTGCGTGGCCCACACGTCCTCTTGGCGGCGTCCGCCCTGCGATGCTCGCCCGACGGACAGCAGTTCCACTTGGGGCCGCCCGAGCCCGGTGGCCGGGCGCTGCGCTCGGCCGCCGATGTTGCCGCGAGCTCGATCATCGTCGTGAGCGCGGTCATCGTCCGACGCGACGCAGTCGAGTCCGCCGGAGGGTTCCGCGAACTCCATGGCCCCCTGCATGGGGTAGAGGACGTCGATCTTTGGCTTCGTCTCCTCGAGCACGGCACGGGATACGTCTCGGCGAGAGTCAGCGTGCTCTACCACGAGCACGGCGCGCAGATGTCCAGCGACGGCAATCGCTTGCAGATCGCACGGCGCATGGTCCTTGAGTCATACGCAGCGCGCCCGTGGTTTCGGCGCGAGTTGCTCGACGCCTGGGACGGTGTGATGGGATGGGACGCGGCTCGATTGGCGCAACGATCGGGCGATGGCCGACTCGCGCTACGTCACCTCGGCCGGGTCGCTCGCAGTCCGAAACGGCTCGGTGCACTCCTCCGTGAGCTCCGTGTCAGACACGCGGCGCGCCGGCTCTCCTCGCAGGTCACCCGTTCGGGCACACAGACGCTCGCCGTGGTCGACCCGGGAGCGGTGCCTGTCCTTCCCCCCGCCGGCTTCACCGTGGTCGTCCCACCCGGCCGAACGAAGCTAGCGCGTTACGTTGCGCTCGCCCGCCGTCCTGCAGCCGCGGTCCTGGTAGGTGGGCGGGCCGAAGGCAGGCTCGCCAGGATCCTGGGAATGCGGCCAATCCGCCGAGCTCCGCGTATCCAGGCGGCGGCAAGGGCTAGTGACTAGCCTGCGGGCGCGATGCGCATCGCCTACCTCATCGGGCACTACCCAGCCGTGACGCATACCTTCATTCAGCGTGAGATCCACGAGCTCCGCCGGCAGGGATTCGAGATCGACACGTTCTCGATCTGGCGCGCCCGCCAGGATCAGTTGCTGGCGGGGGTGGACCGCGCCGAGCATGCAAGAACCTATCCGCTGCTGCCACCGCGATCCGGCGACTACCTCCGCTGCCACATCCGTTCGGCGTTGGGCTCGCCGCGGCGGTACGTACAAACCCTGACTCGGGCGCTGCGCTTGTCCACCCATGGGCTTCGCGGACGCCTGCTCGGCCTCTCTTGGTTTCTCGAGGCCGTCGTGGTGCAGCGGATCTGCGAGCGGCGAGGCATCCGGCACGTTCACGTTCATCTCGACGGGACAGCGCCAGCCGTAGGGCTGCTCGTGACGCATCTCGGCAACGGCGGGTCGGAGCCAGGTCCTTGGTCGTTCAGCATGACCGTGCACGGTTCGAAGGAGTTCTTCGATGTCGCTCGCCAGCGGTTGGCACGCAAGGTGCGGGCTGCGCGCTTCGTGGTCTGCGTCAGCGACTTCACCCGCAGTCAGCTCATGGCTCTGGTCGACGATACGCACTGGCCGAAGCTCCACGTCGTGCATTGCGGGATTGATCCTGAGCACTTCGCGCCGCCCGAGGAAGGACCGGCTCGGGATGGCCTGATCCGCATCCTCACGATCGGTCGTCTGGACAACATGAAGGGCGTCCCCATCCTGGTCGAGGCGGTTGCCGAGCTGCGACGGCGCGGCGCGCCCGTGGCCCTGACCGTCGTGGGCGACGGCCCTCAGCGCGAGCATCTCCAGCGCAATGCGGTGCGCGATTCGGTTGGTGAGCACATCACCTGGACGGGCACGGTCGGGCAAGACGGGATCCGGGCGCACTACCACGCCGCCCACCTCTTCTGCCTGCCGAGCTTCGCCGAGGGCATCCCGGTCGTGCTAATGGAGGCGATGTCGACCGGGCTTCCGGTCGTCGCCAACCAGATCACGGGTATCCCCGAGCTGGTGGAGCATGAGGTGAGCGGTCTGCTGCTGCGTCCCGGCCGACGCGACCTCTTGGTCCACGCACTAGAAAGACTGGTCCGAGATCCCGATCTTCGGGCACGGATGGGCGGAGCCGGACGCGAAAAGGTGGTGCGGGAATTCCAGTCGCGCTCGGTTGGGCTCCAGCTCGGTGAGCTCTTTACCAAGGAACTGTCACCCTCGACCGCTCAGCCGAGCGCGACCTCCGTAGCGGCACGGAGGTAAGCATCCGCTGTGTTCTCAGGCGTGCGTCCGGCGGCGAGCTCGTGGGCCGCGCGACCCATCCGGCGACGGAGCCCGGCATCACGGGCGAGCGAGATGAGTGCTCGCGCGAAGGCAGCGGTGTCGCGCGGGTCGACGACGAAGCCGGTCTCGGCGTCCTCGACGAGGTCCCGCGCAGCCCCGGCGTGAGGCGAGACGACGAGCGGCAAGCCGGTGGCTGCTGCCTCCAGCAGGACGATCCCGAAAGGATCCAGCAGTGTTGGGAACGCGAACACGTCGGCGCGCGCCAGCTCCGCCGGAAGGTCACCGTGCTCGACGAAACCGTGCCACTCCACATCGGTGAGCGACAGCTCACCGATAAGCGCGCGCAGGCGCGGCTCCTCATCGCCCTCGCCGACGATCATCAAGCCCACCCCGACCCCCTGAGTCCGTGCCGAGGACACCGCCCGCACCAGGAGATCGACGCCCTTCCTCGCCAGGAGGCGCCCAACGGTCACCACCCGGATCAGGTCATCGGCCCGCGCGACCCGCGCTCGGCCAACTTCGAGGAACGGCTCGATGTCCGTGCTGTGCGGCGCCTCGAACACCGGTTCAAACCCGAGCTCGGCCAGCCGCTGGGCAGCGAGGTAGGAGTTGCCCACGGCGCCGTGGGCGGCGCGCGCGAGCACGGTCCGGGTGAGCCGCTGGTCCAGCCCGATGCTGGCCTCCGACCGGCTCGTCCCGTCGCTCTGGACGAGGAGCCGCGCGCGGGACGTGCAGCAGTAGGCGGCGGCGTAGAGGGACGGGAAGGAGAAGCCCGCGCTGATCACAACGTCCGGACGCGCCCTCCTCAGCTCCAGCAGCACGCGCGGATTGGGGTAGATGTCGGCCGCGTCGACGCTCCGGCGGATGACCGGCCCGCCAATGACCCGATGGCGAAAGCTCGGAGTCGCGAGGGACCACGCCATGGCCCGGGAGCCGGTTTTCGATCCGAAGAGGACAGTAAGGTCGCAGCGCGACGCCATGGCGTCGAACACGGGCGCCATGTAGGGAGTCATGATGTCCGTGATGAAGGTGATGCGCATGGCGCCTTGGTCGAGTCGCTCGCGCCTGCGGTTGTCCCACGCCGGCATGGGCACCGGAACCTAACGCACGCCGATCGCTAGGTTCTCTCCGGTGTCGGCGCTCAGAGGCTTGGCGGAACGAGTTGCCCGCGCGGTCACCGGGCGCGGAGATCAGGGCGCGTGGTCCCGGTCCGAGCTGCTCGCGCGCGTCCGCGGCGAGCAGACAATTCGGAGGATGCGGCAACAGGGTCTCCACGCCCCTGACCCGTTCTACATCGCGGCGCGGGTTTCGATCGATCCGGGCTTCGCCTGGGCGGTGGAGATCGGGGCCGACGCCACCGTGTCGCACAACGTGACAATCATCGCGCATGATGCGGCCATGTTTCGCACAACCGGGTACACGGTGGTGCGGCCCGTGAAGATCGGGACCATGTCCTATATCGGCGCGGGCGCCACGATCCTGCCAGGGGCAGTGATTGGCGACGGCGCGGTCGTCGGCGCAGGCTCCGTGGTCACTGGAGAGATACCGGCTGGCAAGGTCGCCGTAGGCAACCCCGCTCGGGTGATCGGCGACGTTGGCGAGTTCGTTGAGCGCCATCGCCGCGCGATGACCGAGATCCCGCGCTTCGAAAAAGGTCCAGCCGAGCCGGGCGGCCTCCGCACGTCGGAGCTGGACGCGATGAAGCAGGCGCTCGCGGACCACGGCCGACTTTACGTGCGCTGAGCAACGTGGGGGCGGAGTGATGCAGGCCCTTGACTACATCGAGGACCGGGCTCGTGCCTATGAGGCGCACGCCGAGCGACGGCCTGAGTTCGAGGAGCGGGTCAGGCTATGGGGAGCGGCCATCGACCGCCTGATGCCGGCCGGGGGCGCAGGCGCGACGGCGATCGACCTCGGCTGCGGCCCTGGACATCTCACGCACCAGCTTGTGGCGCGTGGCCTTCAGACGATCTCGATCGATGGCAGCGAGGCAATGCTCGCTCGCACGCGCGAGCGCCTCGCGCAGCACGGCATCGTGGCGGATCTTCGCCGGCTTCCCCTCCCCCTGGCCCCGGACCTCGTAGAAGACTTCGGCGGGGGCGCGCGCACGGCTGATCGTGATGTCCAGCGTGATCGAGTACATCGACGCCGACAGAGAGATGCTGCGGCAATGTGTGCGACTGCTGGCGCCTGGCGGACACCTGTTGGCCTCTTTCCCCAACCGGCGCTCTGTCTTCTGGCGCCTCCAGCGCGCGCTGAAACGTACCCCCTGTTCGTCGCTTTGGCATCCCGCCACCAGCGACACCAGCACGACTCCGGGACCATGCGGGACGTGGCGAGGACCGTCGTCCGTGGGGATGTGCGAGCGGGAACCGTCATGATCGGCAACCCGCTGGAGGAGGTCGGGACCACCGAGCAGCCCACCGATCGTCATCGAGCGGCGCTGCAGCATCGGCCCTGTTACCCAGCGGCGGCTGATGGCAAGAGCACAGGCCGTGATGCGCGGCGGATCCTCGCCGAGCTCGAGCACGGGCCGGGCTACGGCGAGTAGCGCGCATGTGCGGCATCGCCGGCATCCTCGCGTTTGATCACCGCCTCGCGGTCGACGAACCGACCGTGACGCGCATGACCGACGTACTGCGTCACCGCGGGCCCGACGACGGCGGCACGTGCGTGCGCCCCGGCGAGCGGGTGGCGCTGGGCCATCGGCGCCTGTCGATCATCGACCTGTCCTCAGCGGGCCATCAGCCGATGACCAACGAGGACGGCACGGTATGGATCACCTACAACGGCGAGATCTACAACCACGCGCAGCTGCGCGCGGATCTCCAGGCTCGCGCTCATCGATTCCGGTCGGGCACGGACACCGAGGCGATCGTGCACCTCTACGAGGAGCGCGGGGCGGCGTGCGTGGAAGACCTGTGCGGGATGTTCGCCTTCGCCATCTGGGATGGGCGCCGGCGGACGCTGCTGCTCGTCCGCGATAGGCTCGGCGTAAAGCCGCTCTACTACTGCGTCCTTCCGCACGGGCTGCTCTTCGGCTCCGAGGTAAAGGCGATCCTCGAGCACCCGGCGGCGCCACGCGATCTTGACCTAGAGGCGTTCGCCGCCTACCTCACGTTCGGCTTCACGCCGCCTCCGCGAACGATGTTCGCCGGCATCTCGAAGCTCGGCCCGGGCGAGCTCCTGAGCGTGACCGGCCACGGCGAGGTGCACCGACGCACGTGGTGGGATGCGATGCCATCGAGCACGGTTTCCGATGCCGTCGCCGGGATGAGCGACGCGGAGATGGTCGCCGAGGTCCGCGCCCGACTTCGCGAGTCAGTCGGCAGGCGGATGATGGCCGATGTTCCGTTCGGGGTCTTCCTCTCCGGCGGCCTGGACTCGTCGACCAACGTCGCGCTGATGGCCGAGCTGACCGAATTGCCGGTGCGCACCTACTCGACCGCGCCACGGGGTCACCCGCGCTACGACGAGTTGCGTTACGCGCGCGCGGTGGCGCGGCACTTCGGCACCGACCATCATGAGGTGCTCGTCGACGAGGACGCCATGCGCGAGTTCGTGCCCGAGCTCGCTTTCCATCAGGACGAGCCCCTCTCGGACTGGACGGCCGTTCCCCAGCACTTCGTTACCCGCCTTGCCCGCGAGACAGGGACGATCGTCGTGCAGGTCGGCGAGGGCGCCGACGAGCTCTTCCACGGCTATCAGGGCTACATCGACCACCGACGGGTCGTGGTGCCCTTTCAGCGGTGGGTCCCGGGTGCGCTGCGCCGCGGCGTCGGCGCCTTGGCCGCGCACGCCACCAGCGCGACGGGGTGCGCGGTCCGCCACGGCGAGGCGCTCTACGACGCGGGCCACAGCCGCGTGCCGTACTGGGGAGGCGCGCTGTGCTTCCGCGGACCGCTCAAGCAGCGTCTGCTGCGCTACGAGCATCCCGACGCCCTACAGACCGTCGAGCGTGTCTGGGACGACGGCGCGACACGGCGCGCGGATGCCGACCTCTTCCAGCGCATGACCTACCTCGAGTTACGCCAGCGCCTGCCCGAGCTGCTGCTGGCCCGGATGGATCGGATATCGATGGCCAGCTCGGTCGAAGGGCGCGAGCCGTTCCTCGATCACGAGCTCGTCGAGCTGGCCATGGCCCTGCCGCCAGACATGAAGTACCGCGCCGGAACGGGCAAGCACGTTCTTCGCGAGGCCATGCGCGACGTGCTGCCCGCGGAGATCCTCGCTCGTCCCAAGCAGGGCTTCGGCAGCCCAATGCAGGAGTGGCTGCGCGGCCCATTCGGCCACGACGCGCAGGCCACGGTGCAAGGCTCGGCGTTGGTCGGGCGCGAGCTGCTCGATTACGACGTCGTCGACCACCTCTTCGCCGCTCATCGCCGGGGTCGCGGCGACTGGAGCAAGCACCTCTGGAACCTCTACTGCGTGAGCAGCTGGTATGACCGATGGGTGGCCTGACCGAGAGGATCATCGATTCCGCACGGTCCGGCTCG
>DASUYU010000182.1:0-5080 GCA_036377235.1 Thermoleophilaceae bacterium
TCGCGCTCGAGCGCCGCGGAGGTGTCGATGGACGTGATCGCGGCGTGCGCCTCCGGCGAGCGCACAACCACGGCATGCAGCGTTCCCGGGAGGTTGATGTCCTCGGTGTAGCGCCCCCGCCCGGTGATCATCCGGGGGTCCTCCTTGCGGCGCATGGCCTGCCCGATGGCGCTCACGCCGTCACCCCCGATCCCGCCGCGGCCTTCACCGCTTCGACGATGTTGTGGTAGCCGGTGCAGCGGCAGAGGTTGCCCTCGAGCCCGTGCCGGATCTCCTCGTCCGAGGGATTCGGGTTGCGGCTCAGGAGATCGACCGCAGCCATGATCATCCCCGGCGTGCAGAAGCCGCACTGGAGGCCGTGCTTGTCCATGAACGCGGCCTGCATCGGGTGGAGGCCGTCGCTCCCGGACAGGCCCTCGATGGTCGTGACCTCCGCGCCGTCGGCCTGAGCGGCCAGCACGGTGCAGCTCTTCACCGCGGCGCCGTTCATGTGGACCGTGCAGGCGCCGCAGTTGGTGGTGTCGCAGCCCACGTGCGTGCCGGTGAGCCCGAGCTCGTCGCGCAGCCAGTGCACGAGCAGGAGCCGCGCCTCCACATCCGCCTCCCGGCGCTCGCCGTTGACGGTGACCTCCACGTGGACGGTCGCGCTCATCAGAACTCCTCCCGGTCGCGTTACGTGCTGCGCAACCGATGCTAATGCGCGGGTATTGTGGCCCGCAATGGTCACGAAGTCATTCGAGTACGAAGGTCACCGGCTCGTCTACGACGAGTACGGCAAGGGCGAGAAGGTCGTCGTCCTGCTTCCCGGCCTCCTGTTCTCCCGGAAGATGCACAGACCGCTCGCGGAGGAGCTCGAGAAGGGCGGTCACCGCGTGCTGTGCCTCGACCTGCTCGGGCACGGGGAGTCGGACAGGCCGCCGGAGATGTGGAACTACGGAATGAGCATCTTCGGGCGCCAGGCGATCGCGCTGCTGGACGCCGCGGGGGTGGACAAGGCCGTGATCGGCGGCACCTCGCTCGGCGCGAACACCACGCTCGAGGCGGCCGCGTTCGCGCCCGATCGCGTGCGGGGCCTCCTGATCGAGATGCCTGTGCTGGACAACGCGCTGCTCGGCTGCGCCATCGCGTTCACCCCGCTGCTGGTGGGGCTCACGTTCGGAGCGCCGGTGGCGCGCGTGATCGCCGCCGGGGCGCGGCTCGTGCCGCGCGGAAGCTGGCTGCTCGGCGACATGCTGCTCGACTGGGCGAGCCAGGATCCGAAGCCGTCGGCGTCGGTGCTCCAGGGTCTCTTCTACGGGCGCGTTGCCCCGCCGCGCGAGGAGCGCGAGCAGATGACCGTCCCGACGCTCGTGATCGGGCACTACCGCGACCCGGTCCACCCGTTCTCCGACTCGGACATGCTCGTGCGCGAGCTGCCGAATGCCCGGCTGATCGAGGCGTCCTCGATCCTCGAGCTGCGGCTGACCCCGGAACGGCTGACCAGCGAGATCGTGACGTTCGTGGAGCGGTGCTTCAAGCCGTCGCGGAGCCCCGGGCGGAAGCGCACGACCGCCTCCGGAGCGCGCCGCTCCACGCGGGCGCGCCGGCCGTCCGCTTAGCCGTCGCTTAGGGCCTTTTACTACCCTCCGCCGCGGTGTCGCATCGCAGGGAGCAGAAGGAGCGTCTCCGCCAGGAGCGCGAGGAGCGGGAGCGCCAGGCGCGCGCCGCCGCGCAGCGCAAGAAGATGGTCGGCTACGGAGCCGGCGGCGTGCTCGTGCTCGCGGCCGTGATCGTCGTTGCCGTGCTCGCCCTCGGCGGCGGGGACAGCGGCGGCAGCGACGCCCAGGCGGCCGAGGTCTTCCCGAGCGGCGGGAGCTTCCCCAAGCAGACGGTGTTCGACGTGAAGCCGGCCGCGGCGGCCGCGGGCTGCAAGCTCAGCAGCGTCAAGGCGAACTCGCGCGAGCACACCACGTCGCTCTCGGACCGGGTGAAGTACTCGACCAACCCGCCGACGAGCGGCAAGCACTACCAGATCCCCGCTCAGGACGGGATCTACGGCGACGCGCCGCAGGACGAGGAGCTCGTCCATGCGCAGGAGCACGGCCGTGTGATCTTCTGGGTCAAGCCGAGCGCGCCCAAGGACGTGCGGGCGAACATCCGCGCGCTGGTCGAGGACGACCCGTACCAGATGTTCCTCGTGCCGCGCGAGAAGATGCCGTACGAGCTCGCCGCCACCGCCTGGGACGCGGACCCCGCTCCCAACGGCACCGGCGAGCTGATGACCTGCACCAAGGTCGACGACAAGACCTACGACGCGCTCGCCGCGTTCAGGGACGACCACCGCTCGCAGGGCCCCGAGCCCATTCCTTAATCCCGCGGACGGGTCGGACCCGCAACCCTGGCCCCGCTATACGTGTTGGGGCTGTGATGAAGCTGCCCGCCTCAGCAGCCGCGTTCCTGTGCGCGTTGCTGCCTGTTTCCAGCGCTTTTGCGGCGCCGCGCACCGCCGATTTCGAGCGTCAGGCACCCGACCGGGCCGCTGCAAGGATCGTTGCACCGAGGCCTTTCAACCTGGTCGGGCTGAATTGGCGCGGTCACGCCGCCCCGGACGTGCACATGCGCGTGCGGCGGCATTCCGGCTGGTCCCGGTGGCGGGCAGTGGGCGTACACGGTGCGGGCGGATCGGACCCGGTGTGGGTCGGCCGCGCCCGCGTCCTCCAGTACCGGCTGAGCCGCAGGGTGCCCGATCTCCGGCTGCATTTCGTGTCCGTGGCAAAGCCGCGCGTGCGCGCCCGCGCCGGCCAGACGGCCGACACGCCGTTCCCGTACGTGACGCGCGAGCAGTGGGGCGCCGACCAGTGCCCGCCGCGCACGGCGCCGGACTACGGCGAGGTGAAGGCCGTGGCGGTGCACCACACCGTGTCGCTGAACGACTACACACGCGAGGAGGCGCCCCAGATCGTGCTGGCGATCTGCCGCTACCACCGGAACTCGAACGGCTGGAACGACATCGGCTACAACGCGCTGGTCGACAGGTTCGGCACGATCTACGAGGGCCGCGCGGGCGGGCTCGACCAGGCCGTGATCGGGGCGCATGCCCAGGGGTTCAACTCCCAGACGGCGGGTGTGGCGAACATCGGCGACTACTCGAGCGCGGGCGCCAGCGACGAGGCGCTCCAGGCCACGGCCACCTACATCCGCTGGAAGCTCGGCGTTCACGGCCAGCCGCTGTCCGGGCCGGTCACGCTCACGAGCGGCGGCGGGCCGGAGAGCCGCTACGCGGCGGGGACGAAGGTCACCGTGGACCGCGTGCTCGGCCACCGCGACGTCGGGAAGACCGCATGCCCCGGCGACGGCCTGTACGACCAGCTCGACCAGATCCGCTCGCTCGTCACGTCCGGCACGCCGTTCGCCACCTCCTCGGCGCGCGTGAGCGCGGCGCTGGCCGACTACACGGCCGACTACGGCCAGGACGTGCCGGTGAACGGGACGCTCGCGGGCCCCGACGGCAGCCCGCTGACTGGCCAGCCCGTCGAGGTCCAGGTCAACAGCGACAACGTGTGGCGCACCTCGCGGCGGCTGGTGACGGGCGCGGACGGCTCCTTCGCGAGCGACCTCCGGCCGTCCAAGCGGATGTATGTCCGGGTGCGCTTCCCGGGCAGCGCCGACGTGCGCGCCGCGTCGTCGCCTCGGCTCCTGCTGCGCCTGCGCCCACGGGTGGCGTTCGCCACCCGGCCCAGGACGGGCTCGCGCGGCCGGCGGGTGTCCGTGACGGGCACGGTGGCGCCCCGCAAGCGGGTGGTGAGCGTGGTCTTCCAGCAGCGCATCCGCGGCCGCTGGCGCACGGTGGGCCGGCGTGCGGCTCGCACCTCGAAGGGCCGCTTCGCGACCTCGTTCGTGCCGGCGTTCAGGGCGAGCTACCGCTACTACGCGGCGGTGAAGTCGGACCTGGACACCGACCGCGCCGCGACGAAGCCGGTCTCGCTCCGCGTGCGGTAAGGCGGGCTCACCAGCCCTGCTTCAGGTCCTCGCTGTAGAGGCCGTGGCCGGTGGCGAGCATCCGCGCGGTCCGCGCCAGGATGCGGAGGTCCAGGCGCAGCGAGCGGTGCTCCACGTACCAGACGTCCAGCTCGATCCGCTCCGGCCAGGGCAGTGACGTGCGCCCGTTGATCTGAGCCCAGCCGGTGATCCCCGGTCGCACCTCGAGCCGCCGGCGCTGGCGGTCCGTGTAGCGGTCCACCTGCTCCTGGACCGTGGGGCGCGGCCCGACGATCGCCATCTCTCCCTTCAGCACGTTCACGAGGTTCGGCAGCTCGTCGAGCGAGAAGCGCCGCAGGACCCGGCCCACGCGGGTGATGCGCGCGTCGCCCTCGAGCACGTAGATGCCGGCGCCCATCGTCTCCGCGCCGCGCACCATCGTCCTGAGCTTCCAGAGCTCGAACCGCTCGCCGTGCCTCCCAACGCGCAGCTGGCGGTAGAAGACCGGTCCGCGGCTCTCCAGCCGGATCGCCAGCGCGGCAAGCGCGAGCAACGGCGAGGTGATCAGGAGGAGGGCGGCGGCGAGCACCGTGTCGAGAACGCGGCTCACCGCCGGTTACCGTTCGCCGCCGAAAGCAATGGCTGCGCACCGGGCGCCGCCCGGTGCTTGCCCACGTCATGCAGATCCTCTACCTGCATCAGTTCTTCATGACCCGCGAGGGAGCGGGCGGCACGCGCTCGTACGAGTTCGCGCGCCGCTTCGTGCAGCGGGGTCACGCCGTGCGGATGGTAACCGCGGAGGAGGGCGTGGCTGCGCACCGGGCACCGCCCGGTGCTGGCCGAACAGCGGCAAAGACGGTCGACGGGATCGACGTCGTCGGCGTGCGCGGCGCCTACTCCGACTACATGCGCGCCACGGCCATGTCGAACGCGGGCCGCATGGCGGCGTTCGCCGGGTTCGCGATCGGCGCGACGGTCGCCGCGCTGCGCGGCCCGCGCCCCGACGTGATCTACGCGACCTCGCCCCCACTCACGATGGCCCTGCCGGCGATCGCCGCGTCGCTGCGCTGGCGCGCTCCGCTCGTGTTCGAAGTGCGCGACCTGTGGCCCGAGGCGCCGATCC
>DASUYU010000183.1:0-6195 GCA_036377235.1 Thermoleophilaceae bacterium
GCTGAGCCCGCGGAGGAAGCCGGCGGAGAAGGCGTCGCCGCAGCCGGTGGTGTCCACGGCGTCGACCTCGAAGGCGTCGATCCGCTGCGCGCCGTCCTCGTCCACCAGCAGCACGCCGTCGGCTCCGCAGGTGGCGGCCACACAGCCCACGCCGCGGTCGAGCAGCGCCCGGCAGCCGGCCTCGAGGTCGTCCGCGCCGGTGAGCGCCAGCACCTGATCGCCGTTCGGCAGGAAGTGGTCGAGCTCCGCGAGCGCCGGAGCGATCCAGTCGAGGAGGCCCTCGCCGGGCGCCAGGATGTCGGCGGACGTGACCACGCCGTGCTCGCGTGCGCGCGCGAGCAGCGGAGCGGCCGCCTCGCCGCCCATGAACTCGGGGCCGCCGAGATGGAGGTGCGTTGCCGCCTCGATCGCCTCCTGCGGGATGTCGCCCGGCCCGAAGGTGCCGTTCGCGCCCACGACGTGGAAGGCGGGGCGCTCGCCGCTCGGGCGGATGGGGAGGACGCTCGCGGAGGTCTGCACGTCGTCGCGGCGCACGAGCAGTCCGGTGTCCACGCCGTCGCGCTCGAGCAGGGAGAGCAGCATGTCGCCCGCCGCGTCGGTGCCGACGGCGCCGGCGCTCCTCACCGCAGCGCCGAGCTTCGCCAGTACGAGCGCCGTGCCGCCCGCCGAGCCGGCGGCCGTGACGCGGATCTCCTCGACCAGCTCGCCGCCCTGCCCCTCGGGGATCGCCTCGACCGGCCGGACGAGCACGTCGAGCACGTGCACGCCGGCGCAGAGCGCCCTCATCTCGGCGCTCATCGCTCCTCGTCCACCCGGCGCGTCGTGCCGTATCCGCGGGCGAGAGCGGCCTCGACCACGGCCTGGCGCTGCCCCTCGTCCAGGGCGCGCGGCTGGGCGATCGCGGCGGCCCGCCAGTACACCGTGCATGCCCACTCGAGCAGGAGCGCCAGCTCGAGCGCCTCGGCGGCGTCGCCCGCGTGCACGATCGCGCCGTGGTTAGCCATAAGGGCGGCGCGCTTGCCCTCGAGCGCGTCGAGCACCGCGGCGGCCAGCTCGGGCGTGCCGAAGGTCTCGTACGGCGCCACCGGCACCGGGCCGCCGAGCTGCAGCATCCCGTAGTGGACGCACGGCACCTCGTCGAGCACGCACGACAGCGCGGTGGCCATGGGGGAGTGCGTGTGCACGACCGCGCCGGCCTCGTAGCGGCCGTACACCCCCAGGTGCAGCTCGACCTCGGAGGTGGGGGCGAGCTCTCCGTCCACGTGCCGGCCGTCGAGGCCCACCACCGTCACCTGCTCGGGCTCGAGCTCGGCGAGCACGGCGCCGGTGGGGGTGATCGCGACCTCCTCGCCGCGCCGAACGCTCACGTTTCCCGAGGTGCCGAGCACGAGTCCCTCGGCGGCCAGCCGCCGGCTCACCTCGGCCACCTGCCTGCGTTCCGCTTCCAGAAGCACGGCGGCATAGTACGCCGAGACAACCGGCGCGCCCGCAGGTCGACATTTGGAAGAGTTCGCCACCTCGATGGATGGCTCAGGTCTCACCCGGCGAGATGTGGTCGCGGCGGGCGCGATCGCCGGCGCGGGTGCGCTGGCGGGCCCGGCCGTGGCGGACGCCGCGCCGCGCCGGCGCAGGCCGGCGCGGCGGCACGCGGACGTGGTGGTCATCGGCGCGGGCTTCGCCGGGCTGGCGGCAGCCCGCGAGCTGGCGCGCGACGACCGCTCGGTGGTGGTGCTCGAGGCGCGCAACCGCGTGGGCGGCCGCGTGCTCAACAAGCCGATCGGCGGCGGCGAGCACTCCGAGGCCGGCGGCACGTTCGCGGGCCCGACCCAGAACCACATCCTCGCGCTCGCCAAGGACATGGGCGTGGGCACGTTCGAGACCTACGACAAGGGCGACAACGTCTACTTCGCGGATGGCGAGCGCATGACCTACAGCGACACGGGGCCGACCGGCACCGCGCCGCCCGATCCTGAGGTCATCCCGGACCTCGCCATCCTCGTGAGCCGCTTCGACGAGATGTCGAAGGACGTGCCGGTGGACGCGCCGTGGGAGTCGCCCTCCGCGAGCGACTGGGACGGGCAGACGCTCCAACAGTGGATCGACTCGAACACCGCGAGCCCGAAATTCCGCCGGCTGGTGCCCGCCGCCACCCGGCCGATCTGGGGCGCCGAGCCGCGCGAGATCTCGCTGCTCTACTCCCTCTTCTACGTCGCCTCGTCGGGCGACGAGCGGAACATCGGGACGTTCGAGCGCAACTTCAACACCCGCGACGGCGCGCAGATGTTCCGCTTCGTGGGCGGCTCTCAGCTGATCGCGCAGCGGCTGGCGCGCCGGCTGGGTTCGAGGGTGAAGCTCGGCACGCCCGTCCACCGGATCGAGCGGATCCGCGGCGGGGTGCGCGTGGTATCGAAGCACCACGTGATCACCGCGCGGCGGGTGATCGTCGCGGTGCCGCCGGCGCTGGCGCGGCGGATCCGGTTCGAGCCGGCACTGCCCGGTACGCGGCTTGCGCTCGAGCGGCAGATGCCGCAGGGCACGCTCCTGAAGGTCACGGCCGTGTACGACCGGCCGTTCTGGCGCGAGAAGAACCTGAACGGGACGGCGCTCTCGCTCAACGGGCCGGTGAACGCGTGCTTCGACGACTCGCCGCCGGACGGGGCGCCGGGCGCGCTGTTCGGATTCGTGGGCGGGGACGAGGCGCGCAAGTACCGCGCCCAGTCGAAGGCCGACAGGCGCACCGCCGTGCTGAAGAACTTCGCCGACTACTTCGGCCGCGAGGCGCTGAACGCGCGCCGCTTCTTCGACACCGACTGGCCGGGCGCCCGGTGGTCGCGCGGCGGGCCGGTGGGCGTCGCGCACCCGGGGCTGCTGCTGGCGCACGGCACGGCGCTGCGCGACCCGGTCGGGCCGATCCACTGGGCGGGCACGGAGACGTCCAACTACTGGAACGGCTACATGGACGGGGCGGTGCGGTCCGGCAAGCGGGCGGCGCGCGAGGTGATGGACGAGCTGTGAGGCGCGCGGCGCTCGTGACGGGCGCGGTGCTGGCCGCGCTGCTCGTGGTCGTGCCCGCGGCGTCCGCGCAGCGGGCACGGTGGGACACGCGCGTCTTCGCGCGGATCCAGGCACCGGGCTTCCCGGCGCTGGCGTACGTGCACCCGAACGGGCGCGTGTACGCGGGCACGTACGTGAACCCGGCGGGCTCGGGCCAGCGGTCGCGCGTGTTCGAGTACGACGCCGGCGGGACGCTCCTGCGGTCGTGGGTCGTGCCGGGACAGGACCTGTCGAAGGACCACGGCGTGCAGGTCACCACGAGCGACGCGCGCGGGCGGCTCGTGCTGCTCGACCGCTCGCCGGCGCGGGCGCTTCTGCTCGACACCGTGAAGGGCACGTTCACCCAGTACGCGACGTTCGCCGACCTCGCGCCGTGCCTCCCGCTCCAGACGGGCCCGGGTTGCTCGCCCACGATCGGCGACCGCGAGCCGCAGGCGAACTACGGGGCGTGGGGGCCCGACGGGAGCCTGTACGTCAGCGACTTCCTGCAGGGCGTGGTGTGGCGAGTGCCGCCGGGCGGCGGAGCGGCACAGATCTGGCTGTCCGACCGGAAGCTCGACGGCGGCGAGTTCGGAACGACCGGCTTGGCGCTGGCGGCGGACCGCCGCACGCTCCTGATCGGCCAGGGCAGCTCCGCCGGGCTCGGCGACGGCAACCCGGCCACCGGAAAGATCTACGCGGTCGAGATCAAGCCCGACGGCTCACCGGGCGACATGCGCGAGCTCTGGGAGAGCGGGCCGACCGACCTGCCCGACGGCTTCGGCGTGGCGCGCTCGGGCCGGCTGTACGTGCCGCTTGCGGGCACCGCGAATCAGATCGCCGTGGTGGCGCCCGACGGCACCGAGGTCGAGCGGTTCCCGAATTCACCCGGCGGCGGCGACAACGGCTCCGAGATCCCCTTCGACACCCCCTCGAGCGCGCGCTTCCTGGGCACGCGGATCATCGTGGCGAACCAGAGCTTCACGGGCGACCGCGACAACCAGGCGCTGCTGGACGTGGAGGCCGGCGAGCCGGGCCTGGCCGAGCTGATCCCCGGCCGCGACACGAAGCGCCCGCGCCTCTCGAACGTCTCCCTGTCCCGAAAGCGCGTGCGAGCCCACGCCCACCGCCGGATCCGCGTGCGCTTCACCGTGAGCGAGCGCGCCAGGGTGAGCATCCGCATCGAGCGCCGGGCCAGAAGGCGCTGGTCCGACGAGAACGGCATCACGCGCACCCGCGCGGCCGGTCGCCGCTCGATGGGCTTCTCGGCCCACGCTCTGCGCGCGGGCCGCTATCGCGTGCTCATCCGCGCCGAGGACGGCGCGCACAACCGCTCACGACGAGTGACTCGGCGCCTTCGCCTGAGCTAGCTCGCCCTCGTCGCCGCGGCGGTGGAAGAACGCGCCGAAGGATCCGGCGAGCACCGCCACCACCGAGATCGCGTAGGCCTGGAGGAAGATGTCCAGCACGCGTGCGGGCACGGAGATCGGGTTCGGCAGCTGCGAGGAGACGGTCAGGAGCTGAGTGGAGGTCCAGAACAGGGCGTCCCCTACGTTCGTGATCTGAGTTCCGGCCGCGTTCCTCTCAAACACGAAGATCAGGACGCTCGCGATCGCATCGATGGCGATCGTCAGTCCGGTCACGAACATGAGCCGCGAACGGAGATGCACGTGGGGAAGCGTTCGCCCACGAACCACGTCACGGATCTCACGCGCACCCGCCCGCCGGATCTCTCCAGCCACGAGGCGAGTATCGCTCCGGCGTCGGTCGGCTAGGGTCGGCGCTGATGGCGGACCGCTACCAGCGTCCGGGGTGGTTCACGAAGCACGTGTTCAACCCGATCGTCGCGGGCCTGACGCGCCTCGGCGTGAGCCTCGCGGGGTCGCGTGTGCTGGAGGTGCGTGGACGCAAGAGCGGAGAGTGGCGACCCACTCCCGTGAACCCTCTGGAGCACGAGGGCGACCGGTACCTCGTCGCACCGCGCGGTGAGACCCAGTGGGTGCGCAACATCCGCGTGAGCGGGGAGGGCCGTTTGCGCAAGGGCCGCAGGATCGAGGAGATCGCCGCCACCGAGGTTCCGGACGACCAGAAGCTCCCCATCCTCCGGGCCTACCTGAAGAAGTGGGCGTGGGAGGTGGGCGCGTTCTTCCAGGGCGTGGGGGCCGACGCGCCCGACGAGGACATTCGCCGGATCGCGCCCCTCCACCCGATCTTCCGGATCACGCGGCGGACGTAGCGCCCACGACGATCCATACGAGCGCTCCCGCGCCGATCAGGCGTCGGAACCAGTTGACCCCGGCCACCACCTCCAGCAGCGCCCACACCCCGAGGCCGACGACGAAGACGAGGCGGCCCACGTCATGGGCCGTGCCATGGGTCACAGCGGCGAATCCCCAGCCCGCGAACGCGACGAGCAGCGGCGCGTTCGGGAACTGCACGATGGGGAAGCTGCGCGGCCAGCCCGTCTGACCGCGCCGCCACAGCTCCGCGAGGGTCACGGCGCGGATACTCGCAGCCGCGGGTCGCCCGCCGCAGCGGTTTCCGAAGGGTGAGCGACGGGACTCGAACCCGCGACCGCCTGGACCACAACCAGGAGCTCTACCAGCTGAGCTACGCCCACCACGCGCCGCCCTCGCGGGCGACGTTCGCAAGCCTAGCGGCGCGCGATCCCGCGCAGGAACGGGATCAGCGCCTTCACGAACGCGTTCCTCGGCGCGGCCGAGTTCGGGTCGTTGTGCGCGTATGTCGTGTGGCGGTCGATGAGCGTCAGGTGGCTGCGGGGGATACGCGACTGGCCGGCGAGCGCCTTCGCGGCGTCGAGTACGCGCTGGCCGCCGAGCGCCGCTCCGAAGGCGTAGATCCGCAGGCTCCGCGGCAGGTCGTGGCCGTGCGTCGCGCGCACGTCCAGGACCTTCTGGGCCGGGTTGCGGTTCCCGGCGGCCACGGCGCTCCCGTCGATGGTCAGGCGCAGCGGGTGGTACCAGGCCGTGCCGTCGAGGCCTCGCAGGCCGAAGCCCGAGAACATCCGCGCGAAGCGGTCGAGCGGGGTCAGCTCGCCGGCGTCGTCCCAGCCGCGCGGGTCGCCACTCGACGCGAGCCGGCCCAGGTGCGCCTGGGCGGCGGCGAGAGTCGGCGGGGAGGTCTCGGTGTCGAGCGCGTACC
>DASUYU010000184.1:0-16411 GCA_036377235.1 Thermoleophilaceae bacterium
GACGGCGCGCTTCATCACCTCGGCCGACTGAAGCACGAACGGCAGGATCAGCTCACCGGCGCCGAACTTGTCGCCCACCTCCTTCATGGCCGGCAGCAGCACCTTGTTCAGCGTCGGAACCGCGCCGATCTTCTCGACGGAGCGGTCGATCCAGTCCTCCACGCCCTCCTTCTTGCGGCGCAGGATCATGAAGTGGAGCGCCTCCTCGGGCTCCATGCCCTCGGTGGGGTCGGCGCCGCCGGACTCCTCCTCCGCCTCGCCCTGCTGCTCGAAGTAGGCGATGAAGCGCTCGAGCGCGTCCTCGCGGCGGTTGTAGACGAGGTCGTCGGCCAGCGCGCGCTCCTCCTCCGAGATCTCGAAGTAGGGCGTGATGTGGTTCGGGTTCACCATCGCCAGGTCGAGCCCCGCCTCGACGCAGTGGTGGAGGAAGACCGAGTTCAGCACCGCGCGCGCCTTCGGCGACACGCCGAACGACACGTTCGACACGCCGAGCGAGGTCTGCACTCCCGGCAGCTCCTCCTTGATCGTCCGGATCCCGTCGATCGTGGCGACCGCGGACGGCTTCCACTCGTCGTCGCCGGTGGTGAGCGTGAACGTGAGCGCGTCGAAGATCAGCGCCTCGCGGTCGAGCCCGTGCTCGTCGCACGCGAGCTCCACGATCCGCTTGGCCACCTCGAGCTTGCGCTCGGGCGTCTTCGCCATCCCCTCCTCGTCGATCGTGAGCGCGATCACCGCGGCGCCGTGCGCCTTGGCGAGCGGCACGACCGTGTCGAGCTTGTCGCGCCCCGCCTCGAGGTTGATCGAGTTCACGATCGCCCGGCCGGGGATGCGCTCGAGCGCGGCCTGGATCACGTCCGGCTCGGTCGAGTCGATCTGAAGCGGCGCCGGCTGCGTGAGCGACACGCGCTTCACGACCTCGGACATCTGGACGTCCTCGTCCTGGCGCTCGGTGAGCGCCACGCAGATGTCGAGCACGTGCGCGCCGCCGGTCACCTGGTCCTCGGCGATCTGAAGGATGCCGTCGTAGTCGTCGGCGAGCAGCAGCTCCTTCGCCTTGCGCGAGCCCTGCGAGTTCACCCGCTCGCCCACCAGCGTGGGCCGCGGCTCCTGCACGAGCGGCGTGGCGGTCATCATCGACGACACCAGCGCGGCGCGCGTGTCGGGGCGCGCCTCCGCGTCGCGGCCGCCCACGCGGTCCACGATCGCCGCGATGTGGTCGGGCGTCGTGCCGCAGCAGCCGCCGACGATCGAGATGCCGTAGCGCTCCACGAACTCCTGAAGCACGTTCGCGAGCGGGTCCGGCTCCTCGGGGAAGATCGTCTCGCCGTCGGGGCCCTGCAGCGGCAGCCCGGCGTTCGGGATGCAGTGCACCGGCAGCGGGCTGTTCTCGCCCAGGTACCGGATGGCGTCGCGCATGTCCTCGGGGCCGGTCGAGCAGTTCAGCCCGATCACGTCCACGTCGAGGGCGGTCAGCGTCGTGAGCACGGCCTGGATGTCGGTGCCGAGCAGCATCTTGCCGCCGTTCGGCAGCAGCGAGACGCTCGTCTGGAGCGGCACCTCGCGGCCGGTGAGCTTGAAGGCCTCGCGCGCTCCGAAGATCGCGGCCTTCACCTCGAGGATGTCCTGGGCCGTCTCGATGATCAGCAGGTCGGCGCCGCCCTCGATCAGGCCCTGCGCCTGCTCGGTGAACACCTCCACGAGCTCGCGGAAGGTGATCTTGCCGAGCGTGGGGTCGTCGCTGGCGGGCAGGTGGCCGGTGGGGCCGATCGAGCCGGCCACGAAGCGGTCCTCGCCCGCCGCCTTGCGCGCGATCTGCGCGGCCTTGGTGTTGATCTCGAGCGTGTGCTCGCCGAGGCCCCACTCCTCGAGCTTGAGGCGGCTGGCCTGGAAGGTGTCGGTCTCCACGACCTCTGCGCCGGCGTCGAGCATCGAGGTGTGCACGCCCTCGATCACGTCGGGCCGGTTGAGCACGAGCGCCTCGTGGCACTTGCCCTGGAGCCCGCCGTAGTCCTCCTCGGTCAGGTCGAACTGCTCGAGCGTCGCGCCCATGCCGCCGTCGAAGACGACGACGCGGCTGCGGACTGCGTCGATGTAATCGCGCGTGGCCAAGGCAGGAAGCCTACCAACCTTGACACAACTATGTCAGGGTTAGCGGCGCCGGAGCCTGAGCCGTATGGTGCCGCTGACGCTGTTGCTGGCGCCGGCCGCGTTCTTCACGACGACCTTGGCCCTCAGCTTCAGCCTGTGCTTGCGCTTGAGCTGCTTCAGCGCGGGCTTCGAGGGCTTCAGCTTCACCGTCGCGCGCCCGCGGCTGCTCAGCCTGAAGGACTTCTTGGCGACCGTCCGCACGCGCGCCGCGGTGATGTTCGCCTTGAGCGTGACCTTGCCGCGGTTCCCGGCATCGCCCGAGATGACCATCGTGATGACGCCCCTCCTGCTGACGGTCACCTTCCGGACGCGCGGCTTGTGCGGCCTCGTGACCGGGTTCGGGATGGCGAGCGCCCTGTCCATCGCGCCCACGGCGTCCGCGACTCCGCCGGTCACGGTCACGCCCGCCATGCCGGCGTCGGGCTTCGAGCCCTCCATGATCGCCTGGACCACCTGCGACGCCGGCGCGCCCGGGTCGACCGCGCGAACGAGCGCGGCCACTCCGGACACGTGCGGAGCCGCCATGGAGGTGCCGGCGATGGCCGTGTAGTCGCCTCCGTCGTCGGCGTCCTCGCCGCCGATCGAGTTCGGATACGAGTTCCCGCGGCAGTTGATGCTGAAGTCGTCGATGTACACGCCGTCGCCCTGGACGCTGTCGTCGGAGTGGAAGCCGAACGTCGGCAGGACGTCGTTCCGCCCGTCGAAGGCGTTCATGGCCTTGTCCTTCTTCTGGAAGAAGCCGTTCGTCGGCGCGAAGAAGGCGCCGGTGAGCGTCGGGCCGGCGCTGTTGATCCCGACCGTCGCGAGGTCGAACGGGTCGCCGGTCGGGCTTATGTCGTCCATCGCGACGTCGATCCAGAAGTCGAGCCGGCAGCCGCGCCGGCCGCTCAGGTCAACCGCCGAGTGCTGGAAGTTCGAGTCGGTGTTGGGGAGGTAGTCGCCGGCCGGGCTGTCGGTGATCGAGTCGGTGCCGATGCCGCTACCCGCCAGTCCCCAGGTGGAGGTCCCGCTGGCCGTCCAGCCGTCCGTCCCGCTCTCGAAGTTCTCGCTGAAGGCCGTGGTCCAGGCGGGCTTCGTGCTCAGGACGTCGCCCGCCGGCGTGCCGCTGCCGTCACCGCCGGGGGCGCCGACGTCCACTGTCGACGCGCCGAAGTTCGAGAAGTCGGAGCGCGCGCCGGTCGGGGTCACGGCCGCGACGCAGATGTTGTTGTGAGTCGGCGGGTCGAGCGTGCACGGCGTCGTCGGGTTGACGTCGTTGTTGTTGTTGTCGTTGCCGGCAGCTGACACGACCACGACGTTGCGCTGGCCGGCGTGCTCGATCGCCGCGCTGAGAGCCCCGTCGCCGCCGCCGGCCGGACCGCCGATGCTCAGGTTGATGACGGTGGCGCCGTTGTCGGCCGCGAACAGGATGCCGTTCGCGATGTTCGCGCTGTTGCCCGACCCGTCGGCGTCGAGTGCGCGCACCGGCATGATCTTCGCCGCGGGCGCCACGCCGGACACGCCGATCCCGTTGTCGTCGTCGGCCGCGGCCGTGCCGGCCACATGGGTTCCGTGGAGGTTGAAGTCGTCCGGAACGTCGTCGTTGTCGATGAAGTCGTGGCCCGGCACGAGATTCCCGACGAGGTCCGGGTGCGTCAGGTCGACCCCGGTGTCCACGACGGCGATCGTCTGGCCCGCGCCGCGGGTGCGGTCCCAGGCGGGGAGGACGTTCACGCCGGGCCCACCGCCGAGTCCCCACTCCTGACCGAAGAAGGAGTCGTTCGGTGCGGCGGCCAGCGCCTTGTAGATGTAGTTCGGCTGGGCGTCCACCACGCCGGGCTGGTCCTCGAGCCGCGCGATCGCGTCCTTGACCGAGCCGTGGAAGCTCACCACCTGGCTGTGAGGCAGGGCCAGGGAGCCCTCGAAGTCCACCCCGGCCGCGTCGCGCACGTCGCGACGCTCCGCCGCGTTCACATCGGCCCCGTAGCGCACCAGCGCCTCACCGGGCTCGAAGCGCTGCACGTCGTCCCAGCTCGACAGCGCGTCGCTGCTTGCGTTCGCGACTGCGGGAACAGCCAGCACTACACCGAGCGCGAGCACTCCGATGAGCTTGCGGGCCATCAAGCTGCGCCCACGGTACGCCGAATGTCGGCGGATTGCCAGTCCGGGGTACTCAGCTCGCCTGCTCCAGGCGGGAGCGCAACCGCGCCAGCCGTTCCTCGGCGCTGGTGCCGTTCATCCCGTCGAGCATGTCGAGCAGCTCGCGCGCGAGCTCGGCATCCGGGTCGCTCGCGCGGTAGGCGCGGTCGCGGGCATGCGGCTCGGGCGGCTCGGTGGTCGGGTCGCCCGCGGCCACCACGTCCACGTAGTCGCCCGCGCGCTTGGCCCGGTACTGCGCCTCGTCGGCCGCGCGAAGCAGGTCCGCCGGGCTCTCACCGTCGGTACGGCCGGCGACTCCGCACGAGATCCGCTCGCCCCCGGCGGCGCGCAGGCTCTGGACGGCGTCGGTGGCCACCGCGCGCGCGTCCTCGACCGTCGCCGACGGCAGCAGCACGCAGAACTCGTCGCCGCCGAACCGCCCGACCACCGCGTCGGCGTGGCGGCGTGCCGCGTAGACGAGCGCCTCGGCGGCCGCGCACAGGGCGCGGTCGCCGGCCTCGTGCCCGCCCTGGTCGTTCACCCGCTTCAGGTCGTCGATGTCACAGAGCACGAGCGCGGGCGAGCCCGGCCCGGCGGGGGCGGAGCACGCCTCGTCGAGCGCAAGCTCGACGGCGCGCCGGCTCGCCACACCGGTCAGCGAGTCGGTGTAGGCCAGCTCCTCGACCTGTGCGAACAGCTCGGCTCGGTGGATCGCGCCCACGAGCTGGTCCGCGATCGCGCGCAGGAAGCCGGCGTCCTTCTCGGACAGGCGCGGCTGACCGTGCGCCGTGAACACCTCGAGCTCACCCCATGCCTTGCCCTCGAGGATCATCGAGACCGATAGGCAGGCCTCCTTGCCGAGCTTCACGAGCAGGTCGCGGAGCGCCGGGTCGGTGCCCGGGTCGTCCACGGCCGCGGCCGAGAACTCCGCCCCGTCCATCAACCGGGTCAGGGTGGGGTAGTCCTCCACGGTGTAGATCTCGTCCTTCGGGAAGCGCTCCTCCCGCGGGCTCACGTCCCCGACGTTGATGAGCGTCCGCAGGATGCCCTCGTCCTCGTGCCAGCGGCTGATCGACAGCGAGGCGGCGCCCACGGCCGCCAGCGCGCGCTCGCCTGCCAGCTCGAGGACCTCCTCGAGCCGGTGGGCGCCCGCCGCGGCAGCGGCGACGTCAATTAGGGCGCGAAGTTGCGCCTCGGCGAAATTCCCGTTTTCCATGGGCTTACAGGAGACTTTTCGTCATCCCGGAGGCCTATCTGAAGCTTTTTAGGCCTCAGCTTCTGCAGCTTCGCCGCGCCGGGCGGCCTGCGTCAGCTCCACCGGAGCCGCGTAGAGCGTCTTGAGTCGCAGGTCGCGCCAGGTCATGCCCTCGCGCACCAGCGCCGGCATGCCCATCGCCACGGCCGTGGCGATCTCCACGGCCTGGAGGATGATCCCGTAAGCGAGCGCGTTCGTCTTGCCCACTCCGTAGGCCGACAGGACCGCCACGCAGGCCGCCTGGAAGACGCCCAGGTTCGACGGTGTGGCGGGCAGCGCGGCCGTCACGTTGACGGCGAACAGCACCGCGGCGGCCGCGCCGATGCCGGCGTGGCTGTCGAGCCCCAGCGCCACGAGCAGGACGTAACAGGCGAGCCACTGGATCGCCCACGCGCTCAGCTGCATGAGAAGCGCCCAGGCGCCGAGCCGGGGCTTGCGGAACACCTGAAGCCCGGCGCGCACCCGCAGCATGGCGCCGCGCGCGACGGTGGCGGCCCTCTGGACGCGCTGGAACCGCGACGGCTTGCCGCGCCGCAGGAGCCACGGCGCGCAGAGCACCAGCGCGAGCAGCACCACGGGCGCGATCGTGGCGACGATCAGCGCCTGCTCGTTGCCCTTGAAGAGCCCGACGGTGTGGAACATCACCCCGCCCAGCACCACCAGGGCGACGATGTTGAGGAGCGTCTGCGAGACGAGGGTGCCGAGCACGATCGGGAAGCGGTCGCGCACACGGCCCACCCGCCTGGCCACTATCAGCGCCCGCGACGGCTCGCCGAGCCGGGCCGGCAGGCTGGCCGACATCAGCACCCCGATCATGGTCGCGCGCGCGGCGTCGCGCCGGCGGACGCGGGTCCCGGGCAGGGCGGCGCGGAGGATCGCGTGCCACGCCTCGGCGCGCACCAGCATCGACGCGCACATGAGCGCGAAGGCCACCAGCACCCACACCGGCGTGGCGGCCACGATCGCGCGGCCGATCGACTCGATGCCGATTCGCTGGAGCGCGAGCGCGGCGAGCCCGGCGCCGGCCACGGCTCCCGCCGTGATCAGCACCCGCCGCGCCGCGTGCGCGACCTTGCGGCCGCGGTGGGCATCGGGCTTCGGCTCGAGCGACGGCAGGCGCTTCGGGCCCACGCGTGGCCCGGGCTCGGTGGGCACGGCGCCGAGGCGCTGCGCGGCTCGCGCCACGCGGCCGTCCGGCTCGGGCATGCCGAGCGCCTCCTCGTACACCGATTCGATCTCCCGGGCGACGTTCGGCCACGCGAACCGCTCGGCGCTCTCGAGCGCGGCCTTGGACATCTCGGCGCGGCGCTTCGGGTCGGAGGCCAGCTCGAGCAGCGTCTCGCCGAGCGCTACCGCGTCGCCGACTGGCGTCAGGATGCCGTCCTTGCCGTTACGGACCACGTCGCGGTACCCGGCGATGTCGGAGGCCACCACGGGCGTGCCGGACGCGAACGCCTCGGTGAGCACCATCCCGAAGCTCTCGCCGCCCAGCGACGGTGCGCACAGGATGTCGGCCTCGCCGAGCAGCTTCCACTTGGTGGCGTCGTCCACCTGGCCGGCGATCTCGATGCCCTCCGGATCCAGCAGGAGGGGCTCCACCTCCTCCGCGGTGGGGCCGGCGACGGTGAGCCGCGCGGGCACGCCCACGCCGCGCAGCGCCTCGAAGGCGCGCAGCAGCACGGGCAGGCCCTTGCGCTCCTCGGCGCGGCCCACGAAGACGATCCGGAGCGAGTCGTTGGGGCGTGCGCCGTCCGGCCGCGCCGCCGACAGGTCCACCCCGTTCGGGACGATGCGGTAGCGGCCGCCGTAGTAGCGCTGGGCCGTCCACTGCGCCGCCTCCGAGACGGCGATGCGCGCGCTGAGCTTCGCGTACAGGCGGCGGGCGCCGATGAAGCTGGCGGCGAACCGGTTCACGAGCCCGGCGGTCGAGTAAGTGTGGAAGGTGGCGACCACCGGCACCTTCGCCGCCTCGGTGGCGTACCAGCTCAGGTACGGGGCGTTCGGCTCGTGCACGTGCACGATGTCGTAGCCGCCGTGGCGAAGCTGCCTGCCCAGCAGGCCCACGGACTTCGGGAAGGTCGCGAGGTTCGACACTGCGCCGTTCATCGGCAGGCCGAGCGTGCGCCCCATCGGCACCACGTGATCGGGCAGGGGCCGTCGCTGCGGGCGCGCGCCGCGGTGGGTGACACGCGCAATCCGGTCGTCGGGGTCATAGGGCACCAGCAGCCGGACCTCGTGTCCCAGCTCCATCAGCTCTTGGGCCAGAGCTTCCACATGGCGCCCCACGCCGCCCGGATACGTGTACGAATAGGGCGATACGAGGGCTACTCGCATATGCCAGCCCATCCTATCGGCCACACTAGACCTGTGACCGACGCGCGCAACTACGTGAAATACACCTTTCTCAAGGTCGATCCGGCCTGGCGGCGGCGGTCGTCCGAGGAGCGGGCGGCCGACAAGCGCGAGTTCGCCGCCGCTTGCAGGGATTTCGCCGAGGATCACTATCTGCGCGCGTATTCGCTCGTCGGCACCCGCGGAGACTGCGACCTCATGGTGCGCGCGATTGCCCGGTCGCTCGACCCGATCCACGAGCTGCACGTGCTGCTGAACCAGAGCGGCCTGATGCGGTACGCGGAGATCTCCCACTCCTATCTCGCGATGACGAAGGAGTCGCCGTACTCGGACCAGCCGGACCAGCCGCTCGCGCCGCGCGCCGGGGCGGACTCGAAGTACCTGATCGTCTACCCGATGTGGAAGAAGCGCGAGTGGTACGCGCTCGACGCCGACGAGCGGATGCGGGTGATGCGCGACCACATCGCGGTGGCGCGCCGCTTCACCGGCATCGAGACGAACACGGCGTACTCGTTCGGGCTGGACGACCAGGAGTTCGTCGTGGCGTTCGACGCCGACGACCCGGCCGACTTCCTCGACCTGGTGCAGGAGCTGCGGTCGACGGAGTCCTCCGCCTACACGGAGTCGGAGACCCCGATCTTCACCTGCCTGCGTCTATCGGTCGAGCGCGCCCTCGATGCGCTCGACGGCGAGGCCGTCAGGGCGCCGGCGTAGCGTCCTTCGCGGCCTCGAGCAGGTCCTCGAACGAGCACAGCTTCACGCGCGGGCGCCCCTGCGGCTCGCCCGCCTCGCGCTCCACGCGGTCGACCGCCTGCCAGCCGGCGTAGCTCACCGCGTCGGGCTGCCGCTCCGCGAGGAGCGCCTCCATCGAGTCACGGTCGGCATCGGCCGGCGCGGGGAGCCGGCCGGCGTCGAGGTCGTCGAGAATCGCGTCCACCGTCTCCTGCGCGTCGCGCTTGTTGGTACCGATGATCCCGGTGGGCCCGCGCTTGATCCAGCCCACCGCGTACTCCCCGGGGCGGTCGATGATGCGGCCGCGCTCGTTGGGAATCGTGCAGCTCCGGTCGTCGAAGGGGACGCCGTCGATGCGGGTGCCCTGATATCCGATCGACCGGAACACGAGCCCGCAGTCGAGCTCCTCGGTGATGTCCGTGGGACGGGCGCGCAGCGAGCCGTCGTCGCCCTCGGCAAGCTCGTTGTGGACGATGCGGACGCCCTCGACGCGGTCGGTGCCGAGGATCTCCACGGGCGAGACGAGGAAGCGCAGCACGATCCGGCGGCGCTTGCCGAGCGGCTCGCGGGCGGCGTAGCCGGACAGGATGTCCACGTTCTTCTTCTTCGTGGCGTGAGCCGCCTCGCTCTCGATGAACGCCTTCGACAGCGGGTCGAGCTCGACGTCGCCGGGGTCGACGAAGACGTCGGCGTCCGTCATCTCGCCCAGCTCGAGCAGCTCCGGGTTCGTGAACGCGGCCTGGGCGGGACCGCGGCGGCCGAGCACGACGATCTCGCGGACGTTCGACTCCGCCAGGACGTCCAGCGCGTGGTCCGCGACGTCGGTCCGGGCGAGCTCGTCGCGGGTTAGCGCGAGCATGCGGGCGACGTCGGTGGCGACGTTCCCGTTGCCCACCACCACGGCGCGCTCGGCGCTGAGGTCGAACTCGAGGTCGCGGTAATCCGGGTGGCCGTTGTACCAGGCCACGAACTCGGTGGCCGCCCAGCTGCCGGGCAGGTCCTCGCCGGGGATGCCCATGCGGCGGTCGGTCTGGGCGCCCACCGCGTAGACGACCGCGTGGTAGCGCGAGATGAGGTCGTCGCGCGTGAGGTCGCGGCCCAGCTCCACGTTGCCGTAGAAGCGGAACTCCGGGTGCTCCGCGGTCTTCTCGTACACGCGGCTGACGGCCTTGATGTTCGGGTGGTCCGGCGCGACGCCGGCGCGGACGAGGCCCCACGGCGTGGGCAGGCGGTCGAAGATGTCCACCTGCGCGCACAGGTCGGGGTGCGACTTGGACTTCAGGAGATGCCCGGCCGCGTAGAAGCCCGCCGGCCCCGAACCGACGATCGCCACCCGCAGGGGTTGCTCATTCGTGCCGATTGCCATGCGGCCCACGAGTGTAGGCATCGCATGGGAGCGAGCTAGGCGGAGGCGGGTCCCTCGTCCTCGTCGGGCTTCGCGGAGTCCTCCTCCGCGGCGCCCATGATGAGGTCCATCGCGGAGACGGTCTCGACCGACTTCACGTTGACCGGCTCGTCGTCCCCGGGGGCGTCCTCGTGTGAGGCGTCCTCGGCGGCGTCCTGAGCGGCCTCCGGCGGAGCCTGCTCGTCCTGAGCGGCCTCCTGCGGAGCCTGCTGGGCGGCGGCCACATCGGCCGCAAGCCCCTCGAGCGACGGCGACATGGCCGGCGGAAGCGTGTCAGCGGCCTCCGGCTCCTCCACCTCCACGGGGGGAGCCTCCTCGACCTCGGCGGCGGGAGCGTCCTCGACCTCGACCGCCGGCTCGGCAACCTCGACGGTCGAATCCACCGGGACCATCGACTCGACGTCGATCGGCTCGACGTGGAAGGGCTTCACCTCGTACGGCTCGACCTCGAAGGACTCCGCCTCCTCGGCGGGCTCGTCCTCGACGACCGGCTCCGTCTCCACGACGGGCGCGTCCTCTAGAACCGGCTCGGCCTCCACGACCGGCTCGCTCTCCATGATCGGCTCGGCCTCCTCGGCGGCCTCCTCCGGACCCATCCCTGACAGGGGCTCCGGCGGGGTCGGGCGCGAGGGCAGCGTGATGGTGGCGGTCGGCTCGGCGGCCTCGGCGACCGGCTCCTCGCCGGCGACGGCCTCGACCTCGTCGTCGTCCTCGACCTCCGCATCGGCCTCGGCCGGCGCGGCGGGCTCCGCCACGGCCGTGGCCGGTCCGGACGCGTCGACGACGATGGTCGCGGCCGCGAGGTCGCCGATCCGCTGGCGCCGCTCGCCGGTCACCAGCATCACGATCAGCCCGACGATGTACATGCCGATCCCGTCCACGACCCGCAGGACCGTGCGCACGGCGATCTCACGCATCCCGGCCGGGCGGCCGTCGGCGCGCACCACGCGCAGCTTCATCAGCCTCTTTCCGACCGTCTGGCCGGCGCCCGACTCGAGGGCGAAGTAGTAGTAGAGGGCCCAGCCGAGGATCACCGCGCCGAGCGCGCCCCCGCGGTCGCCGGTGAGCGCGTCGCCGGCGTACAGCACGACCAGCGCGCCTGCGCCGACGATCAGGAGGTCCACGATCCCCGCCAGCACGCGGCGGTTGTCGAGCTTGGGACCCGTGAGAGTGGGAGCGGATACCTGCGCCATGGCGTTCATCACGACCACCATCGGCAGCGCTGGGGCGGAAATTTAGGGTTGCGGGCATCATCTCGGCCTGTGGAGCGGGTTGCCGTCATCGACATGGGCTCGAACTCGTGGCGCCTCGTGGTGTTCGGGTACGAGCCGGACACGCCGTGGTGGAGCCTCGTGGACGAGATCCGCGAGGCGGTGCGGATCGGCGCCGGGATGGGCGCGGCGTCCGGCAACGGCGACAACGGCGACAGGCGCGAGCTCCGGCCCGACCGCGTGGAGCTCGCGCTGCACACGGCGGCCGTCTACTCCGCCTTCTGCCGGGCCACCGGCGTGGAGCAGATAGAGGCGCTCGCCACCAGCGCCATCCGCGACGCCGCGAACGGCGAGGACCTGCTCGCGGACATCGAGCGCACCACCGGCCTTCATGCGCGCGTGATCTCCGGAGAGGAGGAGGCCCGCTACGGCTTCCTCGCGATCGCCAACTCGACCACCATCGAGGACGGCTTCGGGCTCGACATCGGCGGCGGCAGCATCCAGGCGCTCCGGATCGAGGGCCGCGGGCTCGCCGACTCGGACTCGTTGCGGCTCGGCGCCGTGCGCGTGAGCGAGCGTTTCCTGCCCGACGAGAAGGCGAGCGCGAAGCAGATGAAGGCGCTCCGCGCCCACGCGGCCGCCAAGCTCGAGGCGCTCGGCTGGTGGAGCGGCGGCGGCCGGCTCGTGGGCATCGGCGGAACGATCCGCAACCTCGCCGCCGCGGCGATGAAGCGGCTCGACATCCCTGACATCGACGTCCAGGGATTCCTGCTCACGCGCGACGCGCTCGAGGAGCTGATCGACGAGCTGGCGTCGCGGCCGGCGTCCAAGCGCAGCCAGGTGAAGGGCATCAAGTACGACCGCGCCGACGTGATCCTCGGCGGCGCGCTCGTGCTCGCGACTGCCCTCGACGAGGGCGGCTTCGACGCCATCGAGGTGACCGAGGCCGGACTCCGCGAGGGAGCGTTCTTCGAGCGCCTGCTCGGCCATGACGTGCTGTTCGACGACGTGCGAAGCGAGTCCGTCCACAACCTCGCGCACCGCTTCGGCCACGACGACGACCATGCGGCGCACGTCTGGGAGCTGTCGGCCTCGATGTACGACGGCCTGGCCGCCGCCGGCCTCCACGACTACGGCGCCGCCGAGCGCGAGCTCCTGTGGGCCGCCTGCATCCTGCACGACATCGGCGTGGCCGTGGACTACGACGACCACCACCGCCACTCGTACTACCTCACCCTGAACGCGGGCCTCCCTGGCTTCACGCCGCGCGAGCTGGTCCTGATCGGGCTGATCGCGCGCTACCACCGGAAGGGCGAGCCCGACGCGTCCGACCTCGGCGACCTCGCCGAGCCGGACGACGACCACCGCCTACGCCTGCTGTGCGGCGTGATCCGGCTCGCGGAGCAGCTGGAGCGAAGCCGTGACCGCGCGATCACCGACGTGCGAGTCTCGGCGAACGGCGGCGCCGTCGCGCTCGAGCCGGAGGCCGACCCGGACCGCGACGCCACCGTCCCGATCTGGGCCGCGCGCCGGAACGCCGACCTGCTGGCGGAGGCGCTCGGCCGCGACGTCGAGATCGAGGCCTAGGCGAGGCGCGTCTGCAGCACGCCGAGCTGGGGCGAGCTGATCACGACATCGTCGCCCGGCTTCAGCCACACCTTGGGGTCGCGCATGCTGCCGACCCCTCCGGGCGTTCCGGTCGAGACGATGTCGCCCGGCTCGAGCGTCATCAGCTTCGACAGGTAGGCCACGAGCGCGGGGACCGAGTGCACGAGGTCGGCAGTCGAGCTCTTCTGCATCAGCTCGCCGTTCAGCGTGAGCTCGATCTCGATCGCGTCGTGCGCGCCCGCCTCGTCGGGCGTGACCAGCGCCGGGCCGCACGGCGCGGCGCCGTCGAACGTCTTGCCGGGCATCCACTGCGGCGTCTTGAACTGGTAGTCGCGCGCGGACAGGTCGTTCAGCAGCGTGTAGCCGGCCACGTGGTCCATGGCGTCGCTCTCCGTCACGTGCCTGCAGCGATCGCCCACGACGAACGCCACCTCCGCCTCGTAGTCCACGCTGTCGCTCCACTCGGGCAGCGGCACGGTGGCGCCCGGGGCCGCCAGCGCGTTGCGGAACTTGGCGAAGAACGTGGGCGTCTCCGGCGGCTCCTTGCCCTGCTCCTCCGCGTGCGCGCGGTAGTTCAGGCCGATGCAGATGATCTTCCCGGGGCGGGTCACGGGCGGCAGCAGCGGGAGGCCGTCGACCGGCACGCCGTCGTCGTCCGGCAGCGGCTCGATCTCGCCGAGCAGACCGCCCTCGAGGATCGCCTCCATGGTGCGGTCGGTGGAGCGGGCGCCGCGCGAAGCGTCACCCCAGATGTCGTAGACGCGCCCGTCGCGCAGGAGCGCGGCACGCGGATGGCCGTGGGCCTCGAAGGTGACCAGCCTCATCAGGGCGACCACCCTATGCGTAGGCTCAGGTGAATGGCAAAGGATCTCCCCACCGGGCGGGTTAGGCGCGCCGCCAAGGTGGGTCGGCTCGCGGGCGGCCAGGCGGCCCGGGGCTACGCCACGAAGGCGGCCAACCTCACCCGCGGCGACGAGGCGCGGCACGCCGCAGCGGCGCGCCGCCAGATGGAGGCGGCCGAGCAGATCTTCGACGTGCTCGGCCAGATGAAGGGCGCGGCCATGAAGGTCGGGCAGGTCGCGTCGTTCATCGACACCGGCGCCTTCCCGCCCGAGTTCCAGGAGCGCGTCCAGGCGAAGCTGGCGGAGCTGCGCGACGCGGCGCCGCGCGTGCCGTTCGACCGGATGCGCAAGGTGATGGAGGACGACCTCGGCGAGCGGCTCGGCGACGTGTTCGACGACTTCGGCGAGGACGCGGTGGCGGCCGCCTCGATCGGGCAGGTCTACCGCGCGCGCCTGAAGGACGGGCGCGACGTGGCCGTGAAGGTCCAGTACCCGGGCGTGGCCAAGGCGGTGCGGGCGGACCTGCAGAACCTGGGCCTCATCATGCGCGTGGCGAAGCGGATCGCGCCCGGCATGGACGCCAAGGCGATGACCGCCGAGATCCGCGAGCGGCTCACCGACGAGCTCGACTACGAGCACGAGGCGCAGCAGCACCGCGCCTTCGCGCGCACGTGGCGAGGGCACCCGTTCATCTACGTGCCCGCCGTGATCACCGAGCTGTCCAGCGAGCACGTGCTGGTGAGCGAGTGGGTCGACGGCATCGGCTTCGAGGAGGTGAAGGAGCGGGACAGCGCCACGCGCGACCGGTTCGGCGAGATCATCTTCCGCTTCTTCTTCGGGTCGCTGTACCGGAACGGCCACTTCTCGGGCGACCCGCACCCGGGCAACTACAGGCTGATGCCGGACGGCCGCGTGGCGTTCATCGACTTCGGCATGACGAAGCGGGTGTCGCGCGACGACCTCGAGGCCGAGGTGGGCGCCCTGCGGGCGATGATGGACGGAGACGCCGCCGAGCTGCACCGGCGGCTGGCCGCGATGGGCTTCTTCGACCCCTCCGACGAGCAGGTGACCCCGGAGGCCGTGTTCGACCACTTCCACGACGTGACGGCGTGGTACGGAGAGGACCGCGAGGTGACGATCACGCGCGAGCTGGTGGCGCAGACGCTGATCGACTTCGGCGACCCGCGCTCGCGCCACTGGAAGCTGATGCGGCGCGAGACGATGCCGCCGCAGGCGATGCTGGCGCGCCGGATGGAGGCGCTCACCCTGGGCGTGCTCGGCCAGCTCGGGGCCACCGCGAACTGGCACCGGATCGCGCGGGAATGGCTGTTCGGCGACGCGCCCTCAACGGAGCTGGGCGCGCTCGAGGAGCCCTTTCACACGCGGGCCGCGGCCTAGGCGCCGCTCCAGTCGGACCACGGCTCGCGCTCGAGCGCGGCGTCGAAGTCCGACCGTGTGTGCACCGGCTCGCCGTGCGAGACCAGCACGTGCTCGAACGGCAGCTCGAGGAGGTCGCGGAGGGCCGGCAGGACACGCTCCTCGTGCCACGGCGTGTACCAGACGCGCAGCTCGCCGCCGGGCGCGGTGAGCGCGTCGGCGAACACGAGCGCGCGCTGCTGCGGCAGGTACACCGGCGTCTCCATCGCGCGGCGGCCGTCGTCGAGGGCGAGCAGGCCGCCGGGCAGCTCGTGGCCGGGAAAGACGGCTTCGAGCTCGGTGTCCGGCACGTCGTCGCGCCAGTACAGCTGGGGCCCGAACGCGCGAGCGCCGTACCAGCGCACGAACAGGTCCACGTCGCGCACGTGGTCGGGCTTCAAGATCACCACCGCCTCGGGCCGAAGCCGGTCGATCCGCTCCCACACCTCGCGCGCGCCGGGCGGCGGGACGAGCGGGTCCAGCAGCAGGGTCGTGCCGCGCGACTCGACCGCGAACGAGGCCACCTCGGGCTCCCAGTCGTTCCCCTTCTCCCAGGCCGGATGCGGCTGCCGCCACAGCCACAGGCCCTCCGCCACGTCGCGCATCTCCACCGCCGCATAGGCTCTCATGCCATGCCACGGCCCAGTGCAGGCTCGCGCGTCAGGACGGTCCGCGCGACCCCGAAGATCGTCGCCGAGCTGGCGGCATCCGACCCCGTCATGGCGCGGCTGATCGAGGAGCACGGCGCGGTCGTCAAGCGCGATCTGAAGCTCGAGCGGCCCGGCGACGCCTACGGGGCGCTGCTCCGCTCGATCGTCGGCCAGCAGCTCTCGACCAAGGCCGCGCGCACGATCTACGGCCGGATGCTCGAGCTGTTCGGCGGCCACACGCCCACGCCGAAGCAGCTGCTGGCCGCCGACCCGGACGCGATCCGTGCCGCCGGCCTGTCGCGACCCAAGATCAACTATCTGCGCGACCTGGCCGGGCACGTCCAGACCGGCGAGCTCGAGCTCGAGCGACTCGACGACCTCCCGGACGAGGAGGTGATCGAGCAGCTCACCGCGGTCAAGGGCATCGGCGAGTGGAGCGCCCACATGTTCCTGATGTTCCACCTGGGCCGCCCGGACGTGCTGCCCGTGGGCGATCAGGGGATCCGCAACGCGATCAGGGCGCAGTACCGGCTGCGCAAGATCCCGGACGCGAAGCGGATGGAGAAGATCGCGAAGCCCTGGCGCCCGTACCGGACGCTGGCCTGCCTCTACCTCTGGAGCTCACTCGACAATCGGCCGGGGACGTAGCGTCGGCCGGTCGAGGTCGCGGCGGG
>DASUYU010000185.1:0-3304 GCA_036377235.1 Thermoleophilaceae bacterium
CGTGATCGCCGGCGGGCTCGTGTTCCTCACGGTGCTCGCGGAGCGCTACTTCGGCTGCTCGGTCGGCACGCGCCAGTGGGCGGGCGTCGGCCTCACGGCCCTCGGCCTGGTGCTGCTGGCCATCACGCTGCCCGGCCACGCGGGCCACGCGGGCTACTCGACCGCCGCGATGATCGCGTTCGAGTCGGCGCTCCTGGCGCTCGGCACCTTCCTCGTCCTCTCCAAGAAGCTCGGCAACCACGAGCACCACGGCGTGATGCTCGGCACCGCGGCCGGAATGCTCTTCGGAGTGTCCGACGTCGCCATCAAGGCGCTCACGAGCGCCGCGGGCACCGACGGGCTCGAGGGCGTGCTGCTCTCCCCGTGGCTCCTGAGCTGCATCGCCGCCTCGGTGATCGCCTTCTACGCGTCCGCGCGCGGGCTCCAGAAGGGCGAGGCCGTGCCGGTCATCACCCTCACGAGCGCCGCGGCCAACGTCACCGCCATCAGCGGCGGGATCCTGGTCTTCGGCGACCCGATGCCGAACTACACGCTCGGCATCGTGATCCAGAGCTTCGCCTTCGTGCTTGTGATCGTGGCGGCAGCGCTGACGCCGGCGCCCCTGCGCGCCACGCGCGCCACGGCCTAGCGCCACCGCACGAGCCGTGCTCAAATAGCGGAGTGCGGCGGGCGCTGACATGTGGCGGGCTATTGCTCTGTCTCGCCGGATGCATCGCGGTCACGCGCCCAGCGAGCGCCGCGTTCCCGGGCACCAACGGTCGCATCGTGTTCGTGTCGGACCGCGCCGCGCCCGGGCCGGCCGGGCGCGAGATCTACACGACGAACGCGGATGGCAGCGACCCGCTGGCTCTGACGGCGAACGCGGTGGCCGACACCGATCCGGCCTACTCGCCGGATGGGACGAGGATCGCCTTCGCCCGCACCAACGACATCTGGGTGATGAACCCCGACGGGGGCGGTCAGGTCGCCATCACCGGGGCCGAGGGGCCCGACAGCGAGCCCGCGTGGTCGCCGGACGGCACCCAGATCGTCTACGTGAGCAACCAGACCGTCCCGGGCGGTGGCACCACCGGTCCGGAGCTGTTCGTGCGGAATGCGGACGGCTCCGGGCCCGTGCGCCGGTTGACGGATACGCCGAACAACGCCGCCAGCGGCGCGCCCGCTTGGTCCCCGGCCGGCGACCAGATCGCCTACGAGAGCAACGCGGACGGCAGCTTCGAGATCTACACGATCGACGCGACCGCCACAGCGAGTTTCGGCACCAGGCGGAGCGCTGACGCGGTGGGCCAGAACTATCAGAACCCGAGCTGGTCCCCGGACGCGACGCGCATCGCGTTCGAGCGCGGCAGCGGCACGAACGTGGGCGACAACACGAAGGAGATCTGGACGATGGGCGCCGACGGGAGCGATCCCGTGCAGCTCACCAAGAACAACTTCTACGACGTCCAGCCGGCCTACTCGCCCGACGGCGCTCAGATCGCCTACGAGACGAATGAGGACGGCGACCGTGAGATCTACATGCGGCCGTCCACGCCGGGCGCGACCGCCATACCGGTCACCAGCACCGCGGCCGGCGCCGCCGATGAGCAGCCCGACTGGGGGTGGGGAGGCCCACCGCACAGGCCGCTGACGCTGGCGGACCTCGACGACCCCACGCTGGGCGTCGACGTGAACGTGGCGCCCGTCTCCGGGACCGTCCTGCTCGGAGTGAGGGGCGCGGCGGCACGCGCCTCCGGCTCCGGCCGGGCGAGCCAGAAGGGCATCACGTTCGTCCCGCTCACGGAGGCGCGCCAGGTCCCCGTGGGCTCGTTCCTCGATACGCGGCAGGGCAAGGTCCGCATGGAGAGCGCGGCGAACGCCACCGGGAAGCGCCAGCGCGGCGACTTCCTGAGCGGGCTGTTCCAGGTGCGCCAGTCGAAGCGGCGGAGTGCCAGGGGCCTCACCGACCTCGTCTTGAAGGGGTCCAGCTTCCGGGGATGCCGCGCCAGCCGCGGGAAGAGCGCCCGTGCCGCACTCAGCCGCCGCCGGATCCGGCGCCTTCGGGCGAGCGCCAGGGGTCGCTTCCGGACCACCGGCCGCAACAGCTCCGCCACCGTCCGCGGGACCAAGTGGCTCGTGGAAGATCGCTGTGACGGCACGCTGACGGCGGTGAGCCGCGGGCGGGTCGTCGTGCGCGACTTCCGCCGCAAGCGCAGCATCACGCTCCGGGCGGGCAAGCGCTATCTCGCGCGTTCCGCGTCGAAATAGCCGCTCCTCGTTCGTCGTCCTGTTAGACACAGGCAATCGAACGAAGAAGGAGAGATCCGATGGGGAAGATCGTTGTCACCGAGTTCGTCTCACTCGACGGGGTCATCGAGGATCCGGGTGGGTCGGAGGACTTCAAGTACGGCGGATGGACGTTCGAGATCGAGCGGGGCGAGGAGGGCAATCGCTTCAAGCTCGACGAGACCATGAACACCGAGGCGCTCCTGCTCGGGCGGCGGACCTACGAGGGCTTCGCCGAGGCGTGGCCGCAGCGCGACGGCGAGTTCGCCGACAAGTTCAACAACATGCCGAAGTACGTCGTCTCGTCGACGCTGAAGGACCCCGACTGGACCAACACCACCGTGCTCGACGGCGACCTCGCCGAGTCGGTCGGGAAGCTCCGTGACGAGCTCGACGGCGAGATCGTCGTCCACGGCAGCGCCCAGCTCGTCCAGGGGCTGATCGACAAGGGCCTCGTGGACGAGCTGCGGCTGATGGTGTTCCCGGTGGTTCTCGGGAGCGGGAAGCGGCTGTTCGGCGAGACGGGCGACAAGAAGTCGCTCAAGCTCACGAACTCACAGTTTGTGGGGGATGGCGTCGCGGTTCTGACGTACGAGCCCGCATAGCGAACTCCGCGATCGCATCGGCCAGCTCCTCGGGCGCGTCCGACATCGGCGTGTGGCCGAGGCCGCGGAGGTAGCGCAGCTCCGCGTCGGGGATCAGCCGCTCGAAGCGGCGGCCCTGGCGCGGGAGCAGGATCACGTCGAGCGTGCCCCACAGGACCAGCACGGGCACGTCGAGCGTGGTGAGGCCGCGCGGCTGGGCGTGGAACGTGTGGGGAAGCGTGGCGTCGAAGCCCGGATTGCTCCCGAACAGCGCCGCTTCCTCGGCGAGGTCGTCCGGGTCCTTCTTCCATGCCCGCGTGTATGAAGGGCCTGCGGCGAGGATCCGGCCGGCCGGGTTCCGCATCAGCAACCCAGGTGGCGGCGCGTTCTGGGCGATCCACCGGATGCCGCGCAGGATGGCCACGCCCCAATCCCTCTCGCGTGCGTGCTGGAGC
>DASUYU010000186.1:0-54476 GCA_036377235.1 Thermoleophilaceae bacterium
TGCGCTGGACCAGCTCCTCGAAGCGCTCGTCGAGATCCGCGGCGGAGGGCGCCTCGACCGCGAGGCCCCACTCGTGGGCGGTCCGGCCGTCGATCAGGTCGCCGGTGAAGAGAAGGCGCTTGGCGCGCTGGTCGCCCACGCGGAAGGCCCACAGGGCGGACGTGGGGACGCCCCATACGCGCGCGGGCGGGTAGCCGATGCGGGCGTCGTCCGCGATCACGAGCAGGTCCGAGCAGAGCGCCATGTCCGTTCCGCCCGCGACGCAGAAGCCGTGCACCTTGCACACGACCGGCTTGTCGGAGTGGAACAGGCTCATGAAGCCGCGCAGGTTGCGGCTCATCATCTGCCAGTCCACCACCGGGTCCCACGGCTCGGCCGGGTCGTGGTTCGGCGCCTGGGTCTCGGCGTACTCGACGAGGTCGTACCCGCCGCAGAAGCCCTTCCCGTTGCCGGCCAGCGCGATCACGTGCACCGCCGGGTCGAGGTTGGCGAGCTCCACGCACTCCGCCAGCTCGCGCGGCATCTCGAGCGTGATCGCGTTGGCGCGCTCGGGGCGGTCGAGCGTGATGCGCCCGATCCGGCCGTCGACCTCGTAGGTGAGCGTCTGGAGACTCACGGGCCCAGCACTTTGTCCAGCTCGAGCTCATCCCGCAAGTGGATCCCGTGCTCGCCCACGACCGGGATGTCCGGCTTCAGGCGATTGCGCGAGTCGTCCACTGCTCCGCGATGGAGCGCGGCAAGCCGGAAGCCGCGGCGCTGATAGAAGCGGAGGGCGTCGACGTTGTCGTTTGTCGTGATAAGCCAGAGGCGCGCGCAGCCGGCGTTCCGCGCGATGCCTTCGGCCGCCTTCAGCAGCGCCGTGCCCACGCCTCCGCCGCGCTCGGCGGCGTGCAGCGTCAGAACCTCACAGGTATCCCTGTCGAGCACGTACGTGAGCACGCCCGCCAGCCGACCGCTGCGCTCGGCGACGAGGGCGGGGTGGGCGAGGCTGTCCTCCAGCCGCCCCAGGCGGGCCACGTGCCGCGCGTGCCGATCGGAGAGGAAGCGCTCGACCTCCGGCAGATCGCTTTCCTCACGCGGACGCACCTCGAGGGAGGTCAAGTCAAGCGGGGAGGGCGCGCGCCAGGATCGCCTCGGTGTCCACCCCTGGCGGGAGCGTGCCGTACGCGCGGCCCACCGCGCCCAGGCGGCCGGCGCAGAACGCGTCCGAGACCGCCGCCGGGGCGTGCCGCACGAGGAGGCTCGCCTGGAGCGCGACCGCCAGGTCGGACACGACGCTGCGCGCCTCGAACTCGGGGTCCTGCGGCGGCGCGGCCGCGATCCGGTCGAGGTGGGCGTCGAGCGCCGCGTTCGCGCCGCGCGCCAGCTCGCACTCGGCGAGGAAGGCGGGCAGGCCCTCGGGCTCGCGCGCGAACGCGCGCAGCACGTCGAGCGCGGACACGTTGCCCGAGCCCTCCCAGATCGAGTTGAGCGGGGAGTCGCGCAGGAGCCGCGGCATGCCCGACTCCTCGACATATCCGTTGCCCCCGAGGCACTCGAGCGCCTCGGCGGCGTGCCCCGGGGCGCGCTTGCAGACGTAGTGCTTCATCACCGCGGTGGCGATCCGCCGGAACGGCGCGTCGCCCTCGTCGTAGGCGCGCGCCACGCGCATGGTGACCGCCGTCGCTGCCTCCGACTCGATCGCGAGGTCGGCCAGCACGTTCCGCATCAGCGGCTGGTCGGAGAGCAGCTTCCCGAACGCGCTTCGGTGGCGGGCGTGGTGGACCGCCTGGGCCACGCCCCAGCGCATCCCCGCGGCCGACCCGATCAGGCAGTCGAGCCGCGTGTGGTTGACCATCCGGATGATCGTCGGGATGCCGCGCCCCTCCTCGCCGACGAGCTGGCCGCGCACCGAGTGGAACTCGACCTCGCTCGACGGCAGGGAGCGGGTGCCGAGCTTGTCCTTCAGCCGCTGGATGCGGAAGCCGGGGTCGCGGCCACAGGTGAGGAAGCACGAGAGGCCGGCCGGCGCCTGCGCGAGCGTCAGGAAGAGGTCGCAGGGCGGATACGAGCAGAACCACTTGTGGCCCGTTATCTCCCAGGCGTCGCCGTTCTGGACCGCGCGCGTGGAGTTCGCGCGCACGTCCGAACCGCCCTGCTTCTCGGTCATCGCCATCCCCACGAGCGCGCCCTCGTCGTAGCTTGCGCGGGTGATGCGCGGCTCCCACTCGGCGGCGAGGTCGGGCTCTTCGCGGAGCGCCGGGATGGCCGAATAGGTCATGGAGACGGGGCACATCACGCCAGAATTCACCTGGCTCCAGAGGAAGAACAGCGCCGCGCGCACCGCGTGGCCGCCCGGCTGCGGGTCCCTCCAGGGCAGGGCGTGGATCTCGCGCTCGATCGCCTGCCGCAGGCACCAGTGCCACGACGGGTCGAGCTCCACCTCGTCGATCCGGTTGCCGTAGCGGTCATGCGTGCGGAGGATCGGCTCGTTCCGCTCGGCCCGCTCGGAATGCGCGATCGCGTCGGGCGAGCCGGCCAGCTCGCCGGTCTCTCGCAGGCGGTCGACGCCCCAGCCGCCGCCCTCCCGCTCGACGGCCTCTCGGAGCGGAAGATCGGACTCGAAGACGTTGTAGGGCGCGAGCGGGGGAGCCTGATTCTCGACCGCGTG
The DNA here is from genome assembly GCA_036377235.1 of Thermoleophilaceae bacterium. GTDB lineage: Bacteria > Actinomycetota > Thermoleophilia > Solirubrobacterales > Thermoleophilaceae > JACVRW01. The sequence continues at coordinate 2,651 of DASUYU010000186.1, forward strand.
CGTGCCCGTCTGGGAGATCTCCATCAGCACGGCAGCCTATCGCCGCGCCCGCAACCTTCCATAGGATGCCGGGTTCCATGCGCATGCACCGCCTGACCCCACCGGCCCTGACCATCCTGCTGCTCGCCCTCGCGCCGTCCGCCTACGCCGCACGCGGCTTCTCGTACGGCGTCGCCGCCGGCGACGTGAGCGCGAAGAGCGCGGTGCTGTGGGCGAAGGCGAAGAAGAGCGGGCTGTACACGCTCGAGGTGGCGCGGAACAGGCGCTTCACCAACGAGAACCACACGAAGGTGGTCCGCGCGCGGCGCTCGCACGACAGGACGCTGCAGGCGCGCATGGGCGACCTCAAGGCGGGCAGGCGCTACTACTTCCGCTTCGTGGGCAGGCACGCGAGGAGCGCGATCGGCACGTTCATCACGGCGCCGAAGCCATCGCAGCCCAAGACGATCGAGTTCGCCTGGAGCGGGGACCAGGACTTCAACTCGACCCCGGGCCAGAAGCAGCCGTTCTGGAACGACGGCGGGGTGCTGCGCCAGATGAAGAAGGAGAACAACGCCTTCAACGTCATGCTCGGCGACACGATCTACTCGGACAGCGAGGTGCCCGGGCGGCTCGACCCGATCGCGCTGAGCGTCAAACAGAAGTGGGCCAAGTACAAGATCAACCTGAAGAACAGGGCGCTCCAGAGGCTGCGCGGGTCGGCCGGCTTCTACTCGCAGTGGGACGACCACGAGTTCGTGAACGACTTCTCGCCGAAGGAGAACTCGTTCGACAACAACGTGAACGTGAACGGCTCGACGCTGTACAGGCGCGGCGCGAAGGCCTTCAGGGACTACGCGCCGGTGCGCTGGACGAAGAGCAAGGGCCTGTACCGGACCTTCCGCTGGGGCAAGAACCTCCAGGTGTTCTTCCTCGACGAGCGTTCGTTCCGGAGCGCGAACGCCGACGAGGGCCACGTGTGCGACAACCCGAAGACGCACAGCCCGGACCTGGCGCCGACGGCGCCGAAGACCACCAGGTCGCTCTTCGCCCTCGTGACCCCGTCGCTCGCGGAGCCGGTCTCAAAGCAGTGCACGAAGCGCATCAACGACCCGAAACGGACCTTCCTCGGCGAGGCGCAGCTGGCCAGGTTCAAGCGGGCGGTCGCGCGCTCGAGCGCCCGGTTCAAGGTGATCATGAACGAGATGCCGATCCAGGACTACTACATCCTGCCCTACGACCGGTGGGAGGGCTTCGCGGCCGAGCGCGCGGACCTGCTGCGGTACCTCCAGCACAACGTCAGGAACGTGGTCTTCCTGACCACGGACGTGCACGCGACGTTGATCAACGACGCCCGCTTCAAGACGCTCGAGAACGGCGGCCCGAAGAACAGCGGGATCATGGACGTGACCGTCGGCCCCGTCGCGACGGCGAACTTTGGCCGCGAGATCGACCAGGTCACGGGGCAGCCGCAGAGCTACCAGGCGGTGGACAGCCTCTTCCTGACGCCGCCGGCGCCCGATGGAGTCGGCATGCAGTGCTCGGTGCTCGACCAGTTCAGCTACGGGCAGGTGAAGGTCACCGCCAGCCAGCTGACGATCACGCCGAAGGACATAAACGGAACCCCGCAGATGGACAACGGTCACCCCTGCCAGGTCACGCTCAACTACGTTCAGTGAGATGAGTCGTTTCGTTGCAGTCCTGGCGGCGCTGGCCGCCGTGCTGGTCGTCGCCCCGGCGTCCGCGTCGGCGCGCGCCGTGCCGCAGGGGTTCTTCGGCGTCATGTACGACCACGGCATCGAGACCGCGTCGGCGGAGACGCAGGACGCCGCGTGGGACGAGATGGCGTCGTCGGGCGTGGAGACGGTGCGCACGGTCTTCGACTGGAGCGAGGCACAGCCGCGCGGTCGCGGCACCGAGTTCGACTTCGAGCGCACCGACGGCGTTGTTCGGCGGGCTGCTCTCCGCAACCTCGACGTGCTGCCCGTCGTGATGTACTCGCCGAAGTGGGCGCGCGCCTACCGGAACCGGTTCACATCGCCGCCGAAGGACCGCAACGACTACGTGACGTACGTGGCGGCGCTGGTTGAGCGGTACGGCCCCGACGGCACCTTCTGGACCGAGCACCCCGAGCTGCCGAAGCACCCGCTGCGCGAGTGGCAGATCTGGAACGAGCCGCATCTGCCCGCGTACTGGGACGCGCCCGAGAGGGGTCCCTACGGCTACGCGAAGAACTATCCGCTGATGCTGCGCTCGTCGTACAACATCGTGAAGAGCCTCGACCCCGGCGCGAAGATCGTCCTGGCGGGCATCACGCAGCGGGCGTGGGAGGAGATCGAGGTGCTCTACCAGCGTGGGATCAAGCGCTACTTCGACGTCGCCGCGCTCCAGATCTTCCCGCAGACGGTGCGGCGGTCGGTGAAGGCCACGGCGCTCTACCGCGACGCGCTGAACCGGCGCGGCGACCGGCGCAAGCCGATCTACATCACCGAGATCACGTGGCCGGCGTCGAAGGGCAAGACGGACCCGATCAAGTATCAGCGCCAGGAGACCTCGCGCGGGATGGCCACGAAGCTCGGCCAGATGTACACGAACATGGTCGGCCGCCGCAGGGCGCTCGGGCTCGGAAAGGTGTTCTGGTACACGTGGGCGTCGCCGTACGGGCGGGGTGGCAGCAACTTCCACTACACCGGGCTGCTGCGCTGGGACGACAACGTCTTCACCGCCCAGCCGGCCCTGGCCGCCTACCAGCGCAGCGCGCGGCGATTCGAGGGCTGTACGAAGACCGCCACCGGCGTCTGCCAGTAGCGCTCAGGCGAGCAGCGGGTCGAGCGCCGCGTCGATCGCCTCCGCGGTCCGGCTCCACGTGAGCTCCGCCGCGCGGGCGCGGCCGGCCTCGGCGAGCCGGTCGCGCTCGGCCCCCGCCGCCTCCAGCAGCGCGGCAGTGAACGCCTCCTCGTCGTCGGGATCCGCGAGGAGTGCCGCGCCGCCGCAGGCCTCCGGAAGCGCGGCGCGGTCCGCCGCCACGACCGGTGTGCCCGCCGCCATGGCCTCGATGCACGGCAGGCCGAAGCCCTCGTACAGCGACGGCATGGCGAAGGCGGCCGCGCCGGCGTAGAGGGCGGGGAGGTCTGCGTCGTCCACGTAGCCGATCCGCCGCGCGATCCCGGTGCCCGACGTGGCGATGTACGCCCTCTTCGAGCCTGCCACCGCCACGTCCAGCCCGCTCGCCGCGAGCCCCGGCGCGATCGCGTCCAGCAGCCGCAGGTTCTTGCGCGCGCCCTCCGTGCCCAGCGCGAGCACGTACGGGCGGCCGTCCAGCTCGAAGCGCGAGAGCACGCGTGCCGGGTCGCCCGGCGACGCGAAGCGCGATTCCACACCCGGCGGGACCGCCTGGATGCGATCTGCCGGCAGGCCGAACAGCTCGATCAGCTCGGAGCGGACGAACTCGGACGGCACGATCACGAGCCGCGCGCGACGCGCGAGCCTCGGTATCAGCGCGCGGTGCCACATGCCGTACGAGCGCCCGTACCAGCCGGGCTCGCGGAACGGGGCGGCATCGTGGATCACGACGACGTTGCCGCTGTGGGCGAGCGGAGCGAGGTTCGCGGGCGAGAACAGGAGCCGCGCCCGGCGGGCCGCCAGCGGAAGCGCGAGCTGCTCCCAGGCGTGCCCGGCCCGGTGAGCGAACGCGCGCGGCGGGCGGATGGCGGTGTAGCGCTCGGGGTGCAGGGCGGGCAGCAGGGTCGTCAGCTCGCGGGCCCACCGCTCCACGCCGCCGATCTGGCGGCGCGCGGCCGCCCGCGCGTTGATCGCGACGGGCTGGGTGCTCAGGAGAACCCGCGGCGCAGCGCGGTGCCGGCGAGCAGCAGGACGGCGCCGTTGATCGCGATATACCAGGCCGGCATGCCGGGGCCGGTTCGGGGCAGCGTCGGTGCCGCCGTCTCCTGCGAGGCGGTGGCCTCGGCCGGGGTGGCCGGCGCGGCGCTCTGCGCCGGGGCGGGCGCGGAGTCCGTGGGCTGATCGCCCTGCTGGCCCTGTCCGCCGCCGTCGTTCACCTGGCCGAACGGGTCGGCGTACTGGTCGTCACCGGCGCTCTGGGCGAGCGCCGCCGACGGGAGCGCGAGCGCGAGGACGGCGAGCAGCAGCGGGGCGGTTCGGCGCATGCGCGCGAAGCCTAGCGGCGGCCGCCGCACCATCGCGCAGCACGCCGCGCGGGGCGTCAGGGGCGGCCCGGGGCTCGTCGCGCAGTACGCAGCGCGCGCAGCTGGGCGAGCTCGTAGTCGCCGCCGCGGCGGGCGAGCCTGCGCGCCGCCGCTCGTGTGGCGAAGGTCGCGGCCTGGGCGGCGTCATCCAGCAGCAGGCGCAGCCGGCCCTCGCGCGAGACCACCTCCCGCCGGCGGGCCGCGCGCAGCGCGATGTCCTCGTCGGCCGCCAGCGCGCGCCGCGTGGAGGTTCCGCCCAGGTGCCTCACGACGACGTCCGGGTGGAGCACGGTCGGGACGCCCCTCCGGGCGGCCGCGAGGCAGAGCTCCATGTCCTCGTAGAACAGGAATGCCCGCTCGTCGAACGGCCCGAGCGACCGGAGCAGGGTCGTGCGGGCCACGAGGCACGCGCCGATCGCCCAGCCCACGCGGACGATGCGCTCGCTCCGCCACGGCTCGTAGCGGCGCCGCAGGGGCGGCGGGAGGAGCGGGCGCGGCACGAGCGCCGGCACGAGGTCCTCGACGCGGCCGGGCGGCGGGTGGGCGCTGTCCTGGACACGGCCGTCCGCGTGGACGAGCCGGGGGGCGAGCAGCGCCTGCGCCGCGCGCGCCCGCTCGGCGAGCGCCGCGAGCCCGTCGTCGAGCAGCTCGACATCGGGGTTCACGAGCGCCGTGACGTCGGCGTCGACGAGCGCCAGGCCTGCGTTGCAGCCCGCGCCGAAGCCCACGTTCTCCTCGATCGCCACCACCTGGGCGCCCCGCTCGGCGGCGAGCGCGGCCGAGCCGTCGCTCGACGCGCTGTCCACCACCACGACCTGGGGCGGCGCGGCGGCGAGGTGCCGGTCGATCGAGTCGAGCAGGCGCGCGAGGTCGGTCTCGGAGTTGTGGGCGACCGTCACGATTGCGAGATCGCTCATCGCGCCCCCTCCGCGGCGGCGGCGAGCACGGCCCGGGTCTCGCGCGCCGTCCGCTCCCACGAGAGCCGCGCCGCCGCGTCGAGCGCGGCGGCCGCGAGCCGGTTGCGGAGATCGGGCTCCCGCTCGATCCGCACAAGAGCGTCGGCCAGGGAGCCGGCGTCGCCCGGGGTCACCGCGATCGCGGCGTCACCGAGCGTCTCCCCGAACGGCGGGAGAGCGGGCACGACCGACGGTGTGCCGCGAGCGGCCGCCTCGAGGGGGGTGAAGCCGAAGCCCTCCTCCCGCGACGGGCACGCGAGCACGAGCGCCCCGCGGTAGAGCGCCTCGAGCGTGGGATCGTCCACGCGGCCGAGGAAACGGGCGCCAAGCGACGCGGACGCGTCCCCGCGGGGTCCGCGCGCGGCCGGAGAAGAGTCCCGCGCGCTTCTTGGCGGGTCGCCCGCGCCCGCGAACACCAGCTCGGCCCGCAGTCCGCGCTCGCGGGCGCGCTCGTGCGCCTCGATCAGGAGTCTCGGCCGCTTGCGCGGCTCCAGCGCGCCCACCGCCAGGACGAAGCCGGGCTCGAGACCGCCGGGCAGCGGCCCGACGGGTCCCGGCGGGCGGCCCGGGCCCGACAGCACGGTCACGACCCGCTCCGGGTCGAGCGCCCACTCGGCGATCGCCTGCCCGCGCACGGCCTCGGACACCGCGATCACCCGCGCGGCATCCCGCGCGAGCCGGCGCGGCCGGGCGGCCCGGTGCCAGATCCGCTCGTAGCGCGAGTAGTCCGCGGGCCGGTGCTCGAAGGACAGGTCGTGCAGGGTCAGGACGAAGGGCACGCCCGCCGAGACCGCCAGCGGGGCCGGCGCGGGCGCCCACACCACGTCGCAGCCGCCGGCGAGCCGGTCCAGCCGTGGCCGCCCCACGGCCGCGGCCGCCACTCGCGACACCCTGCCGTCCACCACCGGCTCGAAGCGGTCCTCCGGGCACGTGCGCCGGAGCTCGGCGAGAAGGCACTCCAGGTACACGGAGACGCCGCGGGCGGGAGCGGCCGTCCGGAGGCTCCTACCGTCGACGGCGACCCGCATCGAGGCGCAAGCCTACCCTCCGCATAGACTGCCGCCCGTGAGCAGTCATGGTGTCTCCGGCGGGGCCTGGCCGCGCACAGCGCTGATCCACGATTTTCTCGTGAGCATCCGGGGCGCCGACCGGGTGTTTCTCGAGATCTGCGCGCTGTGGCCGGAGGCCGACATCTTCACGCCGGTGTACGACGAGCGGGGCACCCAGGGTCGCTTCGCCGGCAGGACCGTGCACACGTCGTTCCTCCAGCGCGTCCACCCCACGGCGCGGAGCTTCCGCGCGCTGCTGCCCTTCTACCCGGCCGCGATCGAGTCCTTCGACCTGTCGGGCTACGACCTGATCATCTCCAGCTCCAGTGCCTGGGCGCACGCCGTGATCTGCGAGGAGAGCACGGTGCACGTCAGCTACTGCCACAACCCCTTCCGGTACGCATGGAACGAGCGCCAGCGCACGCTGTCGGAGCGCGTCGACCCGGTGTCGCGGACACTGCTCCGCAGCCTGTTCAGGCGCTGGCGCGAGTGGGACTGGATCGCGGCGCAGCGGGTGAGCCGCTACCTCACCAACTCCACGACGACCCAGGCGCGGATCCGCGCGTACTTCGGCCGCGACTCGAGAATCGTTTACCCGCCGGTGGCGACCGAGCGGTTCGCGCCGGGGCCGGTCGGCGACCACTACCTGGTGGTCTCGGAGCTCGTCTCGCACAAGCGGATCGACGTCGCGATCGAGGCATTCAACCGGCTCGGCCTGCCGCTCGTGATCGTCGGCGACGGGCCCGACCGGCGCCGGCTGAGGCGGATGGCCGGGCCGTCGGTGCGCTTCGCGGGCCGGGTCACGGACGACGACGTCGCGCGCCTCCTGTCGAGCTGCCGCGCGCTGGTCGTTACCGCGGGCGAGGAGTTCGGGATCGCCGCGGTGGAAGCGCAGGCCGCCGGCCGCCCCGTGATCGCCCGGGCCGCCGGGGGGCTGCTCGAGAACGTCGTCGACGGCGTCACCGGCCGCTATTGGCAGAACGGCGCGGCCGAGCTCGCGGAGGCGGTCGCCGAGTTCGACACGGCGTCGGTCGACTCCGATGCCTGTGTGACGAATGCCCGCCGCTTCGACTCGTCGGTGTTCCGCGAGGCGTTCCCGCGCGAGGTGGAGGCGGCGCTGCGGGAGGGGCCGCCGGCTCAGGTGGAGACCTGGCCTCGCATCCCGCGCCGACTGCCGCAGGCCCGCCGCCCGGGCTGGACCCCGCGCCGGCTGGGGGCTTAGGGCCGCACCCACGCGGGGGGTTGAGGGACCGGCATTGAGGGGAGCGCCGCGCCTGCCCAGAGGCGCCCCGGCGGGACGATGTCTGCGTTGACCCCGTATATCGGGGCTAACGCAGACACGGTGTCGTACTTATGCCCGTATTACGTGCAGAAGTACGACACGGTCGTACTTCGGCCTAGCTCCCGGTCTGGGCTTGGACCGGCTCGGCTTCGCTCTCGCCGGCGCTCTCGGTGCCCGGCGAGCCCAGCGGCTCGCGCCGGCTCGGCCAGCGCGGCACCTGCCAGCCCTGGCTCGCGCGGCGGGGCCGGCGCAAGCGGCGCAGCTTCGGCACCAGCATCAGCGCCTCGATGGCGATCGGCAGCGACATCTTGCTGTCGCCGGCCGTGCGGTCGCGGAAGCAGATCGGGATCTCGGTGACCCTGAAGCCGGCCAGCAGGGCGCGGTAGGTCAGCTCGATGTTGAAGACGTAGCCCTGCGCGCGGAGGGTGGACGGCTCGACCGCCTCGAGCACCTCGCGGCGCACGCAGCGGAAGCCGCTGGTCAGGTCCCGGGTCTTCACGCCGAGGATCGTTCGCGCGTACGCCGATCCGAAGCGGCTGAGCGTGCGCCGGAGCGGCGGCCAGTCGGCGATCGTGCCGCCGGCCACGTAGCGGGACCCGAGCACGAGGTCGGCGTTCTCGGCGGCCTCGATCAGGGCGGGCAGGTGGGCCGGGTCGTGCGAGAAGTCCGCGTCCATGACCACGACGAGCTCGGCGCCCCCCTCGAGCGCCCTGGCGAAGCCGGCAAGGTACGCCTTGCCGAGCCCCTCCTTGCCCGGGCGGTGCAGCACCTCCACGCGCTCGAGCTCCGCCGACAGGCGGTCCCCCAGCTCTCCTGTGCCGTCCGGTGAGGCGTCGTCCACCACGAGCACGCGCCAGTCCGCCGGGGCGATTCGCTCCAGCTCGGCCCCCACCGCGCGCACGATGCCGTCGAGGTTCTCGGCCTCGTTGTAGGTGGGCAGGAACAGCCACAGGCGGGCGCTCATCGCGGGAGACAATAGCCCGGCATCGTCCGCTACCGTCCTGCGCCGGATGGCGCCGCGAGAGCAGTCACGACCCCTCCACATCCTGGTCCTTGCGGACCGCGACTGGAAGCACCACGACACCGGCGGCAACGGCGCGAACATCTGGGCACAGGTGAGCCGCTGGGTGGAGGCGGGCGCCCGCGTGACCGTCGTCGCGGGCGAGTACCCGGGCGGCGAGCGGGTGGAGCACTTCGGGCCGAGGCTGGTCGTCCACCGCATGGGCACGCGCGTCACGGTCTTCCCCCGGGCCATGCTGGCCGTGCTGCGCGGGATCGGGCGCGACGCCGACGTGGTGTGCGAGGTGATCAACGGCATCACGTTCCTGACGCCGCTGTGGCTCCGCAAGCCGCGCGTGGCCATGATCCACCACGTCCACCGCGAGCTGTTCCTCGAGGAGTTCCCGCGCACCGGCGAGCTGCTGTTCCGCCTGCTCGAGCGGTGGCCGCTCCGCCTCCTGTACCGCCGGACGCCCTTCCTGACCATCTCGAACGCGGCGCGCGACGACCTGGTGCGGGAGGGCATCCCGCGCGAGAACATCACGGTCCAGTACCTGGGTGTGGACTCCGAGGGGCTCGCGCCCGGCGAGCGCTCGCCCGAGCCGCGCCTGATCTTCGTGGGCCGCCTGAAGGCGTACAAACGGATCGAGCACGTGCTGGACGTGCTCGACGCCATCCCTGAGGCCGGCCTCGACATCGTGGGCGACGGGGACCACCGCGAGGAGCTCGAGGCCGAGATCGAGCGGCGGGGGCTCACCGATCGCGTCGTGATGCACGGCTACGCCGATGTCCCGACCAAGGCCGCCCTGTACGCGCGCGCCTGGGTGCACGTGACCGCCTCGGCGTCCGAGGGCTGGTCGCTCACCGTGATGGAGGCCGCGCTGTGCGGCACCCCGAGCGTCGCGCTGGCCGTGGGCGGGCTGACCGAGTCGATCGTGGACGGCGAGACGGGCTACCTGGCGCAAAGCGACGAGGAGCTCGTCGCGCGAGTGCGCGAGGTCGTGGCGAGCCCGGAGCTGCGCGAGCGGCTCGGCGCGGCGGCGCGCGAGCGCGCGGCGAACTTCACCTGGGACCGCTCGGCCGCCACCTTCCTCGACGTGCTGCGCTCGGCCGCCGGGCAGTCGCCCGAGAACGGCGAGCCGACAGGGGCCGCCGGCTCCGCGAACGGCACGGACCAGGGGGCCGAGCGCTGGCTGGCCGGGAACCGCTAGCCGGCCTCGATGACGTCGAGGGCTGGCTGAGCGACGACCAGGCCCTCCGGCTCGCGGACGCGGCCGCACGGGTCCCGGAGCCGGGCCGCATCGTCGAGATCGGCTCCTTCCGCGGCCGCTCGACGATCGTCCTGCGCAGGTCGGCGGCGCCCGGGACCGACGTCGTGGCCATCGACCCGCACGGGGGAGGCGACCGCGGCCCGCAGGAGATAGCGCCGGAGGCAGCCCGCGGCGACGCGGACCATGAGATCTTCCACGAGAACCTGCGCCGCGCGGGCGTCGAGGAGGGCGTGACGCACGTGCGCCGGATGTCGCAGGACGCGCTCGGCGAGGTGGACGGCGAGGTCGACCTGCTGTACGTGGACGGGGCCCACCGCTACGCGCCGGCCCGCGCAGACATCGAGCGGTGGGGCGACCGGGTCCGGCCCGGCGGCGCGATGCTGGTCCACGACGCCTACAACGCGGTGGGGGTCATGCTCGTCCAGCTCCGCGTCCTGTTCGGCTCGCCGCGCTGGCGCTACGTGGGGCGCAGCCGCTCGCTCGCCGAGTACCGCAGGGAGGACCTCGCCCCGGGCGCCCGCGCGGCGAACCTCGCGCGGCAGCTTCCGGGGCTCGTCTGGTTTGCCCGCAACTGCCTGATCAAGGTGGCGATGGTGGCGCGGCTCCCGCGGGTCGCGCACGCTCTCGGGCTGCCGGACGGCGACGAGTGGCCCTACTGACGCGCAGGTATGTTCCCCGGCCTTGGATGACTGGCGATATCGCGAGCTGTACGAGCTCGAGGACCGTCACTGGTGGTTTCGCGGCCGCCGGGCGGTGATCTGGGCGCTGCTCCGCCGCGCCGGCCCGCCGCCGTCGCCGCGTGTGCTGGACGCGGGCTGCGGCACCGGCCGCAACCTCGTCGAGCTGGGCCGGCTCGGCCCGGCTGAGGGTGTCGACGCCTCCGAGGACGCCGTCGAGTTCTGTCACCGCCGGGGCCTGGACGGCGTTAAGCAGGCGGAGCTCGGTGCGCTTCCGTACGAGGACGGCCGCTTCGACGTCGTGGTCGCCACGGACGTCATCGAGCACATCGAGGACGACGCCGGCGCGCTGGCCGAGCTGCGGCGCGTCGCCCGGCCGGGCGCCCGGCTCGTGGTGACCGTGCCCGCCTACACCTGGCTGTGGAGCGACCACGACGTGTCGATGCACCACCACCGCCGCTACACGCTCGGCCGGCTCAAGGCGCGCGTCTCCGCCGCCGGATGGGAGCCCACGGCGAGCTCGTACTTCTTCACCGGGATCCTGCCCGCGGTGGCCGCCGTGCGGCTGATGCGCCGGGTGCTGCCCGGCCGCTCGCGGCGATCCGACCTCGAGCTGTCGCCGCCGGCCGTGGGACGCGCACTCGAGCTGGTCATGCGCGCCGAGGCGGCGCTGATCGAGCGCGGCGTGCGGCTGCCGGCCGGCGTGTCGGTGGGCATGGCGTGCACGGCCCGATGACCGGCGAGCCGGGGCTCAGCCTGATCGTGCCGGCCTACAACGAGGCGCTTCGCCTCCCGCGCACGCTGCACACGATGCGCGAGCGGCTCGACGCGGCGGGTGAGCCGTATGAGCTGATCGTCGTGGACGACGGGAGCAGCGACGACACCTCCGGTGAGGTGGAGCGGGCGGTGGGCGAGTGGCCGGAGCTGAGCGTCGTGCGCCTGAGCGACAACCGCGGGAAGGGCGCGGCCGTGCGCGAGGGGATGCTCCGGGCGCGGGGTGAGCACCGGGCCTTCAGCGACGCTGACCTCAGCACGCCGCTCGAGGAGCTCGATCGCCTGCGCGAGCGGCTCGTGGGGAACTGCCACGTGGCCATCGCGTCGCGCGATCTGCCCGACTCCGACATCCAGCTCCACCAGCCGCGGCTCCGCGAGCTCTCCGGGAAGACCTACAACCGGCTCCTCCAGCTGCTGGTGCTGCCGGGCATCTACGACTCCCAGTGCGGCCTCAAGGCCTTCACGGCCGAGGCGGCGGTGGCGCTCTTCACGCCGCTCAGGACGCCCCGGTTCGGGTTCGACGCGGAGGTGCTGGTGCGCGCGCGCCGGCTCGGCTGGGAGGTCGCGGAGGTGCCGGTGCGCTGGCGGCACGTGGAGGCGTCCCGGGTGAGCGCGCACCGCGACGCGCCGAGGATGCTCTTCGACCTGCTGCGGCTCCGCTTCGGCCGTCGATAGGCGCCGTGGCCTGGCCGCTCGCCCTGTACGCCGCGCTCTCGCTGGTCTTCTGGGGCCCGTGGGTCCTCGACGACCCGAACTCGACGCTGCTCGCGGCGAACGACATCGACCCGAGCGCCTACCTGTGGTTCTTCTCCTGGTGGCCGCACGCGCTCGGCAACGGCCTCGACCTCTTCCACACGAACGCGATCTTCGTGCCGGAGGGCTACAACCTGGCGTGGGTCACCTCGATGCCGGGGCCGAGCTTCCTGCTCGCCCCCGTGACGCTCGGGCTCGGGCCGGAGATCACCTTCAACCTCGTGTCCTTCGCCGCGCCCGCGCTCGCCGCGTGGACCGCCTACCTGCTCTGCCGCAGGATCACGGGCTCCGTGCCGGCCTCGCTGGCGGGCGGCTACGTGTTCGGGTTCTCGCCCTACATGCTGAGCCAGCTCCGCGGGGCGCCGCAGCTCGCGCTGATCGCGCTCGTGCCGGTGATGGTCCTGCTCGTGCTCCGGCACGTGGAGGGCTCGATGTCGGACCGCCGCTTCGCGCTGGCGCTCACGGCGGTGCTCACGGCGCAGATCCTCACCTCCACCGAGATCCTGGCCACGTCCGTGCTGTTCGGCGGGCTGGTGCTGCTGGTCGCGTACGCCCTCTACGCCGAGCTGCGCCCGCGCCTGCGCCGGACCGCGCTGATGGTGGCGGCCGCGATCGCCGGCACGGCGGTGCTGGCGTCCCCGCTGCTCGCGAACGTGCTGTCCGGTGGGCGGACGCTGCCGGAGCAGGCGCTCACGAACTTCCCGACGGACCTGCTCTCCTTCGTCGTGCCGGGACCGCTCGTGGCGGCGGCCCCGGGGCGGCTCGACCTGGGCGAGCCCACCTGGGCGAGCGGCGCCGCCTACATCGGGATCCCGCTGCTCGTGGTGCTGGCCGTGCTCGCCTGGACGCGCCGGGACGAGCGCGGCGCGCGGCTCGCCGCCGCCGCGTTCGCGATCACGGCCGTGGCCGCGCTCGGCCCCGCGCTCCACGTGGCGGGCCACGACACCGGGATCCCGATGCCCTGGGCCGCGCTCGACGGCCTGCCGCTGCTGCGCTACGCGATCCCGCTGCGCTTCCCGGCCTTCACGTTCCTCGCGGCCGGGGTGATGCTCGCCATGTGGCTCGCGCGCGGCCGCGGCGCGGCTCGCTGGGCGGCCGCGCTGGTGGGCATCGCGCTCATCCTGCCGGCCGTGGGCAACAGCGACTGGCACACGGAGCTCACGGACCTGCCCTTCTTCACCGAGGGCGGCTACCGCGACCGGCTCACGGACAAGGACCGCGTGCTCACGGTCCCGACGTGGGGCCACAACATGCGCTGGCAGGTGCAGGCGGACTTCTCGTTCGCGCTGGCCACCGGCTACGTCGGGGCCTTCCCCAAGAGCTACCTGCGCTACCGGGCCTGGCGGGACCTGCTCGGATCGCCGTTCGGCCGCGAGGCGATCCCGCCGGAGGCGGAGCTCCGCCGCTTCATTCGCGCGAAGGGTGTGACGGCGATCGTCGTGGAGCGGACCGACACCAGGGGGCGCGAGCTGTTCCGCAGCCTCGGCGTGCCCCCGGAGGAGACGGGCGGCGTGCTCCTCTACCGGCTGAGCCGGCCCGGCACATAGCCGCTATTTTCACCGGGATGCGCGAGCCGTGGATATCGGTCGTCGTGCCCGCGTTCAACGAGGAGCGCGCCATTGCCGGGACGATCACGGCGCTGCGCGAGCGGCTCGAGGACGAGCACAGGCCCTACGAGATCATCGTCGTCGACAACGCGTCGACCGACGGGACGATCGCGGCCGTGGAGGCCCTCGGAGCGGGGCCGTCGGTCCGCGTGCTGCGCAACGAGGAGAACCGCGGGAAGGGCTACTCCGTCCGGCGCGGGATGCTGGACGCGGCGGGAGCGCTGCGGCTCCTGTGCGACGCGGACTGCGCTCCCTCGCTCGCCTCCCTGCCCGACATGCTCACGGCGATCGAGGGCGCCGACGTCGCCGTGGGCTCCCGGCTCGCGCCCGGCGCCCAGGTGGGCCGCACGCAGCCGCTCCGGCGCCGGATCGTGGGTTGGCCATACATCGCGCTCACGCGCACGCTCCTGCGCGAGCCGACCCGCGACGTCTACTGCGGCTTCAAGCTGTGGCGCGGCGTCGCCGCCCAGGCCGTCTTCTCGCGCCAGCGGATCGACGGGTGGGCGTTCGATGCCGAGTCGCTCGCCATGGCGCGCGCGCTCGGCTACCGCCTGCGCGAGGTGGGGATCGTGTGGGTGAACCGCGAGGCCTCGAAGCTCTCGATCTTCCACACCCTCGTGCCGGCCATCCGCGATCTGCTGCGGGCGCGGCGGAACGTGCGCGGTCAGGCGCGCGGCCGCGCGCGGCTTCACGCGGACGCCATGGCCGACTCGTCCGAGTCAAGCGCCTAGCCCTCGAATGACCCGGCTGGCTGGGCGTCCGGTCCTGAGCGCGGCGCTTATCTACGCGGTGCTCTCGCTCGTCTTCGTCGGGCAGGGCCTTCTGCCGGGCCGCACGCTGTCGAGCTCGGACATGCTGTGGAGCACGGCGCCGTGGACGGACTCGGCCCCGTCGGGCGTGCGGTGGGGCGGCGCGAACTTCGAGACGGCGGACGCGGTGACCGTGTTCCAGCCGTTCTTCCAGTACGTCCGGGACGCGCTGCCGCACATCCCGCTGTGGAACCCGCACATCATGGCCGGGCGGCCGTTCGTGGCGAACGCGCAGTCGGCCGTCTTCTCGCCGTTCACCTGGCCGGCCTACATCCTGCCGTTCTGGAAGTCGCTCGCGGTGATGGCGGTGCTGAAGCTGTTCGTCGCCGCCTTCGGCACCTTCCTGCTCGGCCGCGCGCTCGGCATGCGGTTCGGCGGCGCGCTCCTGGCCGGCGCGGTGTTCTCGTTCGGGACCTTCTTCGTGGTCTGGCTCGCGTGGCCGCTCACGAACGTCTTCCCGCTGCTCCCGTGGCTGCTCCTGCTCAGCGAGCTGCTCATACGCCGGCCGCAGGCGCTCGTCGGCGCCGGGCTCGCGGGGGTGGTGGGCCTCACGTTCCTCGGCGGGCACCCCGAGACGTCGTTCCACGTGCTCGTGACCACGGTCGCGTTCTTCGCGTTCCGGCTGGTGCTGGCGTGGTCGCGCGGCGGCCGGCGCCGCGAGCTCCTCACCCGGCCCGCGGTCGCCTTCGCGCTGGCGGTGGCCGGGGGCGCGGCGCTCGCGGCGGTGATGCTCGTGCCGCTGCTCGAGTTCATGCTGCACTCGGGCGACTACGAGCGCAGGCTCGGCCTGGAGCCGGGCCACACGCTCGCGAAGTACCTGGGCGCGATGTTCCTGTTCGACTACTGGGGGCGGCCCACGCAGACGTCGCTGGTGCCCGACCTCGTGAGCAACCGCGGCTTCTACGCGGGCGGCATCACGCTGATGCTGGCCTCCGCCGCGGTGATCCTCCGGCCGAGCGCCACGCGGGTCGCGTTCGCCGTGTACGGGGCGCTCGTGCTCGCGGTGGTGCTCGGCGCCGAGCCGATCTTCTCGATCGTGACCGCGCTGCCCGGGTTCCGGACCGCCCACAACGGCCGGATGGTGATCTTCTTCCTGTTCGTCCTCGCGATGCTGGCCGGCTGGGGACTCGACGAGATCACCTCGCGCGAGCGGTCCGCGAGGTGGCGCCGAAACGCGGTGCTCGGGGTCGGCGCGGTGATCCTGTGCGTGCCCGTGGTGTGGCTCGTGGCGAGCGGCGACCTGGCCCTGGGCAGGTTCCCTGACGCGCTGAACGTGGCGTGGGGCTTCGCGGACCCGCCGGCCCCTGGAGGCCAGGGCGCCGCCGGCGTGCTCGCCCCGTCCTCCGAGGTGGTGCCGCAATCGACGATCGAGATCGTCCGGCTCAGCGCGCTGCTGCAGTGGCTCCCGCTCGCGGGCGCGGGGCTGGCGGTCATCGCGCTCAGCCTCGGGGCGCCCCGCCTGCGCGGCCGCCTGCTCCCCGTGGGCGCCGCCGTGGCGATCGCGTGCACCGTGCTCGTGGCCGACCTGTTCCGGGCGAACATGGGCTTCAACACGGCGATCCCGGTCGCGCACGCGGAGCAGCCGGACACGGGAGCGCTCCGCTATCTTCGGTCGCGCGCGCCGAGCCGGTTCGCCGGGCTGAACCGGCCTGGGATCGGGCAGCCGCTCCAGCCCAACCTGTCGATGCGGTACGGGCTCTACGACGCGCGCGGATACGACTACCCCGTCGAGCGGCGCTACGACAACTTCTGGCGCGCCACCGCCGCGCCGCCCGGGGAGCTCGTGCCGCCCACCGGCCGGGCGGAGCCCACCGAGCGGTCGCTGCGCGCGCTGAGCCTGCTGAGCGTGAGCGACGTGATGCAGGACCCGGCCGACCCGCCCTCCGGGCTGCCCGGCCTGAAGGTGGCCTACTCGGGCACGGACGCGCGCATCTACCGCAACTCCCGCGCCCTCCCGCGGGCCTTCCTGGTGGGCGGGCAGCGGGTCGCAGCCGACGCCGACGCCGCGCTCGCCGCCACGACCGCGCCGGCGTTCGACGCGCGGCGCGAGGCGATCACCGAGGAGGCGCTTCCGGGGCTGCCGCACGGGCCCGCCGCGTCGCCCGGCAGCGCGCGCCTGGCCGCATACGGCGAGGACCGCGTCAGCGTCGACACGTCCGGGCGAAGCCGGAGCCTCATGGTGCTGACCGACGTGCACTATCCGGGCTGGAAGGCGACCGTCGACGGCCGGCCGGCCGACATCGCGCGGGTGGACTACCTGCTGCGCGGCGTCGTGGTCCCCGCGGGCCGCCACCGGGTGGAGTTCGCCTACGAGCCGCTGAGCTGGCGAATCGGCTGGATCGTGTCCCTGATCGCCGTGCTCGCGCTGATCGCGGTGACGGCGGTGGCGCTCACGCGCCGGCGCCGGCCGCGGGAGCCGGCGAGCTGAGGCGCACGGCCGGCAGCGTGCTCGCGCCGCTCCGGCGGCGGCCGGCGCTCGCCGCGGCGCTCCTGTACGCGCTCGTGGCGATCGCGTTCGTCGGCCCTGCGCTCCTGCCCGGCAGGACGCTCTCGAACTCGGACGCGCTGTGGTTCGAGCCTCCCTGGGTCGGCGTCAAGCCCGCGGCGCTCGAGCGGCCCTCCAACCCCGAGCTGGGCGACGCGCCCCGCTACGTGCAGCCGTTCCTCCAGCGCACCGCCGACTCGCTCCCGCACGTGCCGCTGTGGAACCCGAGCATCGTCGCCGGGCGGCCGTTCCAGGCGAACTCGCAGTCGGCGGTCTTCTCGATCTACAACCTCCCGGCGTACGTGCTGCCGTTCTGGACGGCGCTCGGCTGGATCGGGGTGATGAAGCTGTGGGTGGCCGCCTTCGGCACCTACCTGCTCGCGCGCAGGCTCGGCATGGGCTTCGCCGCCGCCCTGCTCGCGGGGCTCGTCTTCGCGCTCAACCTGAAGATGGTCACGTGGCTCTCGTATCCGGCGATGAGCGTCTGGACGTTCCTGCCCTGGCTCCTCCTCACGACCGAACGGGTGGTGCGCCGGCCCGGCGTGCTCTCGGCCTGCGCGCTCGCGGTCGTCGTGGCGCTCCAGTTCCTGGCGGGGCACGCGGAGTCGAGCTTCCACGTGCTGCTGGGCGCGGCGGCCTTCCTGGTCCTGCGGCTGTGGATGGCGCGCCGCTCGGTGCAGCCGGCGAGCGGCCTGGCGCGGCCGCTGCTCCTGTTCGGCGGAGCGATCGTGGGCGGCGCGGCACTCGCGGCCGTGAGCCTCATCCCGTTCACCGAGCTGCTCCTCTCCTCGGCCGACATCGTCGACCGGCGCGGGGCGTCGGTCGACCTGCACTTCCCCGCCAAGGATGTGCTGGGCCTCTTCCTCCCCGACTACTGGGGCCGCCCCACCCAGACGCCGCTCAGACCGCTCCTGCTGGAGCGCGCGATGTACGCCGGCGCGCTGCCGCTCATGCTGGCCGCCGCCGCGCTGATCCTGCGGCCGACGCTCGAGCGGGTGGCGGTCGCGCTGTTCGGGGCGTTCTGGCTCGCCGTCCTGTTCGGCGTGCCGCCGTTCACGCAGATCGTTACGCGCCTGCCGCTGTTCAGCTCGGGGCACAACACGCGGCTGATCGTGCTGCCCCTGTTCGCGGTCGCGCTGCTGGCGGGATGGGGGCTGGACGAGCTGCGCGCCGCACGGCGAGCGCCTCCGGCGCGGCTCCGGGCGACGCTGGCCGTGGCGGCCGGGCTGCTCGTCGTCCCGGCCGCCGGCGCGCTCGTCGCGGGCGACATCGGCGTCGGCGCGCTCGGCGACGCGGCGCGCGTGGCCTGGCTCCTCGCCGACGCGCCCACGACGCTCGCCAATCCCGACCACGAGGCCGTGATCCGGCTGTCGTCGATCCTGATCTGGGTGTCGGTGGCCGGGGCGGGGGTCGTCCTGCTGGCGCTGCGGACAACGCGGCGGCTCGGGGTGGCGCTCTTCACGTTGCTCGCCCTGCTGCTCGTGTGCGCGGACCTGTTCCGCGCGGGCATGGGCTACAACCCGGCGATCGACCGGGACCGGGCGACGGTGCCCGCCACGCCCGCGATCGAGGCGCTGCGCGGCCACGGGCACGCGCGCTTCGTGAGCACCTCCGAGATCCCTCAGAACGTGATCCCGATGCGGTTCGGGTTGTACGAGGCGCGCGGGTACGACCTGCCGATCGTGCGCCGCTTCGACCGGCTCTGGCGCCAGGAGGTGTCACCGGAGTCGCCGAGCGTCGCGGCCGGCCTGCTCGACATCCCGCTCGAGCTGCGCGAGGTGACCCCGCGCGCGCTCCGCACGCTGCGCCTGCTCGGCGTGACGCACATCCTGCGCGGCACCACCGGCCGGGCCGCCGACCCGCCGTACGAACCCACCGATCCGTATCCACCACTCGAGGCGACCGGTCTCAGCCAGGTCTATTCGGGGCCCGACGCGCGCGTCTACCGGCTCTCCGGAGCCCTTCCGCGCGCCTGGGTCGTGCCGGCCCAGCAGGTCGTCGAGGACGGCGACGCCGCGCTCGCCGCGGTCACGCGGCCGGATTTCGACCCGCGGGGCGCGGCGGTCACCGAGGGTCGCGTGGACGGCGTTCCGGACGCGGCGGCCGCGACCGCGGCCACGGCGGGGGGCGGCGCGCGGATCGTCCGCTACGACGACGAGCACGTGGACGTCCGCGCCCACGCGGACCGGGCCGGGATGCTGGTCCTGAGCGACACATGGTTCCCCGGCTGGAAGGCGCGGGTGGACGGCGCCGACGCGACCGTGGAGCAGGTGGACTACGTGCTGCGCGGAGTGCGCCTCGGACCGGGGGAGCACACGGTGTCGCTCCGGTACGCGCCGGCGAGCTGGACCGCCGGCCGGCTCGTGAGCGCGCTCGCGCTCGCCGGCCTCGTGCTCGCTCTTCTGATGTGCCTCCGGGCCAGGCGGCGGTCCGCTACGGAGCGGGCACCGGCGGGTTCAGCCGCCTGATCTCCGCGCTCGCCTGAGCGGCCCGCCGCGGGTCCCTGCCCTTCGTCGCCTCGCGCAGGACGAGCCACGCGTGCAGGTTGGAGGGCTCCTTGTCGAGCACCGTCTCCGCGAGCCTGGCCGCCTCCGCGCGCCGGCCGCGCAGGACCAGCGCGCCGGCGCGGGTGAGCGCCCAGTCGGTGCCCGGGTCGAGGCGCTCGGCCCGCTTGTAGTCGTCGAGCACGCGCTGGAAGCTCGCCTCGGCCATGCGCGGGTTGGCGAGCAGCCGGTCGGAGGCGTCGTCGCCGATGTGCTGGTTGTGCCACAGGACCGCGGCCCAGGCGACGATCAGCAGGGCGATCAGGGCGACCGCGGCGCGTGGCACGAGCGATGGCACGGCGTGCACGGTATATGCGCTCGCGCCGAATACCCTGCCGCGCGTGCGCCGCCCCGTTCTCCTCCTGGCCGGGCTGGTCCTCCTGGCCGGTCCGACGGTGCTCGCCTTCTACAGCGGCGGCTTCTTCGTGGCACCGCGCGCAGCCGCCACGGCGGTGGCGTGGGCGCTCGTGCTGGTGCTCGCGATCGCCGGGCCGCTGCCGCTTCCGGCCTCGACGCCCGGCCGGGTGGCGGCCGCGGGGCTCGCCGGCCTCGCCGCCTGGAGCGCCGTCTCGCTCACCTGGGCGCCGCTCGTCGAGGCCGGCTTCAACAACGTGCAGCGCCTCCTGCTCTACCTCGGCGTGCTGCTCGCGGCCACCGCCGCGATGCGCGACCGGCGCCTCGCCCGCGCGGCCGAGCCCGCATTCGCCGCCGGCGCGCTGGTCGTGATCGGCTACGGGGTGGCCGGAAGGCTCCTGCCGGGGATCCTCGACCTGCACCGCTCGTTCGTCGCCGGCGGCCGGCTCGAGCAGCCGCTCACCTACTGGAACGCCGAGGGGCTGCTCGCCGCGATGGGGCTGCTCCTGTGCCTGCGGCTGGCGGGCGACACGACGAGGCCGGCCGCCATGCGCGTGGCCGCGACCGTCGCGTCCGCGCCGCTCGGCATGGGCGTCTACCTGTCGTACTCGCGAGGCGCGCTCGTGGCCACGTTCGTCGGCGCGCTCTTCCTGCTCGCCGCGGCCCCGACCCGCCCTCAGCTGCGCGCGGCGGTCGTCTGCCTCGGGGCCGCCACGCTCGGCTCACTCCTCGCCGCGCCGTTCGGCGGAGTCTCGTCGCTGTCGGGCGCGCTGGGCGACCGCGAGCGCGACGGCGCGATCGTCCTCGCCGGGCTGCTCGTGATCGGCGGCGCGGTCGCGCTGCTCTTCGCGCGCATGCTGCGGGACGAGGACCGCCACGGCGCCCGGCGCGACCGGCTCGCGCACGCCGACCGCCTGCCCGCGCTGGCGGCGGCGGCCACGGCGCTGTGCGTGCTCGGCCTGGTGATCGGCGCGCTCGGCGAGACGGCCGGGCACGCGGGCTCGAGCGCGGGGGCCTCGGCCTCGCGCCTCACCTCCGTCAGCTCGCTGCGCTACGAGTACTGGCGCGTCGGCGGCCGGGCGTTCCTCGACCACCCGCTGAAGGGAGAGGGGTCAGGCGGCTTCCGCGTGCTGTGGCGGCAGGAGCGCGACGTCGAGGCGAGCGCGCTCGAGGTCCACTCGCTGGTGCTCGAGATGGCCACGGAGCTCGGCCTGCCCGGGCTGATCCTCTTCGGAGTCTTCCTCGGCGGCGTGGCCGTGGCCGGCCGGCGGGCGCTCGGCGCCGGCGCGGCCGTCGCGCCGGGCGCGTGCGCCGTGTGCGGCGCCTGGCTCCTGCATGCGTCGATCGACTGGGACTGGCAGATGCCCGCTGTCACCCTCCCGGCGCTCGTGCTGGCCGGGGCGCTCCTCGCCGCGGCGGAGCCGGTGTTAGCGCAATCCGAGCCGGCAGCGGACGAGCATGCCGATCACGCGCAGGCCGTCACGCGCGGTTAGCTTCTTGCCCTGGTCGAAGCTGCGCGCGCGGTAGCGCACCGGCACCTCGAACACGCGCTCGCCCCGCTGGATCAGCCGCGCCGTGATCTCCGGCTCGATCGTGAACCCGGACGCGTGGAGCGGGAGGCTCCTGAACACGTCCGTGCGGATCGCCTTGTGGCAGGTCATCAGGTCGCGCAGGTAGACGTTGAACAGCACGTTCGCGACCAGCGTCACGAGCTTGTTCCCCATCACGTACAGGAACGAGTGGCTCGTGTAGCCGTCGAATGCGCGGACGCCGAACACCGCGTTGGTGCGGCCGTCCACGAGCGGCGGCAGCAGCGCCGCGATGTCCTCCGGCTCGTACTCGAGGTCGGCGTCGAAGATCGCGGAGTACTCGCCACGCGCTGCCGCCAGCGCGGTGCGCACCGCGGCTCCCTTGCCGAGGTTGCGGTCGTGACGCAGGACCGTGACGCGGTCCGGCCAGTCCCCCTCGGCGAGGAGCTCGCGGGTTCCGTCCGTGGAGCCGTCGTCGACCACGATCAGCTCGCTCTCCATCCCGAGGTCGGTGGCGAGCACGTCGTCGATCGCCTGCCGCACCGTGGCGGCCTCGTTGTACACGGGCATCAGGACCGAGAGCACGGCGCGGCAGCTTAGGGGGTCGCGTCCCGGCGCCGGCGAAGCCCCACGGCGAGCGCCGCGATCAGAGCCAGCAGCGCGAGCGCGCTGACGATCCATCCGACACGCCAGGTGGCGGGCTCGTAGGAGAACTCGACGCGGTGGCGCCCGGGCGGCAGCGCCACGCCGCGGAGGAGGTAGTCCACCCGGTGGACCGGGGCGTCCTCGCCGTCCACCGTGGCATGCCACCCCGGGTAGTGCAGGTCCGACACCACGAGGGCGGCCGGGCCGCGCGCGACCGCGTCCACGACGAGCCCCTCGTCGCGCTCGCTCACGATGCGTGCCCGGCCCGCGGGCGCGGCCGCAGCGCGCTCCGGCACGCCGGGCAGGCGGGTGGAGGTCACCACCGTGCGGCGGCCGTCGAAGCCGGGGTCGAGCACGGTGTCGAGCTCGGCGTCCTCGCCGGCGACGACCGTCTGAGCGCCCACCACACCGGCGCGCGGCATGGCGCCCGGGTTGGCGTAGATCCGAAGGTCCTCGCGGTCGTATCGCAGGGGCAGGCGCGGCCGCGCGACCGCCGGGTCGGCGGGATCCTGCGCGACCTGGGTGACGCTCATCAGGCGAAGCGCCGGGAGCGCCCGCTCGCTGAGCACCGCAGCCGTCGTGGGCGTCGAGGTTGGCGGCCCGTTCTTGATCGCGCGGCGCCACAGCGTGTCGTAGCGCCGCTCGACGGGGAGGTCGTAGCTCCGCGCGTCGAGGAGGTCCCACCGGAGCGCCATGTTCGGGATGAGGGGCGACGGCCCGAGCGGCCGCTCCAGCCCGACGAAGCGCCCGCCCGAGCGGAGCCGCTCGAGCCCGGGCGTGGACGGCTGCCGCGCCGCGTCCACGTCGATCGCGGGCGTGGCGCCCATGCCGGCCCTGAACAGATCCACCGCGACGACCGCCAGCGCCACGACGGCGAAGGCCCGGGGGCCGATCCGCCCGCCGGCGCGCGCGCCCACCAGCGCGAGCGCGGCTCCCATGAACACGATCCAGGCGAGCACCGCGGCCGTCCGGATCGTCTCGAGGTCGTCGCCGTCCGCCGGCGGGTCCGGCCAGCCGATGCCGATCGAGACCCGGAGCGCGTGGCCGATGAGCCGCGGCGCGATCTGCCCGTCGGCCAGCGCGATGACGAGCGGCACCGCGAGCAGGGCACCGGCCACCGCGAGCAGCACCGCACGCCGCGGCGCCCGGCTCGAGCGCAGGTCCTCGAGTCCCCAGCCGGCGAGCAGGGCGATCGCGAGCATTGCGAGGATCACCACGCGCAGGTGGTTGCCGGTGCGCACCACAGGGATGCGGGCGGCGATGTCGGGGAGCGGGGGCACTCCTAGGGCGACCGCGAGCGCGAACAGAGCGAACAGCGCCACGCCGGTGCGCATCGGAGACCGGCGGCTGAACGGCGCCACCACGGCGAGGAGGAGCGGCAGCGCACCGACGTAGAGCGCGCGCTCCTGCGCGAATGCGCCCACGGCGGTGTGGGTGGCGCGCCCCCAGTAGTCCGGGAGCGCGAGGCCGAGCAGGTAGCGCTCCGGCAGCGCCAGCTCGGAGAAGTTCTGACGCGTGTGCACGTCCCCTGAGCGCGCCAGCAGCTCGACGAACGGGATCAGGAGGAGCGCGGCCAGCAGCACGCCGCCCGCCACGCCCGCGCCCACGGCGAGGAGCGGCGCCCGCACGCTCCCGAGCCGCCCCTCGCGGCGCAGCACCACGACGCGGAACGCGACGAACGCGGCCGCGGTCACGAGCAGGTGGAAGCTCGACTCGGGGTGCCCCGCGAAGAACTGCGCCGCCACCACCGTGGCCAGCCCGGCGGCGGGCAGCGGGCCCGGGCGCCGCAGCGCCAGCTCGGCGAGCAGGAGGAGCCACGGCAGGAGCGCCCAGACGCCGCTCTGCGGCCAGGCGATCCAGACGACGAAGTAGAGGCTGAAGCCGTAGACGAGGCCGGCGAGGAGCGACCCCGCGTAGCCCATCGCCAGCGCGCGCGCCAACAGGAACGTGCCGAACGCCGCCGTGAACACCTTGAGCACCGCGATCACCCCCAGCGACCACCAGAACGGCAGCAGGTACGCCGGCAGGCTGAACGGAGAGAGCCATGCCGACTGCGCGTTGGCGAGGAACGGTCGCCCGAGCCCGACGTGCGGATTCCAGAGCGGCGGCGAGGGCAGCCGCTCGCGGCTGTGCTCGAGCCATGGCTGGAACTGCACGGCCGAGTCGATCAGCTCGTAGTTCGAGCCGAACGGCCGCACGCCGGCCGGCCGCTCGGCCGCCCACGGCGCCGCGGTCCAGAGGAAGTCCGAGGCGCTGAGCGTCCGCCCAGGCAGGAGCGCCGGGGCGTACAGCGCGACCGCGAGCAGCGCGTACAGGAGGGCCGCGGCGGCGGTGGGCCTCGACCTCATGCCGGGCGCGGCTCCCGCTCGGCTCGCCTCGTGAGCAGCGCGTCGATCGCGACCGCCGCGAGCACCACGAGCGCCAGCTCCGCCGTGTGCCGGAACCGCACCGACCCGTAGGTGAGGAGCGACGCCACCGTCACGACCACGAGCGGCGCGGCCACCGCCCATACCGGCACGCGCCTGCGCCGGAGCGTCACGAGGCCAAAGGCGGCGAGCGGCAGCAGCAGCACGTACATCGCGACGCCCGCGTAGGTGACCCAGCGGGCGCGGCCCTCCGGGACCTGGCCCGGCCAGAACAGTCCCCACGTGCGGGTCACGCGGGCGGCCAGGACCAGCGGTACGCGCTCGACGTGGTCGCGCGCGTACTCGATCCCCTTCCGTGCCGCGCGGTTGTTGTCCACCGCCTCGTTGCGGTCGCCCGTCAGCCGCACGCACGACACCTGCCAGCTGCCCAGGTTGCGCCCGTGGTAGGCGGTCTCGCAGTTGGCGCCCGCGATGGTCTGGCCGCTCTCGGTGGCCACCAGCACGGGGCGGTCGAAGGCGCTCCAGTTGCGGATCGTCCATGGCGCCAGCACCACCGCGCAGGCCACCACCGCGGCCAGCGCGGCGCGGCGGCCCGGCGCGTGGCGCAGCAGCGGCAGCAGCAGCACCGGCAGCAGGATCAGGCCCTCGCCTCGGGTGAGCGCCGCCAGGCCGCCGATGGCGCCGAGCAGAGCCGCGGGCCGGATGTCCGGCTCGCGGAGCAGGCCATGCGCGAGCAGCAGCGCGGCGGCGGCGAACATTCCGTAGAGCGACTCCGTCATGAGCGCGCCATCCGCGGCGATCAGGGTCGGGTATGCCGCCGCGAGCCCGGCGGCGATCAGTCCGGCGCGGTCGCCCGCCAGCCGCCGCCCGAGCAGGCCGAGCAGCGCGATCACCGCTCCGCCAGTCAGCGCCCCGAGCAGCCGCATCCCGTCCGGACCGCCCAGGTGCAGCTTCACGAGTCCGGCGAGCGCGAGCGAATAGAGCGGGGGCCGCTCCGCCGTCGGAATCGAGATGCCCTGGCCGAAGAACTCCCCGGGCCGCACGAACCCCGCGCCGCGTGCCACGAGCTCGGCCACGGCCTTGTAGTACGCCTCGTCGTTGAAGAAGCCCGGCGGCCAGGGCGCCACGAGCAGCGTGTGGGCCACCCGCACCGCGACTCCGGCGGCCACGATGGCGCCGAGCGCGACCGCGAACCGGCGGCTCACCGGCGCCGCCACAGCGCGTCGATGCCCACGGCCGCGAGCAGCACGGCCGAGATCTCGGCGGGCTCGCGGAAGCGCACGTTGCCGTAGGTCAGGAGCGCGGTGAGCGACACGACCGCCACCGGTGCGAGCAGGATCCACAGCGCGCGCCGGTCCGGCATGCGGAGCGCGCCGACCACCCCGAGCGGCAGGAGCAGGAAGAAGAAGAGCGTGCCGGCCTTCTGGACGCGGGGCGAGCGCCCCTCGGGGATCTGGAACGGGTCGTAGACGCTCCAGACGCGGCCGAGCCGGGCCGCCAGGACGACCGGGAGGCGGCCGGCGTGCTCGCGCGCGTAGCGCACGCCGTCGCTCAGCGCCTTCGAGTGGTGCTCCGCCTCGTTGCCCGGGTGCTCGCGGATGCAGCCGGGCCACCACCCGCCGAGCCTGCTCCCGGAGTAGGTCTCGGCGCAGTTCGCGCCGGCCACCGCCGTGCCCGAGTTCGTGGCCACCAGCACGGGGCGGTCGAACACGATCCAGTTGCGCGCGGTCCAGGGCGCGAGCACGACGACGAAGGCCACCGCCGCGAGCGCCCCGGCCCGCGCTCCGCCCGGCTGCCGGAGCGTCGGCACGAGCACGAGCGGCAGCAGGAGGAGCGCCTCGCCGCGCGTGAGCGCGGCCAGGCCGGCCACCGCGCCAAGGGCGAGCGCCGTCCAAGCCGCCGGGGACTCCAGCAGACGGAGCGCCGCGAGCATCATGAGCGCCGTGAGCAGGCCGTACAGCGTCTCGCTCATCAGCGCGCCGTCCGCGGCCACGAGCGCGGGGTGGATCGCCGCTAGGGCCGCCGCCACGAGCCCCGCGCGCGGCCCCGCCAGGCGCCGGCCGATCAGGAACGTGACGGCCACGGTCCCGGCCCCGAACAGCGTGCCGGCGAGCCGGAAGGCGTCGTCCGAGTCGAGCCCTATCGCCGCCGGCGCCGCAAGCACCAGCGAGTAGAGCGGCGGGTGCTCGGCGGTGGGCGTGACCACGCCGTCGAAGGCGTACTTGAACGGCGCGATGAAGCCGTGACCGTCCGCGATCAGCTTCGGCAGCGCCGAGAAGTAGAACTGGTCGTCGAGCGCCACCGGCGGCCAGGGCGCCTCGAGCAGCGTGTAGAGGACGCGGATCGTGACGGCGAGCGCGACGATTGCGAGCAGTACGAGGCCCCCGCGGGCTGGCTGGGCTCGTGTCCCCGTCACGCGGACGGGGCACTTTAGAGCCTTGGATACCCTCCGCGCGGCCATGCGGAGACCGTCCCGGGACCAGACCATGGCGCTTGGCTTCGCGGTGCTGGGATTCGCTCTCGCCTTCTGGCAGCGGCCCGGATGGGCGACGAGCGACACGAAGATCGATCTCCACGTCGATCCGGCCGCATTCCTCTCCGAGGTGGCGTCCGTGTGGTCGCCCTCGATCGACCTCGGCGCGGTCCAGGGCGCTCAGTACAGCGGCTACCTCTGGCCGATGGGCCCGGCGTTCGCGCTGCTCCACGATCTGGGGCTGAGCCCGTGGGTCGCGCAGCGCATCTGGCTGGGCGCGCTGTTCGCGGTGTCCGCGTGGGGGATGCTGCGGCTGCTGGACGCGTTCCTCGGCAGGCCGCGCGGCGTGCCGCACCTGCTCGGCGCCGGCTTCTACCTGCTCAACCCGTACACGGTCATCTTCACCGGCCGGACGAGCCTCATCCTGCTCGGCTACGCGGTGCTGCCGTGGCTGCTCCTCGTGGTGCACAACGGCGTGCGCGGCGCGTCGCGCTGGCGCGACTGGCGCGCGTGGTGGTGGGCCGCCGTGTTCGCGCTCGTGCTCACGTCGATCGGCGGCGGGATCAACGCCGCCGTCGTGGGCTGGATGCTCGTCGGCCCGCTCGTGCTCCTCCTGTACGAGCCGATCGTGGGCAGCGTGCGCTGGCGCGACGCCGGCGCGTTCCTGGTGCGGGTCGGCGTGCTCGGGACGGTGGTGTCGCTGTGGTGGATCGCGCCGCTGTTCGTGCACGCCCACTACGGCATCGACTTCCTCCAGTTCACCGAGCAGCCGCGCTCCATCTGGGCCACGAACAGCGCCCCCGAGGCGCTGCGCCTGATGGGCTACTGGACCTCCTACGTCGGGGTCGGGTTCTACGGCGCGTCCCGGCCGCTGTTCACCGAGGCGGGGACGCTCCTGTTCAACCCGGTCGTGGTCGGCGCCTCGCTGCTCCTCCCGGCGCTCGCGATCGCGGGATTCGTGCTCGCCCGGCGGTGGCGCTACGCGCCGTTCTTCCTGCTCCTGCTCGTCGTCGGCGCGGCGATCGAGGTGGCGGGCTTCCCGGACGGCACCCCCGCGCGTGAGGGCATGGAGTGGGTGTACCGCAACGTGCCGCTGGTCCGCTTCATGCGCACGACGCAGAAGGCCGCGCCGCTGGTCGCCACCGGGGTCGCCGGGCTGCTCGCGCTGTCGGCGCACGTGGCGCTCGCCCGCCTGACCGGCCTCAGGCGCGTGCTGATTCCGGTGGCGGTCGGGGTGCTGATCCTCCTCGCCGCGCTGCCGCTCGTGCGCGGCACGGCCGTCGAGAAGCAGCTCACCTGGAAGCACATCCCACCCGCGTGGACGAACGCCGGGCGCGACCTCGACCGGGAGCTGCCGCGGAACGCGCGCGCGCTGATCCTGCCGGGGCAGATCTTCGCCAACTACACGTGGGGCGGGACGACCGACGCGATCCTGCCGCGGCTCACGAAGCGGCCGGTCGCGGTGCGCTACGAGACCCCGTACTCCGATCCTCGGGCCACGGACACCCTCTGGACAATCGACCGGCTCGTCCAGCAGCGCCGCCTCCTGCCGGGCCAGCTCGAACCGCTCCTGCGGCTGATCGGGGCGGGCGCGGTGGTCACCGGCAGCGACGACGACATCTCGCGCAGCGGCGGCATGAACGCCGCCGCGGCGGCTCGGGAGCTGGCCGGGCAGGGCCTCGGCGAGCCCGCGCGCGCGTACGGGCCGGTGCGCTCGGTGGCCGCCCCCCGGGGCGAGCTCGACGGGCCCGAGCGCGTGCCGCAGGTGCGGCGCTACGACGTCGGGGCGGGCCGCGGGCTCGTGAGCGTGGCGCCCGGGCGGCCCACGATCGTGGACGGATCGGCCGAGGGGCTCGCGGGACTGGCCGCCTTCGGCGCGCTCCCGGAGCGAGCGCCGATCCTGTACGCCGGCGACCTCGACGCGGGCGAGCTTCGGCGCGAGGCCGGGGCCGGCGCCGAGGTCGTGATCACGGACTCGAACCGGCGCCGCCGCGTGGTGCCCGAGTTCCTCCACCAGAACGTCGGCGCCACCCTCGCGGCCGACGAGAGCCTTGACAAGAACTTCGCCACGATCGAGCCGTTCGCCGACCGCGGCAGCGACGCCCAGACGGTCGCGCAGCTCGAGGGCGCCCGCTCCCTGCGCGCGCCCAGCTCTGGGGGCCTGCTCGAGTTCCCGGAGTACGGGGCGATCGCGGCCTTCGACGGCGACCCCGGCACGGTCTGGGCCGCCGACCGGTACCTGCACCCGCGCGAGCGGTGGATCGAGATCGGCTTCGACAAACCGCGCGACGTCCCATACGTGGACCTCCTGCCGGTGCGCGACTGGAGCGGCACGGTCACCGAGGTCGACGTGGGCGGCGTCCGGGCGAAGGTGGGGCCGGGGCGCACCCGTGTGCGGGTGGGTCTCCACGACGTGCCCGGCCTCCGGATCACGATCACGAAGGTGAGGCAGCCGCCGGGGGACCTGCGCGGCAGCGGCGGCTTCCGCGAGATCGGGATCCCCGGCGTCCACGTGCGCCAGGCGCTCCGGCCGCCGGTGCTCGCCGGCCGAGCCCTGAGCGGGCGAGACCTCGAGCGGACCGGCCTCACCTGGCTGTTCGAGCGGAGCACGGGCGACTCGCCGTTCCGCCGTGACAGGCAGACGGGTAGCCCGCTGCTCGAGCTCGCGAGCAACCGGCGCGACCCGGAGAGGCAGCTGGACCGCGTGGTGCTCTCGCCGGCGGCGCGCTCCTACGAGCTGCGGGCGTGGGTGCATCCCGACGTGGACGCGCCCGACAGCGAGCTCGACCGCCTGGCGGGCGTGAGCGGCCCGCTCGTCGCGGAGTCCTCCGGGCGCTTCCACGACGAGCCGCGCTTCCGCGCGTCGAGCGCCTTCGACCGCGACCCGCGGACCGCCTGGACGGGCATCTGGGCACGGCCCTCCGCGCCGTACCCCTGGGTCGGATGGAGCTCGGGCCGGCCGCAGAAGCTCAGCTCCCTGCGGCTCGCGCCGGGCGACCGGCGGGCGCGCCGCCCCACGGCGGTGCGGCTCGAGTGGCCCGGCGGCGCCACCGGCCGGCTCGCCGTGGGCCGGGACGGCACCGTCCCGCTGCCGCGCCCCGTGAGCGCTCGGCGGTTCCGGCTCACGGTCCTGGGCGTGAGCCGGGCCGAGACGCGCGCGGTGGCGATCGCCTCGATCGAGGCGCCCGGCATGGCGCGCGTGACGGTGCCTCGCCGGGGCCCTCTGCACGCGCGCTGCGGCGACGCGCGCGTGCGCGTGGCGGGGACGACCGAGCGCCTGATTCCGCGCGGGACGATCGAGCAGCTCGACGCGGGAAGCCCCCTGCGCGCCCGCGGCTGCTCCGGCACGGCGTCGATGGACGAGGGCGTGCACCGGATCGTGTCGCTGCCCGGCACTATGTCGATCGACCAGCTGATGCTGCGCTCGCCCGCGCCCGAGCCCGCCCCGGCGCCGCCGGGCGGCGGCCGGGTGGTGGACCCCGGCACGCTCCACGGCAGCTCGGTGGACGGCGCAGAGGTGGCGCTCGACGCCCCGGCCTGGCTCGTGCTCGGGGAGAGCTTCTCCGAGGGCTGGCGCGCGAAGTGCGACGGCCGCGACCTCGGCGTCGCCCGCCCGGTGAACGGCTACGCGAACGGCTGGCGGGCGCCGCGCGACTGCCGGAACGTGGAGTTCGCGTTCGCGCCGCAGAAGGGCGTGCGGGTGGGCTACGCGATCTCGCTGATAGCGGCCGCCCTGCTCCTGCTCTTCCTGGTCGCCGCCCCGCTGCTGGCGCGCCGCCGCGAGGCAACGGAGGAAACCTCCCAAGTCGACGCTGCACCGGCGCCCGGTGACACGCTGCCCGCCGACTCGGCGGCGGGCATGCCGCTCCCGCGCGCGGCGGCCATCGCGCTTATCTTCACCGTTCCGCTCGCCGTCCTCTTCGCCCTGCGAACGTCCGTCGCGATCTTCCCGCTGCTCACGCTCATCCTCTGGCGCGGGGTGCCGGTGCGCACGCTCACGCTTGCGGCCGCGGCGGCGCTCGGCGTGGTCGTGCCGATCCTGTACGCGGTCATCTCGCCGCGCAACCGGGGCGGCTTCAACTTCGAGTACAGCACCGAGCTGATCTGGGCCCACTGGGTGGGGGTCGTGGCGCTCGTGACGCTCATGGTCGTGTGCTGGCGCTCGCTGGCCGCGGCACGGGGACGCCGGTGAGCTCCGCGCGGCGGCTCGTTGCGGCGAACACCGCCGTGCAGGTCGCCGGCAAGGGCGTGACGCTCGCGATCGGCGTCGCGTCCATCGCGATCGTCACCCGCTACCTCGGGCTCGAGGACTACGGCCGCTACACGCTGGCGCTCACCTACATCCAGCTGTTCGCGGTGCTCGCGGACGTGGGGCTGTTCACGATCGTCGTGCGCGAGATCAGCCGCCGGCCGGAGCGCACCGAGCGGCTCGTGGGCAACACGATCGTGCTGCGGCTGCTGCTCGCCGTGGCCGCGATCGCGGTGGCCGCGCTCGTGAGCCTCGTGCTTCCGTACGACCGCGACACGCGGCTCGCCATCCTGCTCGCCGGCCTCCCGCTTCTCTTCGGGATGTTGAACACGAGCTTCGTCGCGGTCCTCCAGGCGCGGCTGCGGATGGAGCGCGCGGTGGTGGGCGACGTCGTCGGGCGCGCGGTCGCGCTCGCCGCGCTCGGCGTGGTGGTGGCGCTCGACCTCGGGTTCTTCGCCGTGATGGGCACCGCCGCGGCCGGCGCGCTCGCCACGGCCGTCGTGACCGTGCTCCTCACGCGCCGGCTCGTGCCGCTGCGGCCGCTGAGCGAGCCGCGTGTCTGGCGCCGGCTGCTGGTGATGGCGCTGCCGCTGGGAGTGGCGCTCGCCGTGAACGAGCTCTACTTCCGCGCCGACACGCTGATCATCTCGCTGTACGAGCCGTACGACCAGGTGGGCCTCTACACGCTCGCGTACCGGATCGTCGAGCTCACGCTTGTGTTCGGCACCGTCTTCCTCACCACCACGTTCCCGCTGCTCTCGCAGGCCGTGGAGGACGACGAGCCGCGCGCCCGGCGCACGATCCAGCTGTCCACCGAGCTGTTCGTGGCGCTCGGCGCGCCGCTCGTGGCGGGCGGGCTGGTGCTCGCCCCCGAGATCGTCGAGCTCGCGGCGGGGAGCGACTTCGAGGACGCCGCGACGCCGCTTCGGATCCTGCTCGCGTCCGGGGCGCTCGCCTGGGTGAACGGGGTCTTCGGCTATGCGCTGATCGCGAAGGACCGGCAGCTGAGCGCGCTGTGGCTGAATGTCGCGGCGCTCGTGTTCAACGTGGTCCTGAACCTGGTGCTCGTGCCGGTTTACGGCATAGTGGTCGCCGCCGTCGTGACCGTCTCCTCCGAAGTGCTCATACTCGCCGGCTCCTACGTCCTCATGCGGCGGTACTTCGGCTTCTTCCCGCTTCCGCGCACGCTCGTTCCCGCGCTCCTGGCGGCCGCCGTGATGGGCGCCGTCCTGTGGGCGCTCCGGGACGCGCCGGTGGTGCTGCTGGTGCCGTTCGGCGCCGCGCTGTACGGCGGGCTCCTGTGGCTCACCAGCCCCGCGAGCCGCGAGCTGGTGGCCGGGGTGCGCGCGTGAGGCGCGGACCGCGCGACACGCGCACGTTCTACCGCGACACCGAGCCGATGGACCAGGTGGACGACGCTGTCGTGGAGTTCGTCGCGGAGCACGCGGGCCGGACCGTGCTCGACCTCGGTTGCGGGATCGGCGGGTACTCGCGCGCGCTGTCGGACCGCGGCTTCACCATGACGGCGCTGGACGTCGTGCCCGAATACGTGGAGCGCGCGCGCTCGATCGGCGTGGACGCGGAGCTCTACGACGGCGACCGGCTGCCGCTCGAGGACGGGTCCGTGGACACCGTCATCCTGCTCGAGGTGCTGGAGCATCTCGAGGACCCGGCCGCGCTGCTCCACGAGGCGCGCCGCGTGGCGCGCCAGAACGTGCTCGTGACGACGCCGAACTGCACGCAGGACTTCGGCGAGGTGCCCGTGGAGTTCAGCCACATGCTCGACGTGGACCACCGCCAGTTCTTCACCGAGACGTCGCTTCGCGGCCTGCTCGACGACGTCTTCGGCAGCTCCGTGGTGGAGCAGAGCGCGCCGATCGACCGCCACCTCGCGGGCGTGCTGCTCCGGCAGCCGCTGCGGGCGCTCCACCGCTGGCTCGACAGCGCCGGCCTCGTGAAGCCGCGCTACTTCTTCCGCCTGCGCGGGCGCGCGCCCGGCCGCCCGTGACGCGTGTGCTGTTCGTGTCGGCCGAGCCGGTGGGCCCGGCGATGGCCGGCCCGGCGATCCGGGTCGTGGAGCTGGCGCGCGCGCTCGCGGGGCACTGCGACGTCACGGTCGCCGCGCCGGGGCCGAGCGACGCGAGCGTCGTGCCGGGCCGGCTGCTCGAGGCCGGGCTCGCCGACTTCGACGCGCTCCTGGCCGCCGTGCGCGAGCACGACGTGGTGGTCGCCCAGCGGCTGCCCCCGCAGCTCCTGCGCTACGTGGCGCGCCTCCCGGTGCGGTTCGTGGCCGACCTCTACAACCCGCAGATGATCGAGGTGCTCGAGGCGGGCGCGGGCGACGCGGCCTCGTCGGCGCGGCTGGCCTGGCGCTCGATGCTCGGCCAGTGCGCGGTGGCCGACCTCGTGCTGTGCGCGAGCGAGAAGCAGCGCGACCTCTGGCTCGGCGGAATGGCGCTGAGCGGGCTGCTCGACCCGGACCGGTACACGGCCGACCCCACCTTCCGCGCGTTCGTGGACGTGGTGCCGTTCGGCCTACCTGAGGAGCCGCCGCGGCGCGAGGGTCCCGTGATGAAGGGCGTCTGGCCCGGCATCGGCGGCGAGGACCGGGTGCTCCTGTGGGCCGGCGGCGTCTGGCGCTGGCTCGACCCGCTCACGCCGATGCGCGCGCTCGAGCGGCTCGGCGAGCAGGACCGGCCGGTGCACCTCGTGTTCCTCGGCACGGGCCGTCCCTCGCTCGACCCGGCCGGCGTGCCGGCCAGCGAGGAGGAGGCGCGCCGGTTCGCCCGCGACCGCGGCCTCGAGGACCGCGTGCACTTCAACACGGGCTGGGTTCCCTATGCGGAGCGCGGCGCGTACCTGCTCGAGGCGGACGTGGGCGTGTGCGCCCACCACGACCACCTCGAGGCGCGCTTCTCGTTTCGGACGCGCGTGCTCGACCACTTCTGGGCGGGACTGCCGTCGGTGGTCTCCTCGGGCGACTCGATCGGCGAGCTGGTGGATCGCCGCGCGCTCGGCTATGCCGTCCCGCCGGAGGACGACGAGGGCTTCGCCGCGGCGCTCGCCGCCCTGCTCGGCGACGAGGCGCGCCACGCGGCCGTGCGCGAGCGGGTGGCGGCGTTCGCGCCGTCGCTCCGGTGGTCCGAGTGCGCGCGTCCGCTGTTGGAGTTCTGTCTCGATCCGGCGGGGCGGCCGTCGCGGCGGCCTCCGCGCGGAACCGTGGCACGTGCGACCTTCGGGCAGTACCGGGACGTGCTCTCCGACCTGCGCGAGCGCGGCGGCGTGGGCGAGGCGGCCCGGGGAATGTTGCGGCACCTCCGGCGCGCCGGCCGGCACCGTGCCTGACCGCGCGGGCGCGGTGGCCGTGCTCGACCGCGCCCGCTACCCGCTGCTGTTCGCGGCCGGGGCGCTCGTGTCGGGACTCACCATCCTCAACGGCATCAACCCGCACGACGAGGGGCTCGTGCTGCAGGCGGCCGCGCGCATCGTCCACGGCGAGGTGCCCTACCGCGACTTCTACGCGAACTACGGTCCCGGCCAGTACTACACGGACGGCGCGCTCGACTTCGTGTTCGGCCCGTCGCTCCTCACGTGGCGGATCGTGCGCGTGGCGCTCGACGCGCTCGTGGCGGTGCTCGCGTACGCGATCGTGAGGAGGGAGGGATCCGAGCCGCTCGCCGTGCTCGCCTGGGTCGCGGTCCTGTTCGCGATGGCGCACCCGACGCTCCCGCACCCGAACGCCGCGGCGCTCGCGCTCGCGCTCGGCGCGATCCTGCTGGCCCGCCGCTCGCCCGTGGCCGCGGGAGTGCTCGCGGGCGTGGCGTTCGCCTTTCGCTTCGACCTCGGCGCCGCCGCGGCGGTGGGGGCGGCACTGGCCGCGGCTGCCGCCGATCGCGATCGCGCTCCGGCCGCCGCGCCCGGTCCCGCCGCGCGCTCTCTCCGCGCGCCCCTCCGGGTGCTGCTCGCCGCGCTCGTCACGGGCGCCGTCCTGGTGCTGCCCTTCGTCTTCGCCGCTCCGGGCGACTTCTGGAACGACACCTTCGGCTTCGCGCTAGACGAGCAGTCGCTCCAGCGCCTGCCGCTCCCGGGCGGCTGGGACGGCGGCTTCGAGCTGAACAAGATCCTCGCCTTCTACATGCCATGGGTGCTGATCGGCGGCCTGGCGATCTGGCTCGTCGCGGCCGCGCTGCTCCGCCCGCCGCTCCGCGTCTGGACGCTGCTGCCGGTCGCGCTCGCCGGGCTCGCCTACCTGCTCGCACGAGCCGACGAGTTCCACCTCGTCCCGCTGGCCGCCGCCCTGCCCGTGATGCTCGCCGGCACCGCCGCGCACGCGCGCCGCGCCGCGCCCGTCCTTGCGCTCGCGCTCGCGCTCCCCGTCGCGCTGATCGCCCTCAACGGAATCGACCAGAACCGCATCGACCTGCTCGATCCCGGGCCGCTCGAGCCGATCCACATCGACGTGGCCGACGGGGTCAAGGCCCCGCCCGCCGAGGCGCGCGCGCTCGAGCGGACGGTGGCGTACATCCGCCGCGCGGTGCCGCCGGACCGCCCGATCTTCGTGGCGAACCCGCGCCACGACCTCGTGCACGTGGGCAATCCGCTCCTGTACGTGCTGGCCGACCGGGAGAACCCGACCCGCTACGACGTGATGCAGCCCGGCGTCGTCACGACCGCCGCCGTGCAGCGCGAGATCGTGCGCGACCTGCGGAGCTCACGCACCGGCGTCGTGGTCCGCTGGCTCAGCCCCGTGGCCGCCGAGCGCGAACCGGGCGGCGCCGGCCGCTCCAGCGGGGTGCGGCTGCTCGACCAGTACATCGCGGCCGTCTACGAGCCCGTTGCCCGGTTCGGCGACTACCAGGTCCTGCGCCTCGCCCGGCCCGGTGCGGAATGAGATGGTGACCACCACGGCGGCGCACACGAGCTGCAGCGCGAACAGCGCGAGCGCCACGCGCTCGAGGTTCGCGCCGATCGACGCGAGCAGCACCACCTCGGCCACGGCCGCGACGGCGAGCGCCCAGATGAACCGAGCGCGATGGAGGCCGAGCAGGTACTGGACCGACAGGTAGGTACAGGCCAGCAGCGCCATCGCGAGGCCGAGGAGCGGCAGCGCGCCCGAGGCCTCGGCGAGGTCGTCGCCGAACACGATCCGCAAGAGCGGCTCGCCGGCCACCGCGTACACGAGCACCATCGGCACGGCGAGCGCCGCGATCAGCGCAAGCGTGCGCGTGAGCACCCGGCGCGCATCCACGCCGCTCGCGGCGCGGCGCGAGACCTCAGGCAGCAGGTACAGCCCGAGGCCCACCGCCACCCAGATGATCGCCTTCGCGGCCACCGCGGCCACCGCGTAGGACCCCGCGGCGTCGCCGTCCGCCTCGTGCTTCACGACGATCACGTGCACCTCCTGGAGCACGAACAGCAGGGTGAGGGCCGCCACGGGCGCGCGGGCGCCGGCGAGCAGGTCGCGCAGCCGCGCGACGGTCGCGTGCGACGGCGCCGGCAGGTGCGGCCGGAGCACCACGCCGAGCGCGGCGGCCACCGCCACGAGCGCGAGCGGGGTGCCGAGGAAGGCTCCGGTCACGTCGAGGGGTCCCACGAGCGCCAGGCCCAGAATGAGCCGGGCGAGCCCCTCGCCGACGATGCTGATCGCGACCACCCGGTACAGGCCGAAGCCCTGGAGCGCCCCGCGCATGACCGCGACGATCATCCAGAGAACCGCGCTCACCGGGACCGCCGCGGCGGCCCAGCGGTCGTCGTCGACGCCGATCGCAGCCGCGATCGGAGCGCGCAGCGCCACGGCGAGCACCGCCACGACGAGGGTCCCGACGGCGAGCCGCGCGAGCCACGGCCTGATCGCCGCGCTGATCCCCGTCCCGGGGCGCGACACCTCGCGCGCCACGGCGATCTGCAGCGCCGAGCCGGGGACCATCAGGATGATGAAGGCGGACATGAGCGCCGCCAGGGAGCCGTAGCCGGACGCGCCCAGGATCCGCGCGAACACCACGGTGATCACGAGCGCGATCACATTCGCCGTGATCACCGCCGCGGCCATGCCGGCGGCGCGGCCGGTGTCCGAGGCGGCCAGCGAGCGCCAGAGCGCCGGGCCGTCGCGTCTCGAATTCACGGTAGGCGAGGGTATACGGTGGCCCGCGGTGCTCACGGAAGGCTCTGATGGCAGGCCGCGCTGCTGGTGGGGAGCGTCGACCCCCGACTATGAGCGCTATCACGACGAGGAGTGGGGGCGGCCGGTGCGGGACGACCGCGGCCTCTACGAGCGGTTCGTGCTCGAGGGCTTCCAGTCCGGCCTCTCGTGGCTCACGATCCTGCGCAAGCGGGAGAACTTCCGCGCCGCCTTCGCGGGGTTCGACATCGAGGCGGTCGCGGCCTTCGGGGAGCGCGACGTTGAGCGGCTGCTCGGCGATGCCGGCATCGTCCGCCACCGCGGCAAGATCGAGGCGGCGATCCAGAACGCGCGCGCGGCGGCGGACATGCACGCGGCCGGCGAGTCGCTCGGCGAGCTGGTCTGGTCGCACGCGCCCACCCGCCGCCGGCGCGCGCCGAGGAGCGCCGCCGACCTCCCCTCGATCACCCCGGAGTCGACCGCGCTCAGCAAGGAGATGAAGAGGCGCGGCTTCCGCTTCGTCGGCCCCACGACCGCCTACGCGGCCATGCAGGCATGCGGAGTCGTGAACGATCACCTCGCCGGCTGCTGGGTGCGGGCAGAGGTCGAAGCACTATCCTCGGCCGTCGATGGATGAACGCGCTCTGACAGAGCGCCTCATCACCTACGACACGTCCACCCTCGAGGGCATGCAGGCGGCAGCGGGCTTCGTGAAGGGCTGGCTCGAGGCCCGGGATGTCGAGGTGATCGGGACGCAGCACAACGGCCGGCCTCTCCTGACGGCCACGGTCGGCCCGGCGAGCGGGCCCACCATCGTGCTGCACGGGCACCTCGACGTGGTGCCCGGGCGCCCGGAGCAGTTCGAGCCGCGCGTGGACGGCGACCGCCTGTACGGGCGCGGCGCCTACGACATGAAGGGCGGCCTCGCGGCGATGATCTGCGCGTTCCGCGACGTGGCGGCCCAGGACGGGGTGCGTGTGCACTTCACGTGCGTGTCGGACGAGGAGTCCGAGGAGATCGACGACCGCGGCTCCGACCACCTGGTGAAGAACGGCTACCTGGGCGACTTCGCCATCACGGGCGAGCCCACGGACCTCCACATCGGCATCCAGGCGAAGGGCGTGCTCGCCATGCGCGTGGAGGTGACCGGCACGGCCGCGCACGGCTCCACTCCCTGGGTCGGCGACAACGCGGTGCTGAAGGCGATCGACATCTTCCGCCAGATCGAGAGCCTGCCGTTCGCGCGCGAGTCCTCGGACCTGTTCGACCGGCCGTCGATCAACCTCGGCCGGATCGTGGGCGGCGACGCCATGAACAAGGTGCCCGACCTATGCGTCATCGACGTGGACGTGCGCTACCTCCCGGGCCAGGACCACGAGGCGATCCGCGCCGCCGTCGAGGAGCTGCCGGACGTGCGCGTGGTGAAGGTCTTCCACCGCCACCCCGCGATCGTGGCTCGCGACGATCCCTACGTGCAGGCGCTCGGCGCGGCCATCTCGCGCGTGGCGGAGCCCACGAGCGAGCGGCTCGGCGTGGGGCGCGACGGCGCCTCCGACGCGATCTCGTTCCTCGAGGCGGGCGTGCCGGCGGTGGAGTGCGGCCCGGCCGGCGACGGCCACCACGGGCCCGAGGAGTGGGTGTCGATCCGGTCGCTCAGCCAGTATCGGGCGGCACTCGTGGAGTTCGTGAACCTACTCCCGGCCCGGCTCGCGAGCGGCGGTGAGGAAGACCGCCGCCTACGAATCGCCTGATGTTCGACGACATACCCCGCCCCGGACTCTGGAAGCGCCTGGTGATCGGCGTGTTCCTGTGCATCTTCGCCGCGGCCGCCGCCACCTCCGTGGCGGCGTTCCACGAGGTGGACAAGATCGTGAGCGCGCTCGAGGTGAACCCGGAGCTGAAGCTCGGCAAGAACACGCTCGCCACCACCGATCCCGGCCAGCCCCAGACGCTGCTGATCCTCGGCTCCGACCAGCGCCCCAGGAACAACGTCGAGGGCGGCTCGGGGGCGCGCTCGGACACGATCATGCTCGTGCGGCTGAACCCGCACAAGGAGGCGACGGCGATCATGTCGCTGCCGCGCGACCTCAAGGTGCACATCCCGGGCCACGGCGTGGACAAGATCAACGCGTCGTACGAGATCGGCGGCCCGAAGCTCACGGTGGAAACCGTGAAGCAGCTCACCGGCCTGCCGATCAACCACGTCATCAATGTGACGTTCAAGGGCTTCTGGCGCGCGGTCAACGCGATCGGCTGCGTGTACACCGACGTGGACCGTGACTACTTCAACGACAGCGCCGAGTTCACGTACATCAACATCGACCCGGGCTACCAGCGCCTGTGCGCGCGCAAGGCGCTCCAGTACGTGCGCTTCCGCCACTACGACACGGACCTCGTCCGGTCCGCGCGCCAGCAGGACTTCCTGCGCCAGATGAAGCAGCAGGTCACCTACACGGACCTGATCTCGAAGCGCGACCGGCTGGTGAAGATATTCGGCCGCAACACGGCCACGGACGCCGACCTCCGCAGCAGGTCGGAGGTGCTGCGCCTGCTGAAGCTCGCCGTCTTCTCCGCCGCGAAGCCGATCCAGGAGATCCACTTCGAGGGCGAGATCGGGCCGAGCTTCGTGGAGGCGTCGAACGCGCAGGTGAAGAAGCTGGTCCAGCGCTTCCTCGACGTGAAGGAGTCGGCCGGGCCGCGCGGGCAGGCGCCCGGCGAGCGCCCCGCCCGGAGGCCGAAGCGAGGTCGGCGGTCCCACCCGCTCAACGTGTACGACGCGTCCGTGACCGGCAAGGACCAGGCGCTGCAGGCCGTCCAGGCCGGGGCCGGCGGATCGCTGCCGGTCTTCTACCCGACGCTCCTGCGCAACTCCTCCCAGTTCGCGCAGCCGCCGCGCGTATACAAGCTGATGGGCACGAACGGGAAGCGGTACGGCGCTTACCGAATGGTCGTGCGCCGCACGGACGCGAACGGCGAGTACTACGGCATTCAGGGCACCACCTGGAAGAACCCGCCCATCCTCGACAGCCCGTCCGAGACGCGGAAGGTCGGCGGGCGCGAGTTCAAGCTGTTCTTCGCCGGGGACCGGCTGCGGCTGGTGGCCTGGCAGACCCCGAAGGCCACGTACTGGATCTCCAACACGCTGCTTCAGACGCTCGACAAGAAGCAGATGATGGCCATCGCGCGCTCGGCCAGGCGCTGCTGCTAGGTACCCTCCCGGCCCGTCATGGAGAGGGAACCGATAGGCGTAGTCGGCGCCGGGTGGGTGGGCCTTGTCACGGCCGCCTGCTTCGCCGAGCTCGGCCACGAGGTGTGGGCGCGCGACATCGTGCCCGAGAAGGTCGAGTCGCTCTCCCGCGGCGAGGTGCCGATCCACGAGCCGGGGCTGCCCGAGCTCGTCACGAAGAACACCGAGCGGCTCCACTTCACGACCGACATGGGCGACGTGCTCGAGCGCGCCGGGCTCCTATTCGTGTGCGTGGACACCCCGCCCACGTACTCGGGTGACGCCGACCTCTCGCGGGTGGAGGCGGTGATCCGCGAGCTGGGCGAGTCGGACGAGCACGCGCTCGTCATGAAGAGCACCGTCCCGGTGGGCACCGGGCGCGGGGTCCAGCGGCGGCGCGAGGGGCTCGGCTACGTGTCGAACCCCGAGTTCCTGAAGGAGGGGAGCGCGGTCGACGACTTCATGCGGCCCGACCGCGTCGTCGTGGGCGCCGACGACCACTCCGCCGAGTACGCGGACCGGGTCGAGGCGCTGTACGAGCCGCTCGGGGCCGAGATCGTGCGCACCGACGTGGCCAGCGCCGAGATGATCAAGCTCGCCTCGAACGCCTTCCTCGCCACCAAGATCAGCTTCATCAACGAGATCGCGAACGTGTCCGAGGAGCTCGGCGCGGACGTGCTCGAGGTGGCGCGCGGGATGGGCCTGGACGACCGCATCGGCCCCAAGTTCCTGCAGCCGGGGGTGGGCTTCGGCGGCTCCTGCTTCCCGAAGGACGTGCAGGCGCTCAAGCAGCTCGCCGGGAACAGCGGCTACCACTTCCAGCTGCTCACCGCCGTCGTCGAGGTGAACGAGCTCCAGAAGCGGCGCACGATCGCGAAGCTCCAGAAGCACCTCGGTCCGCTGCCCGGCAAGGAGATCGCGCTGCTCGGCGTGGCGTTCAAGCCGAACACGGACGACGTGCGCGAGGCCACCAGCCTCGTGCTGGCGGGCCGGCTGGCCG
The DNA here is from genome assembly GCA_036377235.1 of Thermoleophilaceae bacterium. GTDB lineage: Bacteria > Actinomycetota > Thermoleophilia > Solirubrobacterales > Thermoleophilaceae > JACVRW01. Next base: position 44,000 of record DASUYU010000186.1, read on the forward strand.
GCGAGGGCGCGAACGTGCGCGTGTACGACCCGGTCGTGGGGGACAAGGCCGAGCACATGCTGGCGGGGGCGCGGATTGCCGAGTCGGCGCTCGACGCCGTGGACGGCGCCGACGCCGCGGTGCTCGTGACCGAGTGGCCCGAGTTCGCCGAGCTCGACTGGACGGGCGAGGTGAAGGAGCGGATGCGGGTGCCGCTGGTGGTCGATGGGCGGAACTTCCTCGACCGAGAGGCGCTGATGGACGCCGGCTTCACCTACGAGGGGATCGGCCGGTAGCCGTGCAGGCGCTCGTGCTCGCCGGCGGCGAGGGAACGCGGCTCCGGCCGCTCACCCACACGACGCCCAAGCCGGTGATGCCGCTCGCGGGCCGGCCCTTCCTGACGTTCATGCTCGACTGGGCGCACGCGCACCGGGTGGACGAGGTGATTCTGTCCTGCGGCTTCATGTCGGACGACGTGAAGCGGGTGCTCGGCGACATCTACGACGGCATGCGACTCCGCTACGTGGTGGAGGACGAGCCGCTCGGCACCGCCGGCCCGGTGCGGCTGGCGTACGACGAGGGTCTGCTCGAGGAGCGGCTGTTCGTGCTGAACGGCGACGTGCTGACCAACATCGATCTCACCGCGGAGCTCGAGCAGCACGAGCGAAGGGACGCGCGGGCCACGCTCGCGCTGTACGCCGTCGAGGACACCTCGAGCTACGGGGTCGTGCCCACCGACGAGGACGGCGCGGTGGAGGCCTTCATCGAGAAGGGCGACGACGAGCCGCCCACCAACAGGATCAACGCGGGGGCGTACGTGATCGAGCGCGACGTCGTGGAGACGTCGATCCCGGCCGGCCGGGCGGTCTCGTTCGAGCGCGAGGTGTTCCCTTCGCTCGTCGGGGGCGGCCTGTACGGGTTCGAGGCGGCCGGCTACTGGATCGACATCGGGACGCCGGAGCGCTACCTCGAGGCCACCTGGGACCTGCTGGCCGGCCGCGTGGCCTCGACGCTGCCGGCGCGCGACGAGACCGGCTCGCTCGTGTATGAGAACTGCCTCGTGTCTGGCGCGCACGTGGGGCCGCAGAGCGTGCTGGGGCGCCACTGCTCGGTCGGCACGGACGCGCGTGTGGACAGGTCGGTGCTCCACGACCGCGTGCACGTGGGCGCCGACGCGGCGATCGTGGAGTCCGTGCTCGCCGAGCGCGTGCGCGTGGGCGAGCGGGCCCAGGTGGGCCCGCGGGCCATGATCGGCGCGGGAGCCGTGATCCCGCCGGACGCGGTCGTCGATGCAGGCGCGCGCGTGGAGCCGGGGGAGACCTTTGCCATCGCTTGATCCGGACAGCATCGAGCAGGTGGACCCGGGCGGGATGCTGGGCGACGTGCTCGCGCAGCCGCTCCAGCTCGGGGACGCGCTGTGGCGCACGCAATCCGCCGGCATCCGCTCGCGAGACAGCGCGGCCGGGTTGGTCGTGTGCGGGATGGGCGGCTCGGCCGTGGGCGGCGACCTCGCCAAGGCGGCGCTCGGCGACCGTGCCACGCGCCCGATCACCGTCGTACGCGGGTACGCGCTCGAGTCCTGGACTCCGCCCGAGTCCTTCGTGCTGTGCGCGAGCTACTCGGGCAACACCGAGGAGACGCTCGCCTGCTTCGAGGCCGCCGGCGCGGCCGGGGCGCAGCGGGCGGTCCTCACCACCGGCGGCCAGCTCGCCGAGCTCGCGCGCGAGGAGGACGTCCCGGTGATCGGGATACCGGCCGGCATGCAGCCGCGCGCGGCGGTGATCTACATGACGGTCGGCGTGATCGAGTGCGCGGCCCTGTGCGGCGCGGCGCCCGCGCTGCACGCCGAGATCGACACCTCCGTCGCGCTGCTGGAGCGGCTCGTCGAGGAGTGGGGGCCGGGTGCCCCCGAGGACTCGCTCGCAAAGTCGGTCGCGCAGCAGCTCGACGGCACGATTCCCGTGATCCACGGCGCCTCGGCCACGACGGCGCCGGCTCGCCGCTGGGCGACCCAGCTGAACGAGAACGCGAAGTCACCGGCCTTCTGGAGCGAGCTGCCCGAGGCCAGCCACAACCAGATCGTCGGCTGGGAGCGCGGCCGCGAGGTGGCCCCGCTGTCCGGGGTCTTCCTGTGCGATCCCGACCAGCATCCGCGCGTGCAGCGGCACGTCGATCTTGTGAAGGAGGAGCTCGACCGCGTGGGCTTGCCCGCGGTCCAGCTGCACACGGAGGGCGACAGCAGGCTGGAGCGGGTCCTCTCGGCCGTGCTGCTGGGCGATCTCGTGAGCGTCTACATGGCGGTGCTCGCGGGCGTGGACCCGACTCCGACGCCCGCCCTCACCCGCCTCAAAGAGCGGCTCTAGCGCCGCACCCGGATCGTCCGTCGCACGACGCTCCGGTTGCCGGCGGCGTCCGTGGCCGTCAGCACGACCTGGGCCGGAAGCGGCGCGGCGGCCGCCCGATGACGCGCCGCACGCGCCGGGACAGCCGGAGGCGCACGACCCGCGTGCCCGCGGCGAGCGGCAGCGCGCGTGTCCCGAGCGTCAGGTTGAAGGCGGCGATCCGGGCGCGCCGGGCGCTGGCGCGCAGCTCGGACTCGAGCGAGACGGGCTCGTTCGGCGTCACGCGCATCGACACTCCCCGCAGGAACTTCCGCAGCCGCATCGAGCGCGGAATGCCCGCCAGCGCGACGGCGGGGCGCGCGGTGTCCGGCGCGTTCGCGTCCTCGTCCACGATCGTCACGGTTCCCGCGCCGCGGCCGATGTCGGCGCCCCCGGTCGGGGCGGACAGGTTGACGGTGAAGGTCTCGCGCGGCTCGGCCACGCCGTCGTTCGCGATGGGGATCAGGGCGGTCTCCGACGTGTCGCCGTTCGAGAAGGCGACGGTCCGCGGCGTCGCGTCGTAGTCGCCCCCGGCGGTCGCCGAGCCGTCCGCCGGGGAGAGGGTCGCGCTCACCGCGCCCAGCGACCCGCCGGTCCGGTCGACGCGCACGAGCGCGGCGCTGCCGTCCTCCGTCACGACGGCATCGGACACCGACAGGACGCCCGACGGCACGACCGAGATCGCGGTGTACCTGGTGGTGCCGGAGCTCCCCAGCGCGCCGACGAACGTCATCGCGCCGGTCCCGAGATCGATCGTGTACAGGCGCGAGTTGAAGAAGGCGATGCCGGTGGCGGACACGAAGCCTGCGGCGGACGCCGAGACGTCGAAGCCCGTGGACCCGTTGATGTCGACGCCTGTGGGCCCGACGGGTGTGAGCACTCCGCCGCCGGACGGGATGGCCGCGCTCCCGCCGCTGACGGTCGAGTGAAGTCGATGCCCGTCACGATCTCGTCCCCGGGGATCCCCGTGATCGGCACCGCCGCCGCGCTGGTGCGCCCCGGCGGCGGCACGAGCACGGCGGGGTTCGAGGAGTCGACGGCGATGAGGCTGGTGCCGTCGTCGGTCATGCCGACTATTCGCGCCGCGTGCGCCGCACCGGCGAACGACAGCATTGAGAGAGCGCGATCGCCAGGGTGAGCGCCGTTCGGCGACCGTGTCGTACTTCTGCACGATATGCGGGCATAAGTACGACATCGTCCCATTGGGGCCGGTCCTCAAAGCTGTCGTCCGGCGGCGGCCGCCAACCTTGACACGATCGTGTTAAGCTTTGCCGTCGCGATGGAGGGACTCACCATCAACGAGGCCGCCGAGACGACCGGTTGGTCGCCTCGAATGCTGCGCTACATAGAGAGCGCCGGCCTGATCGAGCCTCCGCGGACCCCGAAGGGCTACCGCATCTACGGGCCGGGCGAGCTGCAGCGTCTGCGTACGCTCCGCCAGCTGCTCGCCCGGTTCGACTGCGCCCTCTCGGACGTGGCGTTCGCCAAGCGGCACGCCTCCGACCAGGACCTGCGAGCCGCGCTCGAGCGCTGGTTCGAGGAGCGGCCGGAGCGCCCGGAGGGCGTCGCCTCAGGCGACTGGCTCTCCTGGGAGCAGCAGAAGCACCAGCGCCTCCTCGCGATGGACACGCCCCCGAGACTCACGGAGCCCACTCCCGCATGACAGTTACCGAGACGACGACGCAGGACTTCAAGGTCGCCGACCTCTCCCTCGCCGAGTTCGGCCGCAAGGAGATCAACCTCGCCGAGCACGAGATGCCCGGCCTGATGGCGATGCGCGAGGAGTACGGCGCGGAGCAGCCGCTGAAGGGGGCCAAGATCATGGGCTCCCTCCACATGACCATCCAGACCGCCGTGCTGATCGAGACGCTCGTCGCTCTCGGCGCCGAGGTGCGCTGGGCGTCGTGCAACATCTTCTCGACCCAGGACCACGCCGCCGCGGCGATCGCCAAGGCCGGCATCCCGGTGTTCGCCTGGAAGGGCGAGACGCTCGAGGAGTACTGGTGGTGCACCGAGCAGGCGCTCACCTGGCCCGAGGGCGACGGCCCGAACATGATCCTCGACGACGGCGGCGACGCCACGCTGCTCGTCCACAAGGGCGCCGAGTTCGAGAAGGCCGGCGCGGTGCCGGATCCCGAGTCGGCCGACTCCGAGGAGTTCCAGGTCGTGCTCCGGCTGCTCCAGCGCACGCTCTCCGATGACCCGCAGAGGTGGACGCGGATCGGCGAGCAGATCAAGGGCGTGACCGAGGAGACCACGACCGGCGTGCATCGCCTGTACGAGATGCAGGAGGCCGGCACGCTCCTGTTCCCGGCGATCAACGTCAACGACTCGGTCACGAAGTCGAAGTTCGACAATCTGTACGGCTGCCGGCACTCGCTGATCGACGGGATCAACCGAGGGACCGACGTGATGATCGCGGGCAAGACCGCGCTGATCTGCGGCTACGGCGACGTCGGCAAGGGCTGCGCCCAGTCGCTCCGCGGTCAGGGCGCGCGCGTGGTGATCAGCGAGATCGACCCGATCTGCGCGCTGCAGGCCGCGATGGACGGCTACCAGGTGGTGACGCTCGAGGACTTCGTCGACACGGCCGACATCTTCGTGACCGCCACCGGCAACCGCGACATCATCACGGCCGACCACATGGGCCGGATGAAGCACCAGGCGATCGTGGGCAACATCGGCCACTTCGACAACGAGATCGACATGGCCGGGCTGGCGCGCACTCCGGGCGTGGAGCGGATCAACATCAAGCCGCAGGTGGACGAGTGGCGGTTCGAGGACGGTCACTCGATCATCGTGCTGTCCGAGGGCAGGCTGCTGAACCTCGGCAACGCCACGGGCCACCCGAGCTTCGTGATGTCGAACTCGTTCACGAACCAGACGATCGCCCAGGTCGAGCTGTTCACGAAGAACGACGAGTACGAGAAGCAGGTGTACGTCCTGCCGAAGCACCTCGACGAGAAGGTCGCGCGGCTGCACCTCGACGCGCTCGGTGCGAAGCTCACCGAGCTGACGCCCGAGCAGGCCGCCTACATCGGCGTGTCGGTCGAGGGCCCGTACAAGTCCGAGCACTATCGCTACTAGCTCTCCGAAGCCAGAGGTACTCGATCCCGCGCTCGCCCCGCAGGGGCTTGCGCGGATCGAGTGGGCGCAGAACCACATGCCGGTCCTGCGCTCGATCCGCGAGCGGTTCCGGGAGGAGCAGCCGCTCGACGGGGTGAAGGTCGCCGCCTGCCTGCACGTGACGGCGGAGACGGCGAACCTGATGCAGGCGCTGATCGCCGGGGGCGCCGAGGCGGCGCTCTGCTCGGCCAACCCGCTCACCACCCAGGACGAGGTGGCGGCGGCGTTGGTGGACCTCGGCGTGCCGGTGCTCGCCTCCCGGGGCGAGGACATCGAGTCCTACTCGCGGCACGTGCACGCGCTGGCCGATTGGAAGCCCGACATCACGCTCGACGACGGCGCCGACCTCCTCATCCTGATCCACGAGCGCGGCCAGGAGGTGTCGGGCGGCGCCGAGGAGACCACCACCGGCCTGCTGCGCCTGCGGCGGCTGGAGGAGGAGGGGCGGCTGTCCTGCCCGGTCGTGGCGGTGAACGAGTCGCGTACCGAGCGCACGTTCAATGACCGCTACGGAACCGGGCAGTCGGCGCTCGACGGGATCATGCGGGCCACGAACCTGCTGCTCGCCGGCCGCACGCTGGTGCTGTTCGGCTACGGCGCCACCGGCAAGGGCATCGCCCAGCGGGCGCGCGGCGCCGGGGCGACGGTGATCGTCTGCGAGGTGGACCCGCTGCGCGCGCTCGAGGCGCGCATGGACGCGTTCGAGGTGATGCCGGCGCTCGAGGCCGCCGCCCGCGGCGACCTGTTCATCACCGTGACCGGCTCGCGCGCCGTGCTGCGGCGCGAGCACTTCGAGCGCATGCGCGACGGCGCCGTCCTGGCCAACGCCGGCCATTTCGACGTGGAGATCGACCTCCCGGCGCTGCGCGAGGTCGCGAGCGGCGGAGTCCGGCAGGTGCTCCCGCTCGTCGAGGAGTACGACCTGGGCGACAGGCGGCTCCACCTGCTCGCCAGCGGGCGGGTGGTGAACCTGGCCGCCGGCGAGGGCCATCCGGCGGCGGTCATGGACATGAGCTTCGCGAACCTGGCCCTGGCGGTGGAGCACCTGAGGCTCCACGGCGCCGAGCTCGAGAACCGCGTCCTCGACGTGCCGAAGGAGATCGACGAGGAGATCGCGCGGCTGAAGCTGGAGTCGCTCGGCGTGGAGATCGATTCGCTCACGCCCGAGCAGCGCGAGTACCTGAGCTCCTGGGGAACCTCCGGGCAGGCCTAGCCGACCGGCGGCGCGCTTAAGGTCGCGCGCATGGATACCTCGAGATTGACGCCCGGCGACATCAGCGCGGGCGTCGGAGGCATCGTCCTCCTCATTTCGCTGTTTCTTCCGTGGTACGGGGTCAGCGTGAACGTCGCCGGATTCTCAGCCAGCGAGAACGCGTCAGGATGGGAGGTGTTCAGCGCCATCGACATCATCCTGTTCGCCATCGCGGTCGTCGCGATTGCGCTCGTGGCCCTGAAGGCGCTGGACCAGGTCCCGGCGGAGACGCCTGTACCGCTCATCCTGCTGGGACTGGGGGCGCTCGCGGTGCTCCTGATCATCTACCGGCTGATCGACTCGCCCGCTCCGAGCGACCTGCCGGACGAGGTCGACGTCAGCCGCAAGATCGGCATCTTCATCGGCCTGATCGGCGCGGCGGGCATCGCCTACGGCGGCTGGCGGGCGAACATGGAGTCGCCGAGCGCCCAGCCGGCGCCGGCGGCCACGCCGCCGCCACCGGCCGTCTAGGCGGCGCGCGGAAGGAGGCGAGCGCGGGCGCGGCTGCGTCCGCGCGCCTCACCCTGCAGGCCGCCGGCGCGAAGGCGCAGGAGCTCGACCATCTCGCGGCTCGGGCGGAACGGGTCGGCGATCGCGTCGCCGGTGTCGATCGAGAGCGCGGCCCAGAGCTCGTCACCCATCTCGGCGAGAAGGACGTCTCCGCTTGGCGGGGACGAGCTGTCGAGGACTGCAAGACGGCGGACGGCGAACTGGTCGGCGGTGGTTGCGCGGCGGATGGTGAGGTTCATTTGGATTCCCTTCGTTCGATTGCTGTCTAAGTAATTGTCGGCAATCGCGCCCATAAGTTCAAATACAAAGTCGTATGATCTACGATAAGATCGCCTTATGTTCGATGTGAAGCAGCTGCGTGTCCTCAAGGCGGTCTCCGACCACGGCTCGTTCTCAGCCGCGGCGGACGCGCTTTCCTACACCCAGCCCGCCATCTCCCAGCAGATCGCGGCGCTCGAGAAGCGCGCGGGCACCACGCTCGTGGACCGCGGCAGCCGCGGCGTCAGGCTCACGGACGCCGGGCGGGCGCTGGTCGAGCACGCGGAGGTTGTGATCGCGCGGCTCGCCGCCGCCGAGGCCGAGCTCGAGGCGATCGCGGGAATCCGCGGCGGCCGCGTGCGGCTCGCCTCGTTCCCGACGGCGGGCGCGTCGGTGCTCCCGCCCGCGGTCGCCGAGTTCAGCTCGCGCCACCCGGAGGTGGAGCTCAGCTTCGTCGAGCGGGAGCCCGAGGAGGCGGCCCAGATGCTGCGCGCCGCCGAGCTCGAGATTGCGATCGTGTTCGAGTACGACGCCCTCAACCCGACCGAGTTCGAGCGCTTCTACGAGGGCATCGAGCTGCACCACCTCGTGGACGACCCGATGTACCTCGCCCTGCCGCGCGACCATCCGCTGGGGCGGAAGAGCCGCGTGCGGCTGCAGGACGTGGCCGACGAGACCTGGGTCCAGGAGACCGGCTCGCACAGCTGGTGCGGCGGCTTCCACGAGGCGGTGTGCGCAAAGGCCGGGTTCAGCCCGAACGTGGGCTTCCGGTCCGATGACTACAACGTCGTGCAGGGCCTGATCGCCGCCGGCGTGGGCATCTCGCTCCTCCCGGGCCTCGCGCTCACGAACGTGCGCGAGGACATCGTGATCCGCTCGCTCGGCGCGCAGGCGCCGTCACGCCGGATCGCCGCGGCCACGCTCGCCGGCCGCTACCGCTCGCCGGCAACCGGCGCGATGCTCGACATCCTCGACGAGGTGGCGGCCCGCTTCGAGCTGCCCTCGGGCGCCGCGATCGCGGCCTAACGTCCGGCAATCTGCCCGGCCACGATCGCCGCGTCCTCGCCCACGCCGATCAGGAGTGACGACTTCCGCTTGCGGAGGAAGTGCACGCCCGCGAAGTACAGCCCCGGGACGGCCGTGCTCGCGCCGTCCGTGTGGAGCGGGAAGCCGAGCTCGTCGAACGCGCCGGGGAAGTCGACCCACGACTCGTAGTCCGGGCGGAAGCCGCTGGTGAACACCACCGCGCCGAGCTCGCCGAGTGGCAGCCGCTCGAGCGGCTCCGCGTCGACCGGCTGCGCCGGGTCGAGGTCCTCCCACGGGAGGCCCGCCGTCGCGGCGTGATCGCGGAAGTCGCCGATGACCTTCGCGTGACGCTGGTCGCCCCAGGCGATGCTCGCCTGGAGGTCCGGGGCGAATAGGGCGTCGCGATCGTCGGCTCCGAGGAAGTGCCCGACGAGCGTCACACCCATCGCGTGGAGCGTCCGGTAGTGCAGGTCGTGCCCGCCGTCGTGCCCGGTCGCCTGGATGTTGCCCCAGAGCCGCGCGCCCGGTTCGGGGAGGTCCTCGACGCGGTCGTCGAAGCTGCCGGATTCTCGCAGCCACCAGACAGTGTCGTGCCCGTTGAGCCGCCGCGGTCCCCAGCCGGCCCGGCCGCAGGCGAGGAACACGTCGCGGCCGGCCAGGTGGAGCTCCTCGGAGATCTGGCACCCCGACTGGCCGCTGCCGACCACGAGCACCGCGCCGGCGGGCAGCTCGTCCGGGTTGCGGTATTCCTCGACGTCGATCTGGAGCAGGTCGGGCGGGAGTGACGCCGCGCCCGCCGGGCGGTTCGGCCGCTGGTACGCGCCGGTGCTCAGGATCACGTTCCGGGCCTCGATCTCGCCGTCCGAGGTCTCGAGCAGCAGGCGACCGTCGCGCCCGGGGCGCAGCACCGTGACCTCGACCCCCTCGCGCACCGGCGCCTCGAAGCTCGCGGCGTAGCGCTGGAGGTAGTGCACGATCTCGTCGCGGAGCATGAAGCCGTCCGGATCGTCCCCGTCGTAGTGATGGCCCGGGAGCTGCACGCTCCAGTTCGGCGTGACCAGGCAGAAGCTGTCCCAGCGGCCGCGCCAGGTCTGGCCCACCTGTCCTCGCTCGAGGACCACGTGGGGCACGCCGGCCGCCGCCAGCTCGTGGCTGACCGACAGACCGGCCTGACCGCCGCCGACCACGACCGTCTCGTGAGCGTCGCTCATAGGGGCGCGATCCTACGTTCCAGGGACCCTGCGGGCCAGATCCGGCGTACTAGTGACATGCGCCGGGTTGCCCTCACAGCGATCGTCCTGCTCGTCGCCGTGCCGGCTGGCGCCCGCGCCGACGGCCTCCCCGCCGTGGGGGTCGACGCGCACCCGCTCGCGCTCCCGGACGGCGAGGTCGCGTACATCACGCGCGCCGGCGGGCACGCCACCCGGCTGATCGAGCACGCGCGCTACGGCGGACCCCTGCGCGAGCGGCGGCTGCGCGGCTCCTTCTCGATTCCGGCGGTGGCGTACGACGGGTCGCCGAGCGGACTGTCCGCCGACGGCCGCAAGCTCGTCCTGATCAGCCCGCGCAAGCGGTTCCCGCGCAGGCGCACCACCTTCGCGGTGGTGGACACGCGCACCCTGACGGTGCGCCGCCACATCGGGCTGCGGGGCGACTTCAGCTTCGACGCGATCTCCCCCGACGGCCGGACGATGTACCTGATCGAGTACTCGTCGCAGGACGTTCTCAACTACGCGGTGAGGGCGTACGACCTCCGTGCGCGGCGGCTGCAGCGGGCGCCCGTCGTCGATCCTGAGGAGCCCGACGAGGCGATGAAGGGAATCCCGGTCACGCGGCTGGCGGACCTGGACGGCCGCTGGGCATACACGCTGTACGACAACGGCAGGCACTCGTTCGTGCACGCCCTCGACACCTCCCGCCGGACCGCCGTGTGCATCGACCTGGA
>DASUYU010000187.1:0-2834 GCA_036377235.1 Thermoleophilaceae bacterium
CGGCTGCTCCCACCGAAGAGGGCCTAGGCGCGGTCCGGGCGATCCGGGTAGACGTCGTCGATCGTGGTGAGCGGTGTGTACGGGGCACCGCTCGCCGCGGCCTGGATCGCCTCCGCGCCGCCCGCCAGCCGGTCGAGCACACTCACCACGCCGGCTATCTCGAGCCCCTCCTCCCGGATGCGCTCGATGGCCTTCACGGTCGAGCCGCCGGTCGTGACCACGTCCTCCACGACGAGACACCGCTCGCCGTCCGCGAGCTCGGGGCCCTCGATCCAGCGCTGGAGCCCGTGCTGCTTCTTCTCCTTGCGCACGAAGAACGCCTTCACGGGAGCGCCGGCGGCCAGCGCTGCGCACGCGACGGGGTCCGCGCCCATCGTCATACCGCCCACGGCCGTGGCGCCGGCGCGGTCCGCCTCGTCGGCCACCAGCTCGCCCAGCGCGCGAAAACCGTCCGGAAGCAGGATGGCTCGCTTCGCGTCCACGTAATAGCTGGCCTTCTGCCCGCTCGTGAGGGTGACGTCCCCGATCACGAGCGCGTGCTCGCGCAGTGCCGCGATCAGGCGTTCCTGGGCCGTTCTAGTCATGTGTGTAGATGCGCACAAAAAAGTCAGGTTCTTCGACCGGCGGCCGATAGTAGTCCGCGATGGGCTCGCTAGTCCGCCTCGTCGCCATCCTGTGCTCCGGCCTCGTGCTCCTCGGTTTCGCGTACTTCGCAACCGACGAGATGAGCCGCGGCTCGCAGAACCAGCAGAACGCCCTGGGCGCCGAGCTGGACGGTGGGCCGGACCCGGCGCCGGTCGCGCCCTCGCCCGACGAAGAGGCTGCGCGCGAGCGCGTGAACGGCCGGGTCCGCGAGGCCGTCGAGGACGCCAACGACGTTCTCCTCGGGCCGTTCGTGAGTCTGGTCGACGGCTCCGACAGCCGCTGGGTCACCCACGGCGTGCCCGCGATCCTCGCCCTCCTCCTCTACGGGTTCTGCCTCGGGATGCTGGCGAACATGCTTCCCAAGACCCGCGAGCACGGCGCCGACTGGCGAACAGTCGAGTCCTAGTCATTCGCTAGGGTGCTCGTCGCGCAACTTCCCCTGCCGGGGGCTGTTGCGTGTAAGGCAAGTCAAGCGCCGAGTCCGGCCGCTTCCCAGGCGACCGGAACGGGGGAACCAATTGGGCGGCTGCCGTGCCGCCCGGGGGCGAATCGCGGGCCCTAGATCCGCGTAGCGCATCTTCCAGCGCGAGCCCGTCAGCTAACCCCGTAGGCCCGAACGGAAGGGGACATGGATGACGAACGCCCACCGGGATCTGGCCACGCCTGAGCCATGGGCCCGCTCGCTCGAGCGCTCACGGCGCCGGCGGGAGCTGCTGCCGAAGGCACGGCGCGAGAACAGACGTAGGAAGCATGTATCGGCGGCACTCGCTACCGCCGTGGTCGCGGGGCCGGCCACGCCGCTGGCGGCGGCGCAGGTGACCTCGGGGGACCTGAGCGCCGCGGTCGCGGCCGAGTCGCCCGCAAACCGCGCGATCGAGATTCGCGAGGGCGGCCTGCCGCTCGAGGTGGGCAGCCAGGGCGGTCTGGTGGTCCAGGTCCAGCGGGCTCTGCACGTGGACGTCGACGGCATCTTCGGAGTCCAGACCGATGCCGCGGTGCGGAGCTACCAGCAGGAGAAGGGGCTCGACGTGGACGGAATCGTCGGACTCGCCACGTGGGGGTCGCTCTTCCCGGGCCAGGCGCATGGCGCCTCGGCCGGCGCCGCGATCGGCGGATCGAACATCCCCGCCGCGGCTCAGGCGCAGGTGGAGCAGACCGTCCAGCAGGCGGGCAGCCAGCTCGCGGCGCAGGGCGATGCCGGGGTCTCCGGCACGGTGGGTGGGACGACCGGCGTGGGGACGACCGGCACCACCGGAACCGGCACGGCTCCCGGCGGAACGACGCCCGTCTCAGCGCCGGCTCCCGGTACCACTACCGTCAGCGGCTGCGGCTCGAGCACGATCATCCGGCCCGTGAGCGGTCCGGTGACGTCACCGTTCGGGCCGCGCGGTGGCCGCAACCACGACGGCATGGACATCGGGGCCGCGACCGGCACACCCGTGCGGGCGGCCGCGTGCGGAACGGTGAGTTTGGCCGGCCAGCAGAGCGGCTACGGAAACATCGTGTGCATCACGCACACGAGCCAGTTCTCGACGTGTTACGCGCACCTCTCTCGCTTCGGAACCTCGACGGGAGCGCACGTGCAGCAGGGTCAGGTGATCGGCTACGTGGGCTGCACCGGCAACTGCACCGGCCCGCACCTCCACTTCGAGACGCGAGTGGGCGGCGTGGCGCGCAACCCGACCCAGTACCTGGGCGGCGCATCGATGCCGGGAGCCAGGGCAAGCGCGACCAAGGCGACCGCGAGCAGCTCGAGCCAGACGCAGTTCGGCATCGGAGGGGGCACGTCCTCGACGAGCGAGCAGACGAAGGCAACCACGCTGACACCGTCCGGACAGCCCACGGGCACCGCACCGGCGGAGCAGCCCGCGGGCACGGCGGATCAGCAGGACGCCGTCTCGGCGAGCGAGATCGCCGCCGAGGTGGCCCCGCCCGGCACGATCGCGGAGCCCGAGGCGGGCACCGTGCCGCCGGAGCAGGCCCCGGCAGGTGCCGTTCCGGCCGAGCAGACCCCGGCAGGTGCTGTGCCGGCCGAGCAGGCCCCGGCGGCCGCGCCGACCACCGCGACGACCGACGGGACGGTTACGACCGGCACCGAGGTCGGCACGGTGACTGACGGCACGGTTACCGGAAGCACCGGAACCAACACGACCGTGACCAGCACCGTTCCGACCGCGCCGGCCGCTCCG
>DASUYU010000188.1:0-2201 GCA_036377235.1 Thermoleophilaceae bacterium
AGCGCCTCGATCTGCGCGATGACGCCGAACAACGCGGACCGATCCTCGAGCAAGCCCGTGAGCACCGTCTCGCCGCCCTTCAGCTCAGCCACCATCGAGGGAAAGGCGGACAGGGCGGTTGCTCCGAGCCGGCCCCTGATCCGGATCGTGTACAAGCCCGGCGGTGGGTCCACGCGCTCATCCTGCAGCCCGACCCGGTGAGCCGGCGACGCCGGAATCCGGTGATCCTGCCCGCGCCGCTTTCAGACGCTCAGGAGCGCGCGGTTGAGACGAGCCGCAGCTCACGCGCGCGTTGCACGGCGGAAGAGCGGTCGCGCGCACCGAGCTTGGCGTAGATGTTGCGGATGTGCGTGTTGACCGTGTTGATGGAGACATAGAGCTCTCGCGCGATCTCCGGCCGCGTCAGGTTCGTCGGCAGATAGCGCAGGACACGCAGCTCGCTCGGGCTGAGCTCGTCGGTTTGCGGGAGGGGCGCTCGCCCGGTGTTCGGCGCCGACTCGCCTCGCAGCACGTCGACGATGTCGGCGAGAAGGGCGCCATGAGCCGTTTCGTGACGCGGGAGCGCCTCGAGGAGCTCCGCGGCCTCGGTCAGGGCGAACGGGAAGATCAGCCTGTCCGGCTCGGCGGCCGCGAGCGCTTCCTCGGCCGCGGCGGCAGCGGCGCTGCGATCGCCCAAGGAGAGGTGCGCGATGCCGGCAAGCAGGTGCGCTTCAGCGAGGGTGAACGCGGGGCCGAGGCGTGGCGTGTCGGCCAGAACATCTCCGAGCGCATCCAATGCGCCCGCGGGGTCTCCCTCGGTCATGCTGATCACGGCACGCGCGTTGCCGACGGCACCGAGGGCACCGAGTCGCTCGGGGGTGGGGGAGAACTCGCTGAGGGTTGCGCGCGCCTCATCTGGCATCCGGAGGCGAGCCTGCATGGTCGCGTGCCATCCGGCGATCCGCGGGGCGAGAGCGTGGACGCCCGTGAGGAGCGCCTGCGCCCGCGCCGCGGCCGCAAATGCCTCGAGCGCCGATTGGTGCTCTCCGCGCCCGGCGTGCAACATCCCCGTGGCCACGTGCAGAAGCACCGCGGGGGCGGGGTCCAGGGCGGGCTCGGCGACCTCCCAGGCGCGGCGCAGCCAGCGCTCTCCCTCGTCGAACTCGCCCATCCAGATCGCCATCCCGCCAACCGCCCCGAGCGCCGGCGCGAGGATCGGCCGATCGTCCAAGCCATGACGTTCGGCCAGGGCTACCGCCTGACGGCCGCGCTCCCGCGCGGTCGCGACCGAAACCAGCCTTGACGGGAAGCCTTGATGCGCCCGACACGCGACTTCCAGGTAGGGGCGGCCGATCGTCTGGGCGAGAGCGGCTCCCTCGGAGAGGTGGCGCTCGGCATCGGCGAGTCGCCCGGACCACGTCTCAACGATCCCGAGGTTCAGCAGCGCGACTCCCCGCAGCTCGCTGCCCATCCGGATCGGTTCGCTCGATTCGTCCGCGATCGAGGCGTCGAGCAGATTCACCTGCTCGATGACTTCGCTGAACTGACCGCTACGCCGTGCCAGCGCCAACCGCAGCGATGCGATGGCCACCGCAAGGCGGCGGCGGCGAGCCGGCGGAGCACTCTGGACGTGGGACTCGGCCAGCGCCAGCTGACCGGCGGCCTCCTCCAGCCGCCCCTGGTTCAGCTCGGCGGCCGCGTGAGCGAGCGCCAGGTCCGGATGATCGGCTGATGCGCCCTCGGGAAACGCCTGCAGGACGGCGCGAATCGTCCCCGCCTCCCCGTCGAGCACCCACCGGAACGAGTGGTCTGCGACGAGCCGAGCGGCATCCGGCCAGTCGCCGGCCGCGAGCGTCTGTTTGACGGCCTCGACGACCTCTCCGCGGTCGGCGAACCACCGCGCGGCCCGCCGGTGCAGGTCAGCAACCTCCTCGGCCAACGTGCGGCGGAGCTCCAGGCGCAGGAAGTCCGCCAGAAGCTGGTGGTAGCGAAACCAGGTGCGCTGAGCGTCGAGCGATACGACGAACGCGTTGGCGTCCTCCAGTTCCAGCAGGATCTGCTCCGAGCCCGAGCGGCCCGCCAGCAGGTCGGCGAGCTCGCCGTTCATCCGGTCGACCAGTGAGGTCCGCAGCAGCATGCTCTGGACCTCGCTCGGCTGGCGCTCGAGCATCTCGGCCATGAGGTATTCCCCGATCGCCCTGTCGGTGCCGGAGAACTCGGCC
>DASUYU010000189.1:0-6973 GCA_036377235.1 Thermoleophilaceae bacterium
CCTCACAGCGTAAGGCACCGCCTGCTACCGAGTGAGCGCCACGCCCGCCTCGTCCAGCTCGGCGAGATAGGAACCGAGCTCCTCGGCGACGACCTTCTGATCGGAGGGCCAGGGCGGCTCGTCGTAGACCTCCGACTCGAAGCTCTCCGCGCCGATCGGATGCGCGCTCATGTACACGGGCTCGCGTCCCGTCAAGAGCTTCCCGCGAATCACCGGATGGAACGCGGGCGCCCTCTCCTGAGCGCCCGCGAGCACCGCGATCGCGGCGGTCGCCGCGTCGGCCATCTGCGCGCCGAGGCCGCCGTGCTTGATCGGGTAGTTCGCGGCGTCGCCGGCGGCGAACACGCGCCCGCTCGTGCCCCGCACCGCACAGTGCTTGTCGATCGGCAGGAAGCCCTGCGAGCCGCCCCCGGGCAGGCCTCTGATCGCAGGGCCCGCCACACGGGGCATCGAGACGATGCGCTGATCGTCCAGCTCGACGTTCTGCGGTTGGATGACCACCTTCCGGGCGGCGGGCACCTTTGCCAGAGAGTTCGTGTACAGCCGGACGCCCGCCCGCGCGAGGCGGTTCACGACAACCTCGCTGACGGCCGTTCCGAAGACGGCGAGGGGACGCGGCTCGGGTGTCACGAGCGACAGCGTGAGATCGCGGATGTCCATGCTCTCGGCGCGCTCGGCGGTCATGAGCGCCAGCTCGTAGAGCGGGAGTGGCCACACGGGGCCGACCGGCTGGATGAACGTGAGGTGGCGGGTGTAGCCGCCCTCGACGTCCTGGATGATGCCGTGGAAGGTCCCGTCGGCGTCGGCGTCCCGGAAGGTCGCGACGTGCTTGTAGGGCTCGACCTGGCGGGCACCGACGGCGATCAGCAGCGCGTCGTACTCGATCCGTTGTCCGCCGGTGGTGTGGACCGCGCGAGCGTCGGCGTCGACCCACTCGAGCGCGTCCTTGGTCCATTCGGCACCAGTGTCGCGGGCCACGCGCCGCAGCGGGTACCGGCGCGGACGGCCGAAGGCGAACGGCTCGCGGACGGCCATCGGGCGGTAGACGAGCTCCTCGCCCGGCGCCAAAAGCTCGATGGCGACGGAGTCGCCGGCGAGCCGACGGAGGTGGAGAAGGCCCTCGACGGCGGCTATCCCGCCGCCACAGATCACTACACGGAAATCAGCCATTGCCGCACCGTACGCGTGTCGCTTCTCCTCGCCATCGGGGCGTGTCCGATCGGTTCGTGCGGAGAACTACGGAGCCGGTGCACGGGCGCCACCCGATGCGTGCCGCGCGCTCGAGCAGGAGTGTGAGAGCCATGACTTCGAAGGCGCTGACACCGCCCCGGGCAAACGGCTATTCGGACTCCCTCCTCGACCGTGAGGTGGCGGATCTGATGACGCCGGGATGCGTCGTCATCTCGGAGGCGGCATCGGTCGCGGACGCCGCAAGGGCGATGGCGGCCCACCGCATCCACGCGGTCCTGGTGGTCGGGGCGCGCAACGGCACGCCGCTCGGGTGGGTGACCCACCGCGGACTGCTCGGCTGGATCGGGCGCGATCGCACACTCGCGCGCGCCACGGAGGCGATCACCGAGCAGGTACGCGCGATCCCCGCGCATGAGTCGCTGCGCACCGCGCACTACGCCCTGTCGCTGAGCGGCACCACCCGGCTCCTCGTGCGGAACCGCCCCAATCAGATGCCCGTGGGTGTGCTGAGCGACTTCGACCTCGCCATGGCAGCGGGGCGTTGAGCCGGCCAAAGGAGGCCATGATGTACCGCAAGATCCTCGTCGGATATGACGATTCGGACCAGGCGAAGGACGCGCTGGCGCTCGGCAGGCAGATCGCCGACGCGACCGGGGCCGAGCTGGTCCTGGCCGGCGTCTCGCAGTTCGACCCGGTCTGGCGAGACTGGGATCCACATTTTCGCGACGCTGACGCGGAGTTCGCGGATGAGCTCAGGGCGGCGGCCAAAGCGGCCGGCGCCGAAATGGAGCACGTTCCGAGCAGCTCGCCTGCTCGCGGTCTGCACGACGTCGCCGAGAGGACCCACGCCGATCTGATCGTGGTGGGCTCTTCGCATCACGGCCGCCTCGGCCGGAGCCTCGCCGGCGGCACAGGTATGGCGCTGCTCCACGGCGCGCCATGCGCGGTCGGGATCGCACCGCATGGCTACCGCGACCGTGCCGGTAACGGCATCGCGGGCGTGACACTTGGGTTCGACGGCTCCGAGGAGGCCGGTCACGCGCTCATGGCGGCGAGCCGGCTGGCCAGGGACGCGAAGGTGCCGCTACGGCTCATCTCGGTTGCCGTCCCGCCTCCCAGGACGGTCGGCAAGGGTGGAGAGACCGGCTGGCACGCGCTGCTCGAGGCGATCGAGGAGCAGGCTCGCGGGCGGATCTCGGAAGCTCGGCAGGCCGTGCCGGACGGGGTGGAGGTCGAGGCCACGCTGATCAGCGGCGACCCGGTCGAGGCACTCGCGGGATCGGCGGATCGGCCGGGCACCGTCATGGTGATCGGCTCGCGCGGCTACGGCCCGCTCCGCCGGGTGCTGCTCGGCTCCGTGTCGACCCCGCTCGTGCGGTCGGCTTCCTGCCCCGTGATCGTCACCCCGCGCGGTATGCACGAGCACTCGCCGGATGAGGCGGCTACGGTGGTCGGAACCGCGTCATGACCCAACCCGGTCCGGCCCTGCTTGCCTACGACGGCTCCCCGAGCTCGGCCACCGCGATCGCGGTGGCCGGGCGCCTCCTGCGCGGGCGCGAGGCCGTGGTGTGCCACGTGTGGTCGGGCGTCTCCCAGGCGGTCTTCCACACGACGCCGGCGACGCTGCCGGGAGTCCTCGGCGATGCCGCCACGGAGCTCGACGAGTTCGACAGCGAGGCCGCGGCCAAGGTCGTCGCGGAGGGCGTCGAGCTCGCGCGGTCCGCCGGCTTCGAGCCGGAGCGGTCGGCTCCCCGCCGGCAGACGAAGACCTGGCGAGCGATCCTGGACGCGGCGGAGGAGAGCGGCGCCGCGGTGCTGGTGTGCGGGGCGCACGGCATCTCCGGGGTCGGCCGAGCCCTTCTCGGAAGCGTGTCGACGAGCCTGGTGCACCACGCACGAATCCCGGTGCTCGTCGTCCCTCAGACCGCCTCCGGAGAGGCCATGTCGGGGCCACCGCTGCTCTGCTACGACGGGTCGGATGGCGCGAAGACGGCCATCGCCGCGGCCGGCGAGATCCTCGGTGCCCGGCGCGCGCTCGTGTTCCATTGCTGGGAGTCGTGGGCCTCCGAGGCGCCGGCGCTCGCGGGAGTCAGCGCATCGGTCCAGGGGATGGCGGCCGAGCTCGACGAGGTCGCCACGGAGCAGTCCAGGGACCGCATGCACGAGGGCATCGACGTGGCGGAGCGCGCCGGGTTCGAGGCGGAGGGCCTCTCCGAGCGTGCGCCGGGTCCGATCTGGATGGCGGCACTCGACGCCGCGGACCAGCACGGGTCCGGGGTGATCGTCGCCGGATCCCGCGGCCTGACCGGCATCTCGGCGGCGCTCGGGAGCGTGTCGAACGGCATCGTCCACCACAGCCGCCGGCCGGTGCTCGTCGTGCCGCCGGGCTAGAACACCGACAGCACGGCAAGCGCGCCGACGGAGGCGGTCACGAGGGCCAGCACCGCGGCCGTCAGGGCCCGCCCCGCCGGGCCGAGAGCGTTGTCGCCCATCACGTCCGGGTCTCGACCCAGCCGTCGCATGAACGGCAGCAGGACCAGGAGGAGCACGGCGTTCAGGGCCTGTGACAGGAACAGGATCGGGATCAGCGGGGCGCCGGGCACGAGCACCACCGCCGCCGCGGTGGCGACGACCGCGCCGTAGGCGAGGTAGAAGACCGGCGCCTCGGCGAAGCTGTCGTTGAGGTCCGCGCGTGCCCCGAGGGCCTCCGCGACCGAGTAGGCCGTCGACAGCGGGACGATTGCCGCGGCCAGGAGGGCCGCGCCGAGGAAGCCGAGCGCGAACATGGTCGACGCGAGGCTGCCGGCCAGCGGTTCGAGCGCGCGTGCCGCGTCGCCCGCGTCGTCGATCGTCACGCCATGGGCGTGAAGGGTGACGGCGCAGGCCACCGCGATGAACACTCCGATCAGACCCGTGAGGAGCGAGCCCACCACCAGGTCGACCCGCTCGTAGCGAAGGTCCGTGAGGTCCAGCCGCTTGTCCACCGCGTACGACTGGATGAACGCCAGGCCCCACGGGGCGATCGTCGTCCCGATGGTGGCGACCACCACCAGCACCGCATCCCGGTCGAACGGCATTCGAGGCGTTGTCAGGCCCTCTGCCGTCGCGCCCCAGTCGGGATGCGCCAGGACGCCAGACACGATGTAGGCGACGAACACGGCGCTGAGCATCAGGAGGACGTGCTCGACGCGGCTGAACGACCCCCTGAGGACGAGCAGGGACACCGCGAGCGCGGCCAGCGGAACCGCGACGTAGCGCGAGATCCCGCCGAGCAGATCGAGCGCGGCCGACACCCCGGCGAACTCGGCGCACAGGGTTCCAGTGTTGGCGATCACGAGGGCGCCGAGGGCAATGTGGGCGGCTGTGTGCCCGGAGTGCTCCCGGATGAGCGCCATCAGGCCCTTGCCGGTGACGATGCCCATCCGCGCCCCGAGCTCGTGGAAGACGATCAGCGCGGCGGTGGAGAGCGTGAGCACCCAGAGCAGCTCGTATCCGAACTTCGCCCCGAGGATCGAATAGGTCGTGATGCCGGCGGGGTCGTCGTCCGAGAGGCCGGCCAGGACGCCGGGCCCGACCACGGCGAGCAGCGCGGCGAGGGACCCCTGGCGCAGCAGATGCCGACGCCGTAGCTGCAGGCGCCGGTGAAGATGGCGACCTGGGAAGTGCGCACGCCCGCGGCCGGGCCGCTGACCGGTGACCACGGGCGATCAGGCTACGCGCGCTGGAGCCCGCCGCACGATCGTGCCCGCACTGCCCGCGAGAGCGGCGGCGGCCGTGTCGAGCGAGGCGATCGCCGCCACGGCCCCGCCCCCGTCGACGAATCGCAGGGCGGCCTCGGCCTTCGGTCCCATCGAGCCCGCCGGCAGGTCGAGCTCGGCCAGCGTCTGCGGCGTGGCTTCGCGCAGCGGCCGCGCCGCCGGCGTTCCGTAGTCGAGCTGGATCCCGTCGACGTCGGTGAGGAGCAGCAGGGCGTCCGCGTCCAGCTCGAGCGCAAGCAGCGCGGCGGAGAGGTCCTTGTCTATCACCGCCTCGACGCCGTGCAGGCGTCCGGCGCCGTTCCGCACGACCGGGATCCCGCCGCCGCCGGCGCATATCACGACTGCGTTCAGCGCCACGAGCGTGCGGATCGTCTCGAGCTCGAGCACCTCTCGCGGCTCGGGTGAGGCGACGACGCGGCGCCAGTGGTCGCCATCGGGACGGACCGTCCAGCCCCGGTCCGCCGCGAGCCGGTGCGCTGTCGCCTCGTCGTACACCGGCCCGATCGGCTTCGTCGGCGCCGCGAATGCCGGGTCGTGGGGATCCACCAGGACCTGGGTCAAGAGCGCCGCGACCTGGCGATCGGGAAGCTCGTTGCGCAGCGCCTGCTCGAGCAGGTAGCCGACCATGCCCTCGCTCTCCGCACCGAGCACGTCGAACGGATATGGCGCTATCTCGTCATAGGCGGCCGACTGGAGGGCGAGCAGGCCGACCTGCGGCCCGTTCCCGTGAGTCACCACGAGCTCGTGGTTGCGGGCGAGCTCGGCCAGTCCGCGGGCCGCCTCCGCGACGTGGCGCCGCTGCGGCTCGGCCTCCGCGGGCTCGCCGCGGCGCAGAAGCGCATTGCCGCCCAGCGCCGCGACGACGCGCATCTAGCGCCACCGCTCGATCAGCGTGTGGATAAGCGCCTGCTCGGTCGGGAGCCGGTTGGCGGCCTGCTGGAAGACGACCGACCGCGGCCCGTCGATCACCTCGGCGGTGACCTCCTCGCCGCGGTGCGCCGGCAGGCAGTGCATGAAGATCGCGTCCCTGCAGGCGGCGTCCATGATTTCCGTGCTCACCTGGTACGGAGCGAGATCCGCGAGCCGCTGCTCGCGCTCCGCGTCCTGGCCCATCGAGACCCACACGTCCGTGTAGACGACCTGCGCACCGCGGACGGCCTCCAGCGGATCGGCCTCCAGCGTCGCGTGCGTGGCCACCGCGATCTCGGCGCGCGGGCAGTAGCCGTACGGGGTCGAGACGACGACCTCCATTCCAGCGAGCGCGCCCGCCTCCATCAGGGAGTGAGCGACGTTGTTGCCGTCCCCGAGATACGCGAGCCGGATGCCCTCCAGTCCGCGGAAGCGCTCCCGGATCGTGAGCAGGTCGGCGAGCGCCTGGCACGGGTGGTGATCGTCCGTCAGCGCGTTGATGACCGGCACGGTTGCCGCAGCCGCCAGCTCGTCGACGTCGGCCTGGGCGAACGTGCGGACGGTGATGGCGTCGACGTAGCCTGAGAGGACACGGCCGGTGTCCGAGATCGGCTCACCGCGGCCGAGCTGCAGCTCCTCGGGGCGCAGCATGACCGGGAGCATGCCGAGGCGCTGCGCCGCGGCCTCGAGTGAGACGCGCGTGCGCGTGGAGGGCTTGCTGAAGAAGCACGCGAGCACCTTGCCGGCCTGAGCGCCGCGCCAGCCCAGCGGATCGTCCTTCATGTCGGCGGCGAGCCGCAGCAGCCGGTCCAGCAGCTCAGGGCTGAGATCCCTCGCGCGGAGGAGGTGGCGTGGCTCGGTGGTGGTGATCATGAGTCCCTCTCGATCGGGCAGGACATGCAGCGCGGACCGCCGCGGCCGCGCCCCAGCTCGGCGCCGGCGATGGTGATGACCTCGATCCCCTCGCGCCGGAGCCGCGTGTTCGTGTCGACGTTGCGTTCGTAGGCGACGACCACGCCCGGTGCGATCGCGAGCACGTTGTTGCCGTCGTCCCACTGCTCGCGCTCGGCCTCGTACTCGTCGCCGCCGGTCTCGAACAGCCGGAGACTCGGCAC
>DASUYU010000190.1:0-29366 GCA_036377235.1 Thermoleophilaceae bacterium
GTAGTCGAACACCATCGCCACGCGCTCCTGGCCCAGCTCCATCAGCGTCTTACGCCGGTGCGAGTGGCGCCACATGGCACGCTGCTCGCTCGTGCCGTTGAACAGGCACAGGCGGCCGAGCAGGTCGTAGGCGTAGATCGACCTGAAGTAAGAGAACCCGACGGGGAAGTCGCCCCACGCGCAGCCGAGCTCGTCCTTCATGAGAAGGTCGTGCAGCCGCGCGTGGCGCACCTCGTCCCAGTTCTGGCGGGCCATGTCCACGTGGAAGTCCCACGGCATCTCGGGGTGCTCGTGAGAGTTGCGCGCCATCAGCTCGGCCGCCGACAGCTCGGCGTCCATCAGGCCGTGGAAGAAGTGCTGCTGCTCCTCCCGCTCCACAGGCACGTGGTTCTCGGCGCCGTTCACATACAGGTCGCGTGACAGGTACGGGTCGCCGGTGTCGGTCACCTCCACGAAGTCGTCCCTGGCCGGCTCCTCGAGCGGCGCCAGGATGCGCAGCTCGCGCGGCTGGCTGCGGAGCTGGACCGGAAAGGTGCCGATGTCGGCATCGAAGCTGCCGTGCCCGTCGGTGTGGCGCTCCTGGCGCTCGACCACCTGCGTGAGGAGGCGAAGCGAGGGCTCGTCGGCGACGGGATCGAGGTTGTCGAGATGGATCCGCATGGCCCGGACGAGCGCCGGCTTGGCCTCTCCGTAGGCGACGGCGAGGTACTCGCCCACGCTCGCCGCGCCCGCCATCCGGTCGAGCAGCCGCTCCAGCTCAGGCGACGGCGCGCCCGGGTACTCGGCAGGGTGGCGAAGCTCGTACAGGCGGCGCTTGATCTTGGTCAGAGCGCGCGCGTCGTCATGCACGTGGTCGCCCAGCGCGTACTTGCGCTCCCAGCTCCGCTCGAGCGGCATCCATCCGTTCGTGAAGTGCACGAGCTCACGCAGAACGTGGAAGTAGTTGGAGAACCGGATCGCGTTGTCGTCAACGTCGTAGCCCAGCGGTCTCGTCATCCGCACCCTCCTCTGCCAGCAGCCGCTCGCGGTGCCTGCCCACCACGCTGGGGAGCAGGCCGCCGCCGGCGGACACGTTGATCACGGCCCGATCCGAGATACGCGTGATCATGCCCGCGTACTTCCCGCCCAGGCCGAACGGATTGATGTTGAAGCGCTTGAGCCGCATGTGGACGTGGCCGCCCTCGACCGTGGGGAACATCTCCTCGGGCACGGGCACGTACTCCTGCACCACGTAGTCGCCCGCCCGGTGGTGCTCCTCGATCAGCCGGTCCCAGTCCGCCTGGCTCGTCTCCATACCGAGCGAGACGCCGTGGCCGCCGTAGTCCGACGCCGGCTTCATGACCAGCCGCTCGCGGTTGTCGGAGACGAACGCGAGCAGGTCCACGACCCAGTCGCCGTAATCGGCGCGGCCCTCGTGGAGCACGCGCGTCCACGGGATCGTCTCGGCGATCACCTGCCGCTCGGCATCCTCCACCAGGTGCGCGAAGCGCGGGTCGCCGAGCAGCGCGAACAGCTTCTTGTTGTTGGCCACGCGGGCGCGGAACGGGTTCACGACGGCGGCGCGGCGGTCGCGTGCCGCGGCGATCAGGTCTCCCTCCGGCAGATCCTCGAGCAGCGCCCGGCGATACACGAGGTGGACGGGCTCGCCCTGCACCCGCAGCACCGACCCGTCGTACTCCACCTCGTCCAGCGTCGCATGGAGTGCCTCGATGCCCGCGTCGCGCGCGGCCGCGCAGATGATCCGGAACTCCGGCACGGACGGGCTGCCGTCCACGTCCACCAGCGCGAGCCGGGGCGTCTCCGGAAGGTCGCCGCGGTCGCCGCGCAGCTCCCGGTATGCGGACATGAGCGTGTCGATCAGCACCGGCAGCATCGGGGTGTACGAGGTCTCGAACTCGGCGCTCACGCGCGGCAGCGAGATCGCGCGGGCGAGCCCCTCGTATAGGACGTCCGTGTAGCCGATACCCGCCGGCGAGTCGGCGTTGAACTCGAGGAACTTCACGTCGTAGCCCTGAAGGAAGGCGTCGAGGCGGCAGATGCGGAGCGGCCGCGAGTACCCCGGGTCGAGCCGGATCAGCGCGTCCTCGGCGGCCGGCACCGCGAGCTCCTCGCGCAGGCGCTCGTCCTCCGCGTAGGCGTCGCAGAAGCGGTCGAGCACCGCCGACAGGCACGCCACGGCGCGCTTCACCCGGCGCAGCTGGCCGGGCGAGACGAAGTGCGGCATCAGGACGAACGGGATCGTGTTGCCCGCGAAGACGACGTCGTGCTCGGCCAGCCAGGCCTCGATCTCCCCCTCGATGGCGGCGCAGCCGTCGCCCAGCTTGGAGAGCTCGACCAGGTGCTGAAGCTTGAGGTTGTTTACGTGGTCGATCAAAACTCCAGAGACAACGGTACCCCGGGGATGCCGTACCTGCGCACCGGGCACCGCCCGGTGCTTGGCCAATAACGTTCCCGCCCCATGCGTCCCATCCACTACCTCGGGGTGTTCATCCCGGCCGCGATCGCCCTCGAGCTGGCGCACGCGGGGCCGGTGCTGATCTTCACCACGGCGGCGCTCGGAGTGATCCCGTGCGCCGCCGTGATGGGCGAGGCCACCGAGGCGATCGCCGCCCGCACGGGTCCCGGCATCGGGGGCCTCCTGAACGTGACCTTCGGCAACGCGCCGGAGTTGATCATCGCGTTCTTCGCGCTGGTCGAGGGGCTGCAGGAGGTCGTGAAGGCGTCGCTCGTGGGCTCGATCATCGGCAACTGCCTGCTCGTCATGGGCGCGGCGATGGTCGTGGGCGGCTGGGGACGCGAGAAGCAGGAGTTCAGCCGCACGGCGGTGAGCGCGCAGGTCGGCATGCTCACGCTCGCGCTCGCCGCGCTGGTGTTCCCGGCCCTTTTTCAGCTCATCCACGGCGGCCACCTTCCTCCCGTCGGCGCCGACCAGGTGGACTTCGGCCCAGAGCTCGAGCACCTGTCGCTCGGCGTGGCGCTCGTGCTGCTGGCGAGCTACGTCGCCGGGCTGTACTTCTCGCTGAAGACGCACCGGGACGTGTTCAACCCGTTCGGGGACAAAGCGGAGGAGGAGAAGCACGAGTGGCCCGTGAAGCGGGCCGCCATCTACCTGGCGCTGTCGGCGCTGGCGGTGGGAGTGATGTCGGAGATCCTCGTGGGCTCGATCAGCGACGCCTCCGAGAAGATCGGGCTGTCCGAGTTCTTCGTCGGTGTCTTCATCGTCGCCATCGTGGGCAACGCCGCCGAGCACTGGGTCGCCGTCTTGGTCGCGGCCAAGAACAAGATGGACCTCGCGGTGAACATCGCCGTCGGCTCGAGCGCGCAGATCGCGCTGTTCGTCGCGCCCGTGCTGGTGCTGATCTCGTTCTTCGTCGGCGACGACCCGCTGACGCTCGTCTTCAACGGCTACGAGCTCGGCGCGCTGCTGTTCGCCGTGATGATCGCGAACCTGGTGACCCAGGACGGCGAGTCGAACTGGTTCGAGGGCGTGCAGCTCTTGTCGCTGTATGCCGTCCTGGGTCTGGTCTTCTACTACGCCTGAGCGCCTACGGCGAGGCGCAGATGAGCGTCGCGTTCACCGGCAGGTCCTTCGGGCCCGCTGCGGTGCCGACGGTGAACGGGGAGACCGCGATCTTCACGGTCGTCGGAGGTCCGCCCACGGGCTCGGGCGTACCGCCGGCCGACGCGAAGATCGGGCGCTCACCGGGCTGGCAGGTGGCCGTAACGCTCGTCACATTCGTCGTGCAGTTGATGATCGCCGGGACACCGGGGAGGCCTCCGCCGGTGTCGGTGCACATGTAGGGAACGGTCGTCGAGAACTCGCGCACGACGAGGTTCTTGAGACCACCGTCGGGAAGCTGGCCCTTTGCGAAGTCGACCCGCTTGAGCGCGCGGTCCTTGACCTCGGACGTGCCCACCGCGCCCGCAGCGATCTGCTTCGCCCTGACGCTGTTCTTGCCGAGCTGGATGGCGGCCACCGAGGTGCCGCCGAGCGCGATGAACAGAGCAAGCGTCGCGACGACGTTGGCGTAGGTGATCCGATCGCGGAGTTTCGAGCGCATGCGCCACGTTAACCCGGAAATCGGCGGATCGTTCGCTATCTGTGACGTTCCGAGAGCGTTCTCAGCGCCGTCGCGGTCGTCTTCGCCATGCGGAGCAGCATCGACTCGTCGACGTTGTCGATCGTGTCGCAGGCCAGGTGGTAGCAGGGGTCGCGAGGCCTTCCGTGCGGGCCGGCCTCGCTCGAGCCGGTGTAGAGGCCGTTCACGGGGATACCGGCCAGCTGGAAGAAGGTGTGGTCGGAGGCGCCGCCGACCGACACCTCGCCGAGGTGGCCGCCGTCGGCCTCCCGCAGCACCTTGGCGAGGTCATCGTCGCCGTCGGAATAGACGTCCGGCACCGGGTTGGGCGAGCCGACCATGTCGAGGTTGACGTACGCGTCGATGCGCTCGCGGTCGGCCCGGTCGAGCGAGCGGACGTAGCGGCGCGAACCGAGCAGGCCGAGCTCCTCCGCCGCCCAGAACGCCACGCGCACCCGCGCGCCCGCCGGATCCGGCCCGATCGCCTCGACGGCCTCGATGAGGGTCGCGTCGCCGCTCCCGTTGTCGTCGATGCCCGGCCCGCCCGCGACGGAGTCGAGATGGCCGCCCGCCATGATCACGTGGTCCTCGCTGCCGCCCGGGGTCTCCGCGATCACGTTCTGCGTGCGGCCGGCGCGCGAGATGGCGTCGACGCTCACGGCCACCCGGCTGCCGTCGCCGTCGCCACCGAGCGCGCGGGTGGACACCACCACCACCGGGATCCGGATGCCCGACGCGGCCAGAGTGCCGCTCGGCACGCCGCGACTGCTGCTCACCGCCTCCTGGATGACGAGCGCCTTCGCTCCCGCCCGCTCCGCGTTCCGGGCCTTGACGCGCGAGAAGCACTCGCCCCGGTCCACCAGCGGGATCTGGCCGGGCTCGAGCCCGTCGAGGTCGGAGGCGTCGCAGCCGAGGCCCGACTCGCGCAGCGTGCCCGCCGCGCGACCGGAGCCGGAGTAGCTCAGCACCTGGAAGTCGTCGGCGCGGGTGAGCTTGCGGCCGCCGAGCGTGAGCGACGCGTCGGTCAGCCGGAAGTGCGTGAACGGCACGTCCTGGCGCATGACCCGCCACCCGGCGTCCCGCAGGCGCGCGGCCACGTAGCCGGCCGACTGGTCATAGCCCGGCGTGCCGGCGGCCCGGTTCCCCCCGTTGCGGTCGGCGATGTGCTGAAGCGCCGCGAGGTGCTGCTCGAGCTCGGCGCGCGTGATCTCAGGCGACGGCCGCGCGGATCGCGCCGGCGGCGGCTCCGCCGATGTGGCGGTCCGGCCCGCGTCGTCGTCGCCGCCGAGACACCCGCTCAGAACCAACCCGGTCAGGACAGCGCTGAGCAGCGGAGGCCAGGAGCGGCGCATCCGGCAGTTGTACTAGCCCTCCTCCACCGCCGCCGCGGCCGCCGCGAAGCCCGACGGCGGGCGCCGCAGCTCGCTCGCGGTGACGATCCGGTCCACCAGGCCGTACTCCACGGCCTCCTCCGAGCTGAAGAAGCGGTCGCGCTCCATGTCCTCGTGCACCTGGTCCGGCGTCCTCCCGGTGTGGCGGGCATAGATCTCCTCGAGCAGCCGGCGCAGCTCGAGCACCTCGCGGGCGTGGATCTCGATGTCCGACGACTGGCCCTGGAACCCGGACGACGGCTGATGGATCAGAATGCGCGAGTTCGGCAGCGTGAGGCGCTTGCCCTCGGTGCCGCCGGCGAGGATCAGCGAGCCGGCCGACATCGCCATCCCGTAACAGATCGTCTGAACGTCGGGGCGGATGTACTGGATCGTGTCGTAGATGGCGAGCCCGGCATGAAGCGAGCCGCCCGGCGAGTTCACGTAGACGGACACGTCCTTGTCGGGGTCCTCGGACTCCAGATGCACGAGTTGAGCGACGACCAGATTCGCGATCTCGTCGTCGATCGGCCGGCCGATGAAGACGATGCGCTCGTTCAGGAGCCGCGAGTAGATGTCGAAGGAGCGCTCGCCCCGCGCGGTCTGCTCGACGACCATGGGCACGAGCTGGGTGTGGACGCGTCCGATCTGCATTCGTGATCTCCTCTCTCCGGTACCATGCAACTCAGTGGTTGCGCATCAGAATAGCAACCGATTGGTTGCACAATCCCGGAGGGTGAGATGGAAGAGCTGGTCGAGCGGGAGCTGACCGTCCCGGACGGCATCGACGAGGTGTGGGAGTCGCTCGCGGAGCCGGAGTGGCTGGGCGAGGACGCGACCATCGACCTGCGCGAGGCGGGCGAGGTGCGCGCCGGCGAGCGGACCGGGTTCGTGGAGGAGTTCGAGGCGCCGCACCGGCTCGCGTTCTGGTGGAGCGCGCCGGGCGAGGAGTCCACGCGCGTGGAGCTGGAGCTGGACGAGACCGGCGCCGGGACGCTCATACGCGTGACCGAGTCGCGCCCGCTCGCCATCCTCGACGGCCGCGACCTCGCGATCGAGTTCGGCGGAATGTCCGGCGGGACCGGGCCGATGGCGCTGGCCGGCGCGCTGCGCTGATGCCGGCGGAAACACGCCGAGCGGACGGGGCGGTGCGCGACTGATGCCGTCCGCGGATCGCGCCGACGCCGTTTTCTCAGCGCTTTCGGACGCGACGCGACGCTCTCTCTACGCGACGCTCGGCGAGCGCGGGGAGGCGACCGCGACAGATCTCGCGCGCGAGCTTCCCGTCACACGCCAAGCGGTCCAGAAACATCTCGGGACGCTCGCGAGCGCGGGCCTCGTGGCCACGCGGCGCGAGGGCCGCGAGGTGCTCTACAGGCCCACCCCGGCTCCGATGTCCGAGGCGCTCGCCTGGATGGCCGAGGTGGGCGCCCAGTGGGACGATCGCCTCGCCGCCCTCGAGCGCCAGCTGGCGCGCGGACGATCGGTGGCCCGGGCGAACGACGGGCTTTGAGGCCGCGCCGCTGAGCGTGCGTCTCTTCACCGCGCGGGTTGCTCTCACCGCCCCTCACGGTTACGGTCGGCCGCACCGATCGTCGGGCGGAGGAGGTTCTGATGGGCGTGTTGGTCCTTCTGGAGATGGATGGCTCGACCGAGGCCGTGCTCGCGGCGGCAGTCGACCTCGAAGCTCGTCGTCCGACGTCCGCCAAGCTGGCGCAAGTCCTCGCGCCGACCGAGAGCGGTGTTGTCGTGGCCACGTTCTGGGAATCCGCCGAGGCGCGAGACGCTTACCAGTCAGAGCCGGAGCACCGCGAGGCGCTGGAGGCGAGCGGCCTACTCGACTCGGTGACGGAGATGCGATCCCGCGTCTTTGAGGATGCGGAGCTGAAGTTGGCCTAGCGGTCGCCGCGCTCGCCGAAAGGCGGTCACGGCCAGGATTGCCGCGCTACATCCCGCTCCGCGCATGTACCTCGGCGCGCCGCCCCTCGCGGTGCTCCTCGGCGCGCGGATCGTGCTTGTCGGCGCGCAGGGACAGCAGGATCCCGATCGTGAACGCCACCGCGATCACGGCGAGGCTGGCGAGCGGCCCGACCTTCACCAGGTCCTCCGCCAGGAGCTTCACGCCCACCAGGCCGAGCACGATCGCGATCGTCTCGTCGAGGTAGCGGAAGCGCGCGATCAGGCTCTCCACCAGCACGAACAGCGCGCGCAGTCCGAGCAGCGCGAACACGTTCCCCATCCAGATCAGCAGCGGGTCGCGGGTGATGGCGAAGGCGGCCGGGATCGAGTCGATCGCGAACGCCACGTCGGCGAACACGATCGCCGCGAGGCAGAGGAAGATCGGCGTCGCGTACCGGCGCTTCGAGTCCTCCTTACGCACGAACCAGCGCCCGCCGTGGAACTCTCCGGTCACCGGCCACACCCGCCGCACGAGCCGCACCATCAGGTTGCGGTCGGGGTCCACGCTCTCCTCCACTCCGCGGAACACCCGGTACGCCAGCACGAGCAGCCCGACGCCCAGCAGGTAGACGACGAAGTGGAACTCGTCTAGCACCGCGGTGCCCGCGAGGATGAACACACCCCGCAGCGCGAGCGCCGCGATGATCCCGAAGAAGAGCAGTCGCGGCCGGTGGACGTACGGCACGCCGAAGTACGCGAACAGCAGCAGGAAGACGAACAGGTTGTCGAGCGACAGCGAGCGCTCGATGAGGTAGACGGTCGTGTAGGTGACCGCGTCGTTCGCGCCCTCGAGGACGAGGACCGGAATCGCCGCCAGGAGGCTGAGTACGAGCCAGCCGACCGACCACCAGGCGGCCTCCTTGAAGCTCGGCTCACGCCCGCGGGCGAAGAAGTGGAGGTCGAGCCAGAGGAAGAAGATCAGCGCGACGATCAGCGCCGCCCACGGAGCGAGGACGTCGAGTTCCACGGCCCGGACCATAGAGTGAAGGCATGCTCGGGCA
This sequence comes from Thermoleophilaceae bacterium, assembly GCA_036377235.1. Classification (GTDB taxonomy): domain Bacteria; phylum Actinomycetota; class Thermoleophilia; order Solirubrobacterales; family Thermoleophilaceae; genus JACVRW01. The sequence goes on from DASUYU010000190.1 coordinate 8,410, forward strand.
CGTGGCAGTGGGCACCTGGAGCGGCGGGCGCTTCATGCGCTTCGGCGAGCCGATCTCGGACGACCGGCTCGAGGCTCTCCTGCGCCCCGGAGACGGCATCGACACGCTCATCACGGCCGACGCGTACGGCGCCGGCGAGGCGGACTCGCTGCTCGGCCGGGCCCTCGCCGGGGTGCCGCGCGAGCAGTACTCGCTGGCGGGCGCGGTGGGCCACGACTTCTACGAGGGGGAGCGCGAGGGCGCGAAGGGCTACCCCCGCTTCACGGACCCGCGCCTGCGCGGCCCCCGCGGCTACGGCGACTACCTGCGCATGGCCGTCGAGCGGAGCCTCGAGCGCGTGGGAGTCGACTCGTTCGACCTGCTTCTCCTCCACAATCCCGACAGGCGCGGCTTCGAATCCCCGGAGGTGTGGGATGCGCTGAGCGGGCTGCGCGGCGAGGGGCTCGCCGGCGCGATCGGGGTGGCGCCCGGCCCCGCCAACGGGTTCACGCTCGATCTGATCGGCTGCTTCGAGCGCTACGGCGAGACGATCGACTGGGCGATGCTGATCCTGAACCCGTTCGAGCCGTGGCCCGGAGAGCTCGCGCTCGACGCCGCGGTTCGTCACGACGTCAGGGTGATCACGCGCGTGGTCGATTACGGCGGCCTCTTCCACGACGACGTGCTCCCCGGCCATCGCTTCGACTCCCACGACCACCGCGGGTTCCGCCCGGAGGGCTGGGTCGAGGCCGGCCGCGAACGGCTCGAGCGCGTGAGGCCGATCGCCGACCGGCACGGGCTCACGCCGCTCCAGCTCGCGTGCGTGTGGAACCTCGCGCACCACGCCGTCGAGTGCGTCGCGCCCACGCTGATCCAGGAGCCCGGGCCGGACGCCAAGCCGATCGAGCGCAAGCGCGAGGAGCTCGCCGCCGTGCCGGCCAAGCCCGTCCTGACCGACGAGGAGGTCATCGAGATCCGCACGGTCGGCGACAACCGCGGCTCGATGCTCCTGAAGGGCGCGACGCCCGACCACGAGGGCGAGGAGCGCCCCGACCGCTGGGCGGTGGACGAGGAGAAGGCCGAGCTGGCCGCCCGCTGGGGGATCGAGCTAGGGGCGCTGAAGAAGGTCGGCGCAGCGCTGTAGCGCTTCGGTGTCCTCGGGCCGCGCCTTGTCGAGGCAGTCGGCGTAGTCCTTGAACTGCTGCGAGCCGGGGCTGGCGTTGTCGGGAACGCTCGGCGTGGTGCTGCCGTTGCCGTTACCGGTGCCGGGCACCGTGCCGCCGGCGGTGCCCGTCGCGATTCCTCCGAGGCCGCCGCTGCCGCCCAGCGAGCGCGTCAGCGACGAGAGCGGCCGCGCGTGGGCGGGCGCCTCGATCTGCTGGTCGCCGTTCACGTTCGCGAACTCGAGCTTGAACTCGATCGAGCCCGACTGGATGCCGCCCAGGCTCGCGCGGCTGGCCTCGGGGACGTCGAACTCGAGCTTGCCCGACAGCCGCCGGATGGTGTCGTCCTTCTCTCCGACGTAGACGTTGAACGTCGGGTCGTGCACCACCTCGCCGATCTTGTTTATCTCCTCCGTCGAGAGCGGCTGGGGCGGGGTCTGGCCGGTCGTCTGCCCAAGCGTCTTGCCCGACCTGCGCACGAACTCGTTCAGGTTGCGCATCACCGACTCCACGTCAAGCTTCCCGGCGATGTGGCGCGTCTTCACGCCGGCGATCTCGTCCCCGCCCACGTCCTTGGCCTCCGCCAGCCAGGTGCGCGGATCGAGCCCGAGCCCGCGCAACGACCCGCGCTTGGACTTGCTCTGCGCGATCGACGCGTTCGCCTTCGCCACCTGCGCGCGCGGCTGCTCGTAGTAGATGTCCTGGAACTTGACGAAGGCGCGGTCGCCGGTCGACAGGAAGCCGGTGGTGATGGTCTGCCCGCCGCCTGCGGTGCCGATCTTCAGCTCGATGTCGGCGGACGGGATCTTGCCCTCGTTCGTCCGAAAGGGGCCGGTGGCCGTGATCCGCAGGGGCTTCTCGAGCCCCGGGCTACCCTTCACCTGGATCGTCGCGTCCAGGTTCAGATTCGCGCTCTTGATCGATCTGGTGAAGGCCTTGTCGAGGAGGCTCTGGACGTCCTCCTGGTCGTTCCCTCCCCCGCAGGAGGCGAGCGCAAGCGCGGCGAAGAGCAGGAGGAACACGGCGCGGCGCACTCGCCGCAGAGTAGCTGGAGGCACCGCAACTCGGTGCGACTGGGGGCGTTGTTCAGGCGAATGGGGTACGTGAAGCGAACGGCACTCGCGGCCGTCGTCATGACGGCGGTTGCGGCAGCTCCGGCACACGCCGGGACGGTCATCGAGGTGGACGGGAAGACCGCCCACCGGGTGAACGATCCCGCGGTGCCCACACGTGCGGAGATCGCGCTCGGAGGCCCTGCGCTCGCAGGACCTGCCCGGGCCGGGGCGGCGGGCGTGGTGGCACGCGCATCGACGAAGCGTGGCCGCCGCGCCGTGTACGCCGTCCTCCGCCGCGAGCTGCGGCGCAAGCACATAAGCAAGTCGCAGTACCGCCGCTGGCGCGCCACGTACGTGCGCTCGGCCCGGACCCTGCGCCGCCTGCGCGGGGCACGGGCGGCCCAGCTCCGGTACGTGCTGGTGTCCGTGGAGTCGCTGGCGCTGCGCAAGCGCCTGATCGCGAGCCGCATGCCGGCCGTCTTCCTGCAGCTCGATCGCAACCGCCAGTACTGGCCGCGGATGCCCTACCCGGCGGTGGGCGACCAGGTGAGCTTCAGGGGCAGCGAGCTGCTCTACCAGTACTTCGCCGGCGAGGGGCTCCAGCTCCACCCGCTCTCGATCTTCAAGAAGGCCAACCACCTGCACGGCTTCTGCGAGCGCAAGGAGCCCACATGCGACGAGGCCGCGCTCCGTCGCATCCTCGACGAGATGACCGCGCTCGCGGTGAAGCGCGGCCGGCGCTTCATCGCCTGGGAGTACCTCTTCTACTTCGGCGGCGGCGTGCCGCCATGGATGAGCGGGATGGCGCAGGCCACCGGGATCCAGGCGCTCGGGCGCGCCGCGCAGCTCCTGAACGAGCCGAAGTACGCCGCCACCGCCCGCCGCGCCCTCGGCGCGTTCACCACCGCCCCTCCCAGCGGCGTGCGGACGACCGGCCCGCGCGGCGGCGTGGCCTACCTCCAGTACTCGTTCGCGCCGCGCCTCTACATCTTCAACGCGTTCCTGCAGTCGCTGATCGGGCTGTACGACTTCTCGAACCTGACGGGCGACTCCCGTGCGCGCGGCCTGTACGCCGACGCGATCGACGAGGCGCGCGCCGAGGTTCCCTACAGCGACGTGGGCGACTGGTCGCTCTACAACTACGCCGGCCACGAGTCGAGCCGCGACTACCACGAGCTGCTGCGTGAGTTCCTGGAAAGCCTCTGCACGCGCAAGCAGGGCGCGGTGTTCTGCGAGTACGCGAAGAAGTACCGCGGCTACCAGGTCGATCCGCCCACGATCGACTACGAGGGCCCGGCGACCGCGACGGAGGACGAGCCGGTCGCGCTGCGCTTCAACGTGTCGAAGCTGTCGGCCGTGCAGGTGACCGTGACCCGCCCCGACGGGCGCGTGGTGTTCGACCGGCTCGCCACCTTCCGCCGCGGCACCGGCTCGTTCACATGGACGCCGAAGGGGCCGTCCACGTTCACCGTCCGCGTGGCGGCCAAGGAGCTGCGCACCGGCCTCGGCAAGCGCGACAGCGACACCGCGGACGTCGTGGTGGAGAACCAGCCGGGCTAGTGGCACTAGAGTGCGGCGGCTGATGCCGCGCACGATCCTCTACACGGGAAAGGGCGGGGTCGGCAAGACGAGCATCGCGGCCGCCACCGCGCGCCGCTGCGCCGACGCCGGCCTCAGGACCGTCGTCCTCTCCACCGATCCGGCCCACAGCCTGTCCGACTCGCTCGAGGCGGAGCTCGGCCCGGAGCCCACGCACGTGGGCAGCAACCTGTTCGCGCAGGAGGTGCAGGCGCAGGAGGAGATGGAGCGCCACTGGGACGGGGTGCAGGCGTGGCTCGGCGACCTGCTGGCCGAGCGCGGGATCGACCGCATCTCGGCCGAGGAGCTCACCGTGCCGCCGGGCATGGACGAGCTGTTCTCGCTCCTCTGGATCAAGCGCCATCACGAGGAGGGCGAGTTCGACTGCGTGATCGTGGACTGCGCGCCCACCGGCGAGACGCTCAGGCTCCTCTCGTTCCCCGACGTGGTGACCTGGTGGCTCGAGCGGATCCTGCCGTCGCAGCGCAGGCTCGCCCCGTTCGCCCGCACGCTGTTCGACATCCCGCTTCCCGGCGAGGCCGTGTTCGAGGACGTGGAGCAGCTCGCGCGGAACCTCGTCGCGATGAACGGCATCCTCCGCGACCGCTCTCAGACGAGCATCCGGCTGGTCACGAGCCCCGACCGGATGGTGGTGAAGGAGTCGATGCGGACCTTCACCTACCTGAACCTCTACGGCTACCTGACGGACGCGGTGGTGGTGAACCGGCTGCTGCCGCACGAGGGGTACTTCGCCGCGTGGCGCGAGTCGCAGGAGGAGCAGCTCGAGCTGGTGCGCTCCGCATTCGCCCCCGTCCCGGTCCTGACCGCCGACTACTTCGAGCGCGAGGTGATGGGCGCCGAGATGCTGGACCGGCTCGCCGGGGCGGTCTTCAACGGACACGACCCGGCCGCCGTGCTCCACGACCGGCTCTCGCAGGAGCTCGTCACGGACAACGGCACGGCGACCCTGCGCGTGGACGTACCGTTCGCCGACCGCGGCGACCTCAGCCTGAAGAAGATCGGCCTCGAGGTGATCGTGCGCGTGGGCGCGCAGAAGCGGACGATCATGCTGCCGCCCGCGCTGAGCGCCTACGCGACGGCCGGCGCCCGCCTCGACGACGGCAGCCTGGAGATCAGGTTCGAGAAGGCCGGCGATGGCGGCTGAGGAGCAGCCGCGTCATGACCACGAGTCGCGGCCGCCCGACCCGGCCGCCCTGTTCCAGATGCTCGACGGAATGCGCCGGATGGCGCCCCGCGAGCTCGAGGACCAGATCACCAACCTGATCCGCGAGTTCCTGCTCACGCTGCGCTCGCTGATCGACTGGTACCTCGAGCGGCTCGACACGGGGCCGGCCGAGCCGAAGATCGAGGACATCCCGATCGACTAGAAGTGCGGGAGGTGGCCGCCTGCGTCGTGGAGGATCTTCCCCCATAGCTCGCGCACCTTCTTCGGGTGCCGGTGGGCGGCGTTGTGGCGCTCGCCGGGGTCCGATTTCCTGTCGTACAGGCGCAGCTCCTCGCGGTGGTTGCCGGCGATCAGGAGCCACCGGCCGTCGGAGGCGCTCAGGTAGGTGTTGTACGAGGCGGTCCGGTAGCTCCGCTTCGTGCGCGGGGCCCTGCCGTCGAACAGCGGCGAGAGGTCCGCGCCGTTCATGCTCCGCGGCTTGTCCACGCCGAGCGCCGACAGGACCGTCGGCCCCACGTCGTGCGTCGAGGCGAAGTAGCTCGTGGTCCGGCCCGCGGCCTTGCCGGCCGGGTGACGCATCGCCATCGGCACGTGCGTCAGCTCCTGGTGCATCTCCGAGTAGCGCTTCCCCACCCAGCCGCGCTCGCCCAGCAGCACGCCGTGGTCGCTCACCAGCACGACCAGGGTGTTTCCGGCCAGGCCCAGGTTCTCGAGCCGGTCGAGGAACCGGCCCAGCCAGACGTCCACCATGGTCACCTCGGCGGCGTACAGCTGTCGCATCCGCCGCAGCAGGCGCTGGGTGAGGTGCACCTCGCTGACCTTCGCGGCGGGCGTGGCGAACGGCTGGATCGGCTCCACGCCGTGCGGGTTCGGGTCTCCGTACATGTCGATCAGCCGGCGCGGCGCGTCCCACGGCTCGTGCGCGTCGAACGAGTCGATCACGAGCGCGAACGGCTGTCGCGCCCGCGCCCACTCGATCCAGTCGATCCCGTTCCGGAACACCTTCGCCGCGTTGTAGTCCTTCTCGTCCCGGCCGGGACGGTTCCACGCGAGGTACGCCTTCATTCGCGGCTCCGCCCGGCTCCCGCGCAGCGACTTCGGCAGGTGGTGGTCGAGCTCCCGCCGCGACACTCGATGCGGACCGCGCCCCGTGCCGGGCACCTGCCCGTGCACCAGGTCGACCCGGTCGAACTTCGACCTGAACCGCTTGTGCACCGGCAACAGCAGGTGCGGGTTGTCGGTCACGTACCCGGTCGTCCAGCCCGCCTTCCGGAGCGTCACCGTCCACATCTCGCCGTCGATCCCGACCGGCTCCCAGCCCGGCTGCGGCGGGAGGCCCGGCCACGGGTGCCACCCGCGGAACGGATACACCCGGCGCCCCGACATGATCGAGCGGCGCGCGGGGATCGTCGGCATCCCCTCCGGGTGCGCGTTGAGGAAGCGCACTCCCTGCCGGCCCAGCCGGTCCCAGGCCGAGGTGTGGGCGTGCCCTCCGTAGATGTGGTCCACGCGCAGGCTGTCCATCACCACGACCACCACGTTCATCGGCTGCGGCGACTGGGCCGCTGCGCCGCTCAGGCCGAGCGTGGCATAGCCCAGCGCACCGGCTCCGCCGGCGCGCAGCAGATCACGACGCGATACCTCCCGCACCGCGGCGGTCTACCGGCCCTTGCTGATGTCGATCGAACGGATGGCGTGTTCCTCGGGGAGCTTGTCCAGCACCTCGCGCACGACGTCGTGCACGACGCGCTCGTCGTGGCCGAAATCGTCGAGGAACGACCTAAGGGCCGTGTAAGTGATCTTCAGCTGGGCGGGCGTGAGGTCGAGCCGGTAGGCGATGTCGTCCGGCCCGATCAGATGCAGGTCTTCGTCGGCCATAGCGCGCACAGGGTAACTAGGCTTTCCGTGGTGGCCAAGACCTGGGTGCTCACCGGATCGCTCGAGAACTTCCGCGCCACGCGCGAGCACGGCTTCCGCGTGATCGGCGCGAAGGAGGGCCGCCGCGGGATGGCCGAGCAGATCGAGCCGGGGGACCGGATCGCCTTCTACGTGACGGGCGTCCAGGCGTTCGGCGGGATCGTCCGCGTGACGGGCGAGATGTACGAGGACCGCGCGAAGATCTGGCCGGGCAAGCCGGGCAAGGTTGACGCGTACCCGTGGCGCTTCGAGACCGAGCCGGAGATCGTGCTGGACGAGGACGAGTTCGTGCCGGCGGTGGAGCTGGCCGGAGAGCTCGAGCACGTTCGCAAGTGGCCCGCCGAGCACTGGCACCTCGCCTTTCAGGGGCAGCTGCGCACCGTGTCCGAAGCCGACGCCGAGCTGCTCGAGAGCCGTATCCGCGCCGGGGCCGGCGCGGTCGCGTGATCCACGAGCGCCACTACACGCTCGCCGAGGCCTCCGAGCTGCTTCCGCACGTCGTGGAGCTGATCGCGCGGATGCGCTCCGCGCGCGACCGCCTCGGCGACCGCGATGCCCGTGAGGCGCTGTCCGAGGCCGGTCCCACGAACGGCGGCGGCGACCCCGGCCGCACCGTCTCCGAGGGATTCGTCGAGCTGCGCGACTCGATGGCGAAGCTGCGCACGCTCGACGTCGTGCTGCGCGACCTCGACCGCGGCCTGCTCGACTTCCCCTCCATCCGCGACGGCCGCGAGGTCTACCTGTGCTGGCAGGAGGGCGAGGACGCGATCGAGTACTGGCATGAGCCCGAGGCCGGCTTCGCGGGCCGGCGCCCCCTCGACGATGGCGGCTGACGTCCTTCGCCGCACCGCGCGCGCCGCGCGCATCCTGAACTCCGAGCAGCGGGTGGCCGCGGCCGGGGCGCTGCTCCTGATCCTCAGCACGCTCGGGTCGTTCTCGTTCGTCGAGGGCGGCCAGCTGGTCCTCGCGCTGGGCGTGCTTGCGCTTCTCTTCGCGCGCGCCGAGGGCGCCCGCTTCCACCTTCCGTTCGGCGACGGCACCGTGATCGCCGGCGCCGGCGTCTGGGCCGGGGCGCTCGTCTTCGCCGGGCTGCTCGACCGCGGCGTGGGTCAGAACATCTTCGGCGCCGCCGGGGCGGCGATCCTGTTCCTGGCGGGCACCCGCGAACGGGGCAAGCACCCGGCCGACGACGTGCCGGCCGAGGCGCCCGGCGGAACACCGCCGATCAGGACCAGGCGCCCTCCCCGCAGGCCGGGCGCCGCCGCGCAGGTGGACGCCACGACGGATCCGCTCCCGCCGCCCGAGTTCAAGCCCTACGAGCCGACGGAGGGCGAGCAGCTCCGTCTCGGTCCGGAAGACCGGGAAGACGCGCAAGCGTGACCCCGACGACCGCGCCGGTCATCTGCAGGGTCGCCGCGATCACGATCGCCTCGGCTGAGCCGAGACCGGTGGCGATCACGCCGCCCAGCGCGGAGCCGAGCGCGAACGACCCGACCTTCAGGCCCACCGCTGTCGTGAACACCTGCCCGTAGAGCGACGGCGGCACGTGCGCCTGGCGGGTGCCGAACTGGGCCGCCAGCGCCGGGCCGTCCACGAGCGCGGCGAGCGCGACCAGCACCAGGAAGACCGGCAGCGCGCTCGCCAGCGGCCAGCTCAGCATCAGGACGCCGAAGACGGCGTAGCCGGTCAGCACGATGCGCTCGGGCGGGAAGCGGCGCTGGATCCGCACGAGGCTGAGCGCGCCGAGCGTCGAGCCGACGGCGAACGCCGCCCACATGTAGCCGGCGGCGCTCCGCGCGACGTCGAGGTGCTCGACGGCGAACAGCGGGAAGGCCACGGTGAGCAGCCCGAGCCCGCACATGCCGAAAGCCGCCGTGGCCGTCACGGCGCGGAGCTGCGGCACCGCCACGATCATCCGCAGGCCGTCGCCCGCCACGCTCCACAGCGTGCGGTCGGGCGCGCGCTCCGGCGGCCGGTCGAGCCCGGGGATGCGCACGATCAGCGCGAGGGCGGCCAGCGCCAGCGCCGCCTCGACCAGCAGCGGCGCGACGGGCGCGATCACGGCCGACAGCGTGCCCGCGAGCGCCGGCCCGATCACGAGCGCGGAGTTGAAGCTGCTCGTCTCGAGCGCGTTCGCCGGCGGCAGGAGCTCACCGGGCACGAGCGACGGGATCATGCTCGTGAAGCCGCCGAACGACAGCGGATAGGTGATCCCGGCGGGGATCACGACGAGCGGCAGCACCCAGTGCGGCGCATGCCCGACCAGCAGCACGAGCGCGACGAGCACGGACGTGATCACCAGCTGGTCGATCACCATCAGCGTGCGGCGCCGGCCGGTCAGGTCGAGCCAGGCGCCGAGCAGCGGGCCGCTCACGAGGCTCGGGAAGGTGATCGCCGCCACCGTCGCACCCGCCAGGCCCGGGCTGCCGGTGCGGTCGAGCACCAGCAGGACGACGCCGACGGAGAACATCTCGTCGGACACGCGCGCGAGCGTCGCGGCCGACACGAACCGGAGGTAGCCGGGCTGCGCCCGCAGCTGCCTGAGCGAGTCGCGGTCCATCAGCGCGCCGGCGGGATCGCCTGCCGGAAGCGAAAGCGGAAGTCCGGGTCCACCTGCCTCTTGATCTCGCGCAGGCGGTGGAGGTTCGCGCCGTAGTACGCCCGCTGCCAGTGGTCGAGATCGGGGTCGATGTAGTTCTGGTACGCCTCGCCCGAGACGTGCGGCCGGAGCGCATGCCATACGCCGTTGATCCAGCGCCGGCTCGCGCGCCCGGCCGGCGCGCCGCCGAAGTACGCCAGGTACTGGAGCGAGAAGAGCATGTCGCGGTGCACGAAGGCCGTCGCGTTCGCGGCGGGCCGGTTCAGCGCGCCACCGTAGGCGTCGAGGAGCAGCGCGCCGGACCCCAGCGAGGGCGTGCGCTGGCGCCGCTCGATCCAGTCGATCATGCGCGCGCGGCCGCGGGGGCCGACCGGCCTGTCGAAGTAGTCCGACTTCGCGTAGAAGCTCGAGCGCGTCGAGCGGTGGCAGGCGGGCAGCCCGCCGTCGAGGCAGCCGGCCCAGCGGAGCACCATCGTGAAGTAGCCGGACGTGCCGGTGCTGAGGCTCGCCCCCGCGACCGCAGTCAGCGGGCGCACGAGCCGCCGCAGCGCCGCCTCGCCGCCGAAGTACTGGCCGAGCGCGGACACCCGCGGGGCGCCGGAGCCGCCGGTGGTGCCGAGCGACAGGATCGTGGTGAGCGCACCTGGCGCGTGCGGGGCGAACCGCTGCCACGCCGCGATCGCCTCGCTCGCCTGGGACCACGGCCAGGACACGAAGAAGTACGCGGCGCGCGAGACGCGGTGTGTCCGCAGCGTGAGCGAGGTGACCACGCCGAAGTTGCCGCCGCCACCGCCCCGGCACGCCCAGTACAGGTCCTCGTTCGTGCTCGCGTCCACGTGGCGCACGCGGCCGTCCGCGGTCACCACGCGGGCCGCGACGAGGTTGTCGCTCGTGAGCCCGAAGCGGCGCCCCGCAAGGCCGTGGCCGCCGCCGAGGGCCAGGCCGCCGATGCCGACGGTCGGGCACGAGCCCGACGGCACGGTCACGCCCCGGCGCGTCAGCGCCCGCTGGACGTCGATCAGCTTGGCGGCGGGCCCGACGGTGGCGCGCCCGCCGGACAGCCGGACGCCGCGCAGCGCTGACAGGTCGAGCACGACCCCGTCCGTCGTGGTGGAGTAGCCGCCGTAGCTGTGACCGCCGGAGCGCACGACGAGCGGCACGTCGAAGCGGTTCGCCCAGCGCACCGCTGCCGCCACGTCCGCGGTGTCGCGCGCGTGCACCACGGCGTCCGGCCGGCGGCCGTCGAAGCGCGTGTTGTAGACGAGCGCCGCGGACCCACTCGGAACGGTGACTCGTCCGCGCACCGCCGCCCGCAGCTCGCGGAGCGCGCGCCGCGACAGGCCCGCGGCTTCCGGGGACATCCCCCCATGGAGGGGGGACAGTCCCGCCGCCACGCCGCCGGCCGCACCGAGGAGGAAGTCACGGCGATCGAGCGAGGCCATCCGCTCATTCCAGCAGACCCCTCCGCATCGCCTCCGCCACGGCTGCCGCGCGCTCGGACACGCCGAGCTTCTCGTAGATGTGCTGGAGGTGGGTCTTGACGGTGGCGGTGCTGAGGTGGAGCGTCGCGCCGATGGCCGGCGCGGTCAGCCCCTCCGCGATCAGGCGCAGCGTCTGGCGCTCGCGCTCCGTCATCAGCGGCCGCGTCCGCGGCGCGCGGTGCCGGATCTCGTCGACCACGCCTCCCTGGAGCTCCGGCGCCAGCACAGTCGCGCCGCGCGCCACCGCCGTGATCGCGTCGCACAGCTCGCGCGCGTCGGCGTCCCTCGTCAGGTAGCCGGCCGCGCCCTCCGCGAGCGCGGTGTACACCTCCCCCGGGTCCGGCCGCGCGGCGATCATCACCACCCGCGTGCCGAGCCCGTCGCGCGCGACCGCGTTCAGCACCTGCTCTCCGCTCAGCTTGTCGAGAGTCCCACCCACGACCGCCACGTCCGGCCGCGCCGCTCCTATCGCGTCGAGCGCCTCCCGCCCGTCACCCGTGGAGGCCACCAGCTCGAGCTCCGGCCGCTCGCGGATCGCGCGCACCACGGCGTCGCGGTAGAGGGGCTCGGCCTCGGCGGCGAGGACGCGTACGCGCCGTCCTGGCTCCGCGCGAAGTACCTCACTCAGCAAGACACATGAGTTGTACCAGCAAAAGAGCTTTTACGCTCTAAGACTCCTGACCATGGACAGGTCGGGGAGGCGACTCGAAGTGCATCTGCGCGAAGGTCGTCGGGATCCCGGCCCCGTTGCCGGCCTTCTTGAGCCGGGACCTGCTGCCGGCCTCGATCTTCTCGGCCTCGCTGAGCACGCCGTTGAGGAGCTTCGTCATCTCCTCCCAGCCCTGCTCGTCGAGCACCATGCGGCTGTGGGTCAGGTGCCGGTCGGCGCGGGACTCGAACGTCCCGGCCTTGATGCTCTCGGACACGTCGTCCCACACGATCTGGAGGATCGAGTCGGAGATCGCCTGGCGGCCCGAGCGCGGCAGCCGCTTCCAGTCGCGGTCGCTGAAGAACGGCCGCACGACCGCGCGGTAGTAGTGCTCGATCGCCCCGCGCCGCTGGGCCGTGTCCACGAGCTCGATGGTGCCGAGCTCGAGGAGCGCGCGGACGTGGTAGCTCACGTTCGGCAGCCGCTCGTCGATGGAGTCGGCGATCTCGTTCGGGCTCGCCACCCGTTCGTTCAAGATCATCAGGATGCGCGCCCGCATCGGGTGAGACAGCGCCTTCGCGATTCGCGGGTCCACCAGGTCGAGCGTGGGGCGAGCCATTCAGCGACCTTAATGGAAAGGTGACTGTCGCGGGGAGTGAGACATCCGCGGCCTATGACGCGTTCGCGCCGTATTACGACGCGTTCACCTCCGAATCCGACTACGAGGCGTGGGGCCGCGAGACCCTGGCGCACGCCCGGCTCCACGGCCTCGAAGGCGAGCGGCTGCTCGACCTCGCCTGCGGCACGGGGATGAGCTTCATGCCATTCCTGACGCGCGGGTTCAGCGTCACCGCCTGCGACTTCTCGACTGCGATGCTCGCCGAGGCGGCCCGGCGCGCGCCCGCCGCCCGGCTCGTGCACGCGGACATCCGCGCGCTGCCCGATCTGGGCCGGTTCGACCTCGTCACCTGCTTCGACGACGCGCTCAACTACCTCCTCTCGGAAGAGGAGCTCGAGGCCGCGCTCGAGGGGATGGGCCGGAGTCTCGCGCGCGGCGGGGTGGCCATCTTCGACCTGAACTCGCTGCTCGCGTACCGGACGACGTTCGCCGCGGACAGCGTGAGCGAGGACGGAGACCTCGTGTTCGCCTGGCGCGGCTGCTGCTCGCCCGAGGCGCCGCCCGGCTGCGAGGCCGTGGCGGAGCTGGACGTGTTCGAGCCGGCCGAGGCCGGGCTGTGGTCCCGTGCGCACGTGACCCACCGCCAGCGCCACTTCGAGCGCGAGCGCGTGGAGGCGCTGCTGGCGCGGGCCGGGCTCGACTGCGTGTCGGTGCGCGGCGTGCTCCCGGACTGCTCGCTCGCGGAGCCGGCCGACGAGGCCGTTCACCCCAAGGTCGTCTACACCGCCCGGCACAGGAGAGGAGGTGACGAGGAGTGAAGATCACGAAGACCGAGCCGGTCCTTCCGGCCCTGTCCACCACGAAGCTCGGCTGACGTACACGGCGGCCCCGGCCCGGCGAGGCGCCGGGCCGGGCTCGCCACCGCGAGGAGTCCATGCACAGACCGCGCATCAAGCGCACCAAGGAGCTGGTCGCGAGCGGCGGCGACGTATACGTCCTCCGCCCCACCGAGGAGTCGGACCTGCGCATCGAGCAGCCCGATGCGGTGGCGCGCGGGCTGCTGCGGGCGCTGGACGGCACGCGCACCCAGGCGGAGCTCGAGCGCGAGTTCGGCGCCGAGCGGGTGGGCGAGGCGCTCGCCGTGCTCGCGGGCGCGGAGCTGCTCGACGACGCAGCCGACGACGCGCGCGTGCCGGCCCGGACGCTCGCGCGCCACGACCGCCAGCTCCGCTACTTCAGCGAGGTCGGGGCCGCGGCGGTCGCGCCGTCTGAGTACCAGCGCCGGCTGCGCGAGGCGCGCGTGGTGATGCTCGGCGCGGGCGGGCTCGGGAGCTGGGCGTCGTACGCGCTCGTGTGCTGCGGCGTCGGCGAGCTGGTGGTGGTGGACCACGACCGGGTCGAGGAGAGCAACTTCAACCGGCAGATCCTGTACCGCGAGCGCGACGTGGGCCGGGTGAAGGTCGAGGCGGCGGCCGACGCGCTCCGCGCGTTCGACTCGGACTGCGAGGTGGTGGCGCTCGAGCGGCGCATCGAGAGCGCCGAGGACGCGCTCGCGGTGATCGACGAAGCCGACGTGGTCGTGAACAGCGCGGACTGGCCGGCCCACGACATCGAGCGGTGGGTCAACACCGCCTGCTTCGACGCCGGCGTGCCGTTCATCACGCTGAGCCACTCGCCGCCGGTCGGCCGCGTCGGGCCGATGTACGCACCCGGCGAGACGGGCTGCTTCGAATGCCAGGAGACGAGCTACCGCGAGAGCTATCCGCTGTACGACGAGCTGGTCGAGCAGCGCCGCGCGAAGCCGTCGCCCGCCGCGACGCTCGGGCCGGTGTGCGCGTTCGTGGGCGGCCAGGTCGCGCTCGAGGTCGTGCACCGTCTGACGGGCCTGGTGCGGCCGGCCACGCTCGGGCGCTCGTACGTGTACGACCTCCGGACGATGACCGTCACGCACGAGGACGTGCCGGTGGTGGAGGGCTGCCCGGTGTGCGGCGGCGCCGCGGCGGGCTGAGGGCACGCGACCAGTCCCGCGCGGCACGACGGCCTCGCGCGTTTGGCCCCACGCACGCCTCGGGCCCGAGAGCACGGGACGTGGTCGCGTGTGAACTGGGAAGCCGCGCGGGCGCCCGATTCGCCCCGCCTCCGTTCCGTCCGCGGCCGAACGTATGTTCGGCGCACGACCAAATAAGCGCCCCGGCGACGCGACCACGTCCCGGGGCATGGCACCGAAGGTGGAGCTTCGGCGCAGCACCACGATACCCGCCTTCGGCTGCCCCAACGACAGGGGGATGAGATGGCGCGCGTATCGGTGGAGGTGCCCGGGGAGCTTGTGGAGGCAGTCAGGGAAACCGTGCTGCTGCTGTACCAGGCGACGGCCGAGTCGCTTCACCAGGCGCTCCGGGCACGGGCGGAGGGCGAGCCCGGCACGGCGGCCGAGGCGCACGCGCACCGGGTCAGGATCGACGAGCTGGACGAGCTGGCGCGCGCGCTCGCCGCGGGACAGGGGCCGGTGCGTGTCACCGCGTCGCGGGACCTGCTGCACGACACGCTCTACGGCGCGCTGATCGACGCCGGCGAGCGGCTGGCCGCCCTATCCGGCCGCGGGTGGCGCGGAGAGGTGCCGGCCGGCCGGATTCAGGAGGCCGCCGGCGAGGTGCTGTCGCTCCACTCGCTGCTGGGCGGGCTGGAGTCCGACTCGCCGTGCCGGTAGAACGGGACCGGATCGGCGGGCAGCGGCGTGTTGCCCAGGATGAGGTCGGCAGCCTTCTCGGCGACCATCATCACCGGCGCGTAGATGTTGCCGTTCGTCACGTACGGGAACACCGAGGCGTCCACGAGGCGCAGGCCGTCGGTGCCGTGGACCTTCATGGTGAGCGGATCCACGACCGCCATGTCGTCGGTGCCCATTCGGCACGTGCAGGACGGGTGCAGCGCCGTCTCGGCATCCTTCGCGACCCAGTCGAGGATCTGCTCGTCCGTCTCGACCTCGCGGCCCGGCGACAGCTCGCCGCCGCTGAACGGCTCGAAGGCGGGCGCGTCGAGGATGCTCCGGGTCACGCGGATCGCCTCGATCCACTCTCGCCTGTCGTTCTCGGTCGACAGGTAGTTGAAGAGCAGCGCGGGCTTGTCGCGCGGGTCCGCGCTGACGATCTTGCACGTGCCGCGCACGTCCGAGTACATCGGGCCCACGTGCACCTGGTAGCCGTGGCCGCCGCCGCCCTCGGGCAGCGTGCCGTCGTAGCGCACCGCGATCGGCAGGAAGTGGTACATCAGGTTCGGGTACTTCACGTCCTCGTTGCCGCGCACGAAGCCGCCGGCCTCGAAGTGGTTGGTCGCGCCCGGGCCGGTCTTGCGGAAGAGCCACTCGGCGCCCACGAGCGGGCGGCGCTTCATCGCGAAGTAGGGCGCCATCGTCACCGGCTGCGTCGAGCTGTGCTGGACGTACACCTCGAGGTGGTCCTGGAGGTTCTCGCCCACGCCGGCGATGTCCGAGACAACCTCGATCCCGTGCGGCCGGAGGTCCGCCTCGCCGCCGACCCCGGACAGCTGGAGCAGCTGCGGCGAGTTGATCGCGCCGCCGCAGACGACGACCTCGCCCGCGCTCACCCTCCGGCCGCCGCGGCCGCGGCGCGAGTACTCCACTCCGGTGGCGCGGTTGCCGTCGAACAGGATCCGCGTGGTGAACGCGCGCGTCTCGACCGTGAGGTTCGGCCGGTTCATCACCGGGTGCAGGTACGCGCGCGCCGCCGACAGGCGCCTGCCGTCGTGCACGTTGCGGTCGAAGGCCGCGAAGCCCTCCTGCCGGTAGCCGTTCACGTCGTCGGTGAGCGGGTAGCCGGCCTGCTGGACCGCCTCGAAGAAGGCGTCGAACAGCGGCCCCCTCGCCGGGCCGCGCTCGAGCACGAGCGGGCCGTCGTGGCCGCGGAACGGATCGTCCGCCGCGGCCGCCAGGCAGTTCTCCATGCGCTTGAAGTAGGGCAGGCAGTGGGCGTGATCCCAGGTCTCCATCCCGGGGTCCGAAGCCCAGCGCTCGTAGTCCATCGGGTTGCCGCGCTGGAAGATCATCCCGTTGATGGAGCTCGACCCGCCGAGCACCTTCCCGCGCGCGTGGTACACGCGCCGGCCGCCCATGTGCGGCTCCGGCTCCGACTCGTACTTCCAGTCGTAGAAGCGGCTACCGATCGGGAACGCGAGCGCCGCCGGCATGTGGATGAACACGTCCCACGGGTAGTCCGACCGCCCGGCCTCGAGCACGAGCACGCTCGTGCCGGGATCCGCGGACAGCCGGTTCGCGAGCGCGCTGCCCGCGGACCCGCCGCCGACGATCACGAAGTCGAAGTGCGAGCCCACCGGCCGATCCTAAGCGGCCGCGAGCAGCGATGCCAGGCCGCGCTGCAGGCCGGCGTCGCCGACCTCTCGCACTTCGAGCGGAAGGCCGAGCGCCGCCGCCGCGCGCTCCGCCGCCAGCTTCGTGCCGAGCGTCGGCCGCTGTGCGAGCCAGATGACGCGCCGGTAGTTGCCGAAGTAGTCGTCGCGCAGCTCGGGGTGCCGGTCGAGCCCGAGTTCCTTCATGACCGTGTGCTCGAAGGTGCGGGCGAGGAAGTCCGTGAGGAAGTAGGTGCCCGGCTCCTCCTCGAGCGCCTCGCGCACCTCGTCGCGCGCGATCAGCTCGTAGCAGTTCTCGGCACGCAGCCGGGCGACGCCGCGCGTGTCCAGCACCCGATCCAGCTCTCCGTAGGTCCCGCAGTCGCCGTAGGCCACGGCCACCCGGTCGTAGTGCTCCGACAGGCGGTCGATCTCCTCCGCCACCGCCGCGGGGATCTGGTCGGGGCGGTTGTGGAGCAGCGCCGGCACGGGGTGCACGTCCACGTCCCAGCCGTGGGTGCGCGCGAGCTTGCGCACGTCGGCGGCCAGCGCACCGCACGCGATGACAGCCGTGCGGCTCATCCCGGAAACGCCAGCTGGTCGATGAACGCGTCGTTGAAGTCGGCCCGGCCGGAGAGCTCCACGTAGCGCACCTCGTTCACGATCGAGCGCGCCTCGGCGCGCTCGCGGAGCGACAGCGCGGCGATCTTCGAGCCCTCGCCCGCCACGTTCCCGGCGGACACGATCCGCGGCAGCGCGATTCGCGGCACGAGCCCGATCCTCACGGCGGCCGCGGGCGACAGGTACTGCCCGAAGGAGCCGGCCAGCAGCACCTGCGAGACCTCCTCGGGCTCCATCCCCATCTCCCCGAACAGGATCTTCCAGCCCGTCGCGATCGACGCCTTCGCGAACTGAAGCTCGCGGATGTCGCGCTGCGTCAGGTAGATCGAGTCCGCCGGATCGTCGCCCTTCCAGGACAGAACGAACACCCGCTCCTCGCCGATCTTCGTGAGCCGCGGCGCGAGCGTCGGCGATATGCCGACGGCGGTCTCGTCGTCCACGAAGCGGCCGGAATGATCCAGCAGCTCTATGCGCACCAGCTCGGCCACGGCATCCACGAGCCCGGACCCGCACATGCCCACCGGCTCGATGTCCCCGATCACCTCCAGCGCGATGTCCTCGCTGAGCGCCACCCCCTCGATGGCGCCCTCGGCGGCCCGCATGCCACATCTGATCTGGGCCGCCTCGAACGCTGGGCCGGCCGGTGCGGCGGTGGCCACCACGCCGTCCTGGTTCCCGAGCGCGATCTCCGAGTTCGTTCCCACGTCGATGAACAGGCGGATGCGCTTGTCGCGCGTGAGCCCCGTGGCGAGCATGCCCGCCACGATGTCGCCGCCCACGTAGGCGCCGAGCGACGGGAACACGAACGCCGGCGCCCGCGCGTGGACCGGAACGCCCACGTCGGCCGCGAGCAGCTGCGGGAACTCGTGCGTCGTGACGATGAAGGGCGCCATCGACAGCGGCTCCGGGTCCATGCCGAGCGCCAGCTGGGTCATCGTCACGTTGCCGCAGATCGTGATCTCGTACACCTCGCCCGGGTCGACCCCCGCCTCGGCGCACACCTCGTGCGTGAGCTGCGCGAGCGTCTCCTGGGCGCGGGACTGGAGCGCGTCCAGCGCGCCCTCGTCCAGCATCGTGGCCGACACGCGCGAGATCACGTCGGCGCCGAACGGCTGCTGGCGGTTCAGCATCGACTCGACCGCCATGGGCTGGCCCGTCTCGAGGTCGAGGAGCGTGGCGACCACCGTGGTCGTGCCGAGGTCGAACGCCATGGCGAAGCGGCGGGTCGTTGTGTCGCCCGGCTCGAGGTCGATCAGGAGGTCGTCGCAGACGACAGCGGTCACGTCGAAGCCGTTCTCGCGCAGCACCTTCCCGAGCGTGCGCAGCACGGGCAGCTCCACGCGCGGCTCGAGATCGTCGAGCGCGTCCATCACGCGCTGGAGATCCGAGCGCTGGTCCTCGAGCGACGGCTCCTCCAGCACGAGGTGCCGCTTCTGCACCGAGGGGCGCAGGATCACGTGCCGGCCCACGCCCACGAGCGCCGCCTTCGGGCGTGTCTGGAGCGGCGGCACCTCGATCACGAGCTCGCCGCGCGCCGGGGCCCGGCACGCGAGCCGCCAGCCGTCGTTCAGCTCGTCCGGCGTGAATGCCCGCGGGTCGACCGTCGAGACCGGCAGCTCTCCACTGACAACGCGCACCTTGCACTTCTTGCAGGTGCCGTGGCCACCGCAGGTGGAGTCGATCGCGATGCCGTTCCAGCTCGCGGCGTCGAACACAGGCGTGCCCGCGGGCACGCGCACCTCCTGCCCCTCCGGCTCGAACCGGACGTGCGCGCGCTCGGCGCCGTCCGCCGGCGCCTGCACTTCCACCTGGTCAGGCTGCTGACTGCTGGCGCGCACGATGTGCCGCTATCCAATTGGCACCCCAGGGATCGTGGCCCAGCAGCAGGTCCGCGGCGCGCACGGAGTCCACGCACACCTTGGCGGTGCTCATGATCGCGCTCGTGAGCCCGGCGGCCATGGCCATCGGCAGGAACCCGGCGTTCAGCACGTGCCGCTCCGGCAGACCGAACGAGACGTTCGACGCGCCGAGGCACATGTTCACGCCGAGGTTGTCGCGGATCAGCCGGATCGCCTCGAGCGTCGTCGTGACCGCCTCGGTGTCCGCCCCGACCGTCATCGCGAGCGGATCGATCACCACGTCCTCGGGCGGGATGCCGTGGTCGCCGGCCGCGTTCACGATCTTGGTGGCGATCTCGAGCCGCTGCTGGGGCGTCTCGGGGATGCCGGTCTCGTCGTTGGCGAGCCCGATCACCGCGGCGCCGTGCTTGGCCACCAGCGGCAGGATCTCGTCGAGCCGCTCGTCCTCGCCGGTCACCGAGTTCACGAGCGCCTTGCCCTCGTACACGCCGAGGCCGGCCTCGAGCGCCTCGATCACGGACGAGTCGATGCAGATCGGCAGGTCCGTCGTCTCCTGGATCAGCGTGAGCATCTTCGCCAGGAGCTCGGCCTCGTCCACCAGCGGGATGCCGGCGTTCACGTCGAGCATGTCGGCGCCGGCCTCCTCCTGCGCCTGCGTGTCCACCACGACCGTGTCGAGGTTCCCCTCGCGCAGCTCCTCCGAGAACTTCTTGCGCGACGTGGGGTTGATCCGCTCGCCGATGACGCAGAACGGCTTGTCTGACCCGATCGTGATCGTCTTGGTCTTGGAGCTGAGAACGGTGTCCATGGCTACGCCGGTACCGCGCTGCGGCGGTGCTCGATGAGGTCCTTGGCCTTCTTGACGGCGGAGGAGGCGTCGGCCGAATAGCCGTCCGCTCCGACCGCGTCGGCGTACTCCTGCGTGACCGGAGCGCCGCCGACCATCACGGCGACCTGATCGCGAACGCCGGCCTTCTCGAGCGCGTTGATGTTCGCCTTGAACATCGGCATCGTCGTCGTCAGGAACGCCGAGAAGCCCACGATGTCCGGCTCGTGCTCGCCGATCTGCTCGACGAACGTCTCGGGCGCCACGTTCACGCCGAGGTCGATGACGGTGAAGCCGGCGCCCTCGAGCATGATGTTGCAGAGGTTCTTCCCGATGTCGTGCACGTCGCCCTTGACCGTGCCCATCAGGAACGTCCCGACCGGCTTCGCCCCCGTCTCGGCGAGCAGCGGCCGCAGGATGTCGAGCGCGCCCTGCATCGCGCGGGCCGCGATCAGCATCTCCGGCACGAAGTAGTCGCCGCGCTCGAACCGCGCGCCCACCTCCTCGAGCGACGGGATCAGCGCGTCGTACAGCATCGAGCCGGGGTCCATCCCTTCCTCGAGGCCCTTCTCGACGTTCTCCTTCACGGCGGGCGCGTTGCCCACGAGCGTGTCCTCGTAGAGCGCCTTGAGGATCTCCTCGTGCGTCATGCGGCGTGAACTCCTTCCGGACGGTGGCCGAGCTCTCTCGAGAGTGCCCGGCACTGCTTGATGATGAGTGGACGCAGCTCTGCGATCCGCTTCGGCGTGAGACGGAGCGTGGGGCCGGAGACGCTGAGCGCCGCCACCACGCTTCCCTTCTCGTCGAACACGGGCGCGGCCACGGCCGACAGGCCCAGCTCGAGCTCGTCGATCGCGGCCGCGAAGCCGTCGCGGCGGACGGTGGTCAGCTCCGAGCGCAGGCGGGCCGGGTCGACGACGGTGCGGGAGGTG
Organism: Thermoleophilaceae bacterium; assembly: GCA_036377235.1. Classification (GTDB taxonomy): domain Bacteria; phylum Actinomycetota; class Thermoleophilia; order Solirubrobacterales; family Thermoleophilaceae; genus JACVRW01. The sequence continues at coordinate 29,236 of DASUYU010000190.1, forward strand.
AGCGGCTCGAGCGGCCCGTCGAGCGGCGTGCGCGCAGCGTCGTACGCGAGCAGCACCTTGCCGTTCGCCGAGCAGTGGTAGGGCACGGTCCGGCCGACCCACTGAGTCGTGCCGAGGAAGTGCTTGCCCTC
>DASUYU010000191.1:0-3550 GCA_036377235.1 Thermoleophilaceae bacterium
GATCACGCCGGTCTCGAGCGCGCGCGCCGTGCGGATCGCCTTCGCGCCGTCGCGCGTCCAGACCGAGCCCGACAGCCCGTAGATCGTGTCGTTCGCGAGCCGGACCGCCTCCTCCTCGTCGCGGAACGGGATCACCGCCGCTACCGGCCCGAATATCTCCTCGCGCGCCGCGCGGTCGTCGTTCGACACCGGGCACAGCACCGTCGGCGGGAACCAGAAGCCGGGGCCATCGGGCGCGTCGCCGCGGATCGCCACCGGCGCGTCGTCCGGAACGAACGAGGAGACGGTCTCGCGCTGGTCCGCCGAGATCAGCGGGCCCATCTCGGTCGAGTCGTCGAGCGGATCGCCCACGGTGATCGACTCGACCGCCTCCTCGAGCACCTCCATGAACCGGTCCATGGCGGAGCGCTCGACGAGGATGCGCGACCGGGCGCAGCAGTCCTGGCCCGCGTTGCCGAAGACCGCGGACGGGGCCGCCTGCGCGGCCCGCTCGAGATCGGCGTCCGCGAACACGATGTTGGCCGACTTGCCGCCCAGCTCGAGCGTGACGCGCTTGATCGTCTCGGCGGCGCCCGCGGCGATCCTGCGCCCGACCTCCGTCGAGCCGGTGAAGGCGATCTTCGCCACGTCCGGATGCTCGACGAGCCGCTGCCCGCAGACCGAGCCCGGCCCGGCCACCACGTTCACGACTCCCTCCGGAATGCCGGCCTCGAGCGCGATCCGCTCGAACTCGAGAGCGGTGAGCGGCGTGAGCTCCGCCGGCTTCAGCACGACGGTGTTCCCGGCGGCCAGCGCCGGCCCGAGCTTCCAGCCCGCGATCGTCAGCGGGAAGTTCCATGGAGTGATCAGGCCCACGACCCCGAGCGGCTCGCGGAACGTCATGTCGATCCCGCCCGCCACGGGGATCGTCCGCCCGGTGTTGCGCTCCGGGGCGCCCGCGTAGTAGCGGAAGGTCTCGGCCACCATGCCCATCTCGCCGCGGGCGTCCGAGATCGGCTTGCCCGCGTTGCGCGCCTCCAGCCGCGCGAGGTCCTCGAGCTTCTCCTCGATCGCGTTGGCCAGCCTGTGGAGGAGCGAGGAACGGTCGCCGGGAGCGATGGCGCGCCAGGCCGGGAAGGCCTGCTTGGCGCGAGCCACGGCGGCGTCGGTCTCCTCGACGCCGGCCTTCGGCACCTCCGCCATGACCTCGGCGGTGGCTGGTTCCAGGACCTCGATCATCCGTGGGCCTCGCGCAGCCGCGGGGCGGACGCCGGCCGCCGGGAGCGCGCCTCCTCCACGAGCGAGCCGATCACGCGGCTCCGCTCGTCCTCCTCCGGATGCCACAGCACGCCGACGGCGAACGAGCGGTCCGGCAGCTCGAGCGCCTCGGCCACGCCGTCGTCGGCGTGACCGCTGATCGCCACCCCCTCGCCGACCTCCTCCACGCCCTGGTGGTGCGCCGACTTCACCTCGGTCGTCTCCGAGCCCACCACGCGCGCGGCCAGCGAGCCGGGCTGGAGCTCCACGCGGTGGTCGGTGAACACCCCCGGCGTGTGCCGGTGCAGCTCCAGGCCGAGGTGCTGGTTCAGCGTCCCGCCCTGGATCACGTTCAGCATCTCCATCCCGCGGCAGATGCCGAGCACCGGCATGTCACGCTCGAGCGCCCGCGTGCCGAGCGCGATCTCGAAGCGGTCGCGCTCGGGCCAGGTGTTCTTCGTCTCCGGGTGCGGCTTCGCGCCGTAGCTCGCCGGGTCGATGTCGGAGCCGCCGGCCAGGATCAGCGCGTCCAGCAGGTCGAGCAGCTCGTCGGGCGCCTCCGCCACGGAGTCGTCGGGCGGAAGGATCAGCGCCACGCCACCGGCGCGCTGCACGGCGAGCGAGTACGTCCGCGGCGAGAGGTTCACCACCACCTCCCACGCGGCCCAGCGCGCGCTCTCGATCGCCGAGCAGATTCCGATGACGGGGCGAATCACGCCCTACAGTCTTTCGAACCCGCGGAACTTCTCCCAGTCGGTGACCGCGGCCTCCATCGCATCGATCTCGATGCGCGCGCGGTTCAGGTAGTGGTCCACGACATCCTGGCCGAACGCGTCCCGCGCGATGGCCGACTCGGCGAACAGGTCGCGCGCGTCGTACATGTTGTGCGGCACCCGCGGCTTGTCGGACTCGTACGCGTTGCCCTCGAACGCCGGCTCCAGGTCGAGCTCGTTCTCGATCCCGTGGAGGCCGGCGGCGATCATCGCCGCGAGCGCGAGATACGGATTCACGTCCGCGCCCGGCAGCCGGTTCTCCACGCGCAGGCCCTGGCCGTGGCCGACCACGCGCATCGAGCACGTGCGGTTGTCGTGTCCCCACGCGACCGCGGTCGGAGCGAACGAGCCCGCCACGAACCGCTTGTACGAGTTCACGTTCGGGGCGAACATCAGCGTCAGGTCGCGCAGCGCGGCCAGCTGGCCCGCGACGAACCGGTTGAAGGTGGTCTCGTCGTCGGCGAACACGTTGCCGCCCCCGTCCTCCTTCGCGAGCGACAGGTGGATGTGGCACGAGTTCCCCTCGCGCTCGTCGAACTTCGCCATGTAGGTGATCGACATGCCCTCCTGGGCCGCGATCTCCTTCGCGCCGGTCTTGTAGATCACGTGGTTGTCGGCGGTGGCGAGCGCGCTGTCGTAGAGGAAGTTGATCTCGTGCTGCCCGAAGTTGCACTCGCCCTTCGAGTTCTCCACCGACATGTCGGCGGCCATCATCGAGTTCCTGATGCGCCGGATCAGCGGCTCGATGCGCGCGGTACCGAGCATCGAGTAGTCGACGTTGTAGAGGTTCGCCGGCTCGAGGTCGCGATACCCCTTGTGCCAGGCGTCCTCGTAGCTGTCGCAGTAGACGATGAACTCGAGCTCGGTGCCGGCCGCGGCCGTCCAGCCGCGCTCGGCAAGCCGCGCGAGCTGCTTGCGCAGGATCTGCCGCGGCGAGGCCACCACGTCGCTGCCGTCCTCCCACGCGAGGTCGGCCATCAGCAGCACGGTGCCCTCGTGCCACGGCACCAGCCTCAGCGTGTCCATGTCGGGCTTGAACACGAAGTCGCCGTAGCCGCGCGACCAGCTCGACATCTCGTAGCCGTCGACCGTGTTCATGTCCACGTCGACGGCCAGCAGGTAGTTGCAGCCCTCGGCGTCGTGCTCCACGACCTCGTTCAGGAAATGCCGCGCCGTGAGGCGCTTCCCCTGGAGCCGTCCCTCCATGTCCGCGATGCAGAGGAGGACGGTGTCGATGCTGCCGTCGTCGACGCTCTTCTTCAGGTCACCGAGATCCATCGGGTGACACTAACCGGAGCGGACCCGTGTGTGGTAGTAAGCGCAGAGATGCTCCTGCTCGGCGTCGACGAGGGAACGACCGGCGTCAAGGCCGCCCTGTTCGACGAGCGGCTGCAGCCCGTGCGCGAGGCGCGCCGCGACAAGGTCAACCGGCACCCCAAGCCCGGGTGGGTCGAGCAGGACGGCGAGGAGGTGCTCGAGGCGGTCGCGGGCGCGGTCGGCGAGCTGCTCGAGTGGGCCGACGAGGAGGTCGTGGCGTGCGG
>DASUYU010000192.1:0-4150 GCA_036377235.1 Thermoleophilaceae bacterium
CACCGCGACGAAGAGACCGTGCCGCTCGTCAAGGAGCGCTTCTCCCACTTCCGCGGCTACCTGGCCGCAGCGCGAGACGTCCTGCTGCGCGGGCGCCCCGGACGGGGAAGCCACCGCGACGAGACACGCGCGGCGATCGGCCACGCGCTGGCCTTTCCCACCTGGCACTCGCTGACCCGCGAGCAGGGCCTGGACGCCGAGCAGGCAGTCGGCCTGATGTGCCGGCTCGTCAAGAAACCATGAGGGGCCTGGCCCTTAACAATTGATGCCGCTCCTCCAGGCTGCGCTGAACGGTGACCGCGATCATCCGGCGGTTCCGCGGACGCCGGACGAGCTGGCCGCCGAGGGCCGGGCGGCGGTCGAGGCTGGCGCGCGTGTCCTCCATCTGCACGCATATGACGACGACGGCCTGCAGACGTTCGACGCCGAGCCGTGCGCGGCGGCGATCCGCGCGGTGCGGGCCGCCTGTCCCGGCATCCCCATCTCGCTGAGCACCTCGGCGGAGATCGAACCCGACCCAGAGCGGCGACGGGCGATGGTCGAGCCGCTGGGCGAGGCCATCGACGCCGCACTGGCCGAGGCGGCCGCCATCGAGGAGGTGCTCACCACCGCGAACATCCCGCTCGAGCAGGTCCACCACGGCGACGGCCTGGCCTCCTGGGCCGTGAACCGCCGCGGTGCCGCACGCGGCCACGGCATCAGAACCGGACTGGAGGACACCCCCGTCCTGCCCGACGGACGCGAGGCCTCCGGCAACGGCGAGCTGGTCGCAGCAGCAGCCCAACTGCTGGGGGGGTCAGACCCCTTAACAATATGAAGGGGTCAGACCCCTTAACAATATGAAGGGGTCTGACCCCCCTAGGTCGCGAGGGCGTGCCTGGCTGCTGGTGACGTGCAGAAGGTCATGAAGGCCTCCGCGTCTTCGCGGACGGGGCCGATCGCGCTCCGGACCACGTGCCAGCGGCGTTCGGGGAGGCCGCCGCGTGGCGTGATGGTGGCGAGCAGGCCGAGCTTCAGCTCGAGCTCGACCGCCGCGCGTGACTGAAGCGCTATGCCGAGCCCGGTTCGGGCGGCCTGCTTGATCGCCCCGTTCGAGCCGAGCGTGAGCACGTTCGGCTCGATGCCGCGGGCGGCGAGGAACTCCTCGACAAGCGTGCGCGTGCCGGACCCGGGCTCGCGCAGGAGCCATGGGCGGCTGGCCAGCTCCTCGATCCCCACCCAGCGGCGGCGGGCGAGCGGGTCGTCCGCGCTGGTGATCAGCGCGAACTCGTTGTCGGCGAAGTCCACGCCCACGAGGCGGTCGTCCTCGGGGATCCGGCCGGTCACCGCCACGTCGACCTTGTGGTCGAGCACCCGTTGGAACACCAGCTCGCGGTTCCCCACGTCGAGCGAGATCTCCACGTCCGGCCGGCGCTCGCGGAACGCCTGGATCAGCTGGGGCACGAGGTACTCGCCGGCCGTCGTGACGGCGCTGATGCGCAGTGTGTGCGGGTGCGCCTCGGCCGTCTCGCGCGCGGTCCGCGCGCCCTGCTCGAGCAGGCCCAGCACGTCCGCGGCGAACGGCGCGTACGCCGCGCCGGCCGCAGTGGGCCGGACGGTGCGTCCCGCGCGCTCGGTGAGCCGCACGCCGAGCTCCCGCTCGAGCGCGTTCACGGCCGCTGAGACCGATGGCTGCGTCACGACGAGCTCCTCGGCCGCGGCGGTGACGGAGCCGCGCCGCACCACGGTCAGGAAGGCCACCAGCTGGGTGAGCGTCACCGCCATGGCTGCCGCTCAACCTATAGAGCGCAGCCTAAGTGTGCAAAGCGGAGTCCGCGCCCGTCGGGAAGCGCGGATCCGCGCGCGGCGGCGAGCCGCCGATCGACAGCGCCGCCCGTGCGGTGACGACGTGGTACAGGATCAGGAGCTGGACCAGCGCGAGCGAGTCGGAGCGGAACAGATCGGTGCCCACCGTGAACTCGCCGAGCCGCCGGATGCGCAGGTGCGAGGCGAAGCTCATCTTCTCCCAGACGGCCTCCTCCAGCTCCGCGGCGTGCGCCGGGTCGAGGTCGCCCGGGATGCGCAGGAGCCACTCCCCCTCCCTCTTCAGGAGGCTCGGGCCGGTGCCGGTGAGCAGCGGCGAGAGGTCCGGATGGGGAAGGCTGTCGCGCAGGATCAGGTCGGCGTCGAGGTGCGCCGGATCCGATGAGCTGTTCTGCGCGAACGCCACCACGATGTCGGCGTGGCGGCGCTGCGGGACGATGAACTCCTCCGCGTCCACCTGGCGGGCGTCGAGCTCGGCCAGCACCTCGTCCGTCGTGTAGCCGCGGCGAGTGCAGTCGCGCTTCAGCTTCCAGGCCCGCCTCAGCTCCTCCGGCGGCGCCAGCACGACGCGGATGTCGTGCAGCGTCCGCAGCGTCTCCGTGTGGAAGTTGAGCAGCCCCTCCACCACCAGGAACTTCGACGGGCGCACGTACATCGGCGCCTCGAACTCCCCGGTCTGGTGGCTGTACACCGGCTTCAGCACCGGCTCCCCGCGCCGCAGGTGCGAGATGTGCTGGGTGAGGATGTCGAGGTGGTTCGAGTCGGGGTGCAGCGGGGTCACGCCCAGCTCGCGCCGCTGCTTGCGGTCGAAGCGGTGATAGTCGTCCGCCGACACGTGCGTCACGTGCGCGTCGCCGATCACGCGCGTGAGGCCGCGGGTGACGGTGGTCTTGCCGGCGCCCGAGTCGCCGACCACGCCAACGACGATCGCCCTAGGCACCCAGACGCTCGTAACGCCCTCCGTGGAACAGGAGAGGCGTGCCGGGGTTCTGGCGCGCGTACTCCACGCGCCCGAGGAACAGGGAGTGGTCGCCTCCCCAGTAGGACCGCTCCACGCGGGCCACGAAGTGCGCGAGCGCGCCGTCCACGAGCGGCGTGTCGCGGACGAGCTGGAAGCGCGGCTCCTCCTCGCTCGTGCGACCGGCGAACCGGTCCGACAGAGCGGCCTGGGTGGCGCACAGCACGCTCACGCCGTAGTGCATTCCCTCGTGGAGCAGGCCGCACATCTTCGTGCGCCGATCGACAGAGATCAGGACCAAGGGGGGCTCGAGCGAGACGGACATGAATGCGTTCGCGGTCATTCCATGCACCTGCTCGTCCTTGAGCGCGGTGACGACCGTAACTCCTGTGGCGAACATGCCGAGCGTCCGGCGGAGCGCGACGGCGGGGTCCTGGCCGTCGTCCGCGACATCCGGGCGTTCCGCCTCGGCGTAGTCGTCGAACGGGCTCGCGCCGATTCCGTCCGGCCCCGTGAAGGAGATGGGGAAGTTGAACTCGGCGGGCCGCTCGGGAGTGCTCACGACCGCGGGCGCTCCTTCTTCGGGTCGTAGAACGGGAAGCCGACCACCTGCGCCGGGATCCGCTTCTGCAGCCCGTCGAGCTTGCCCACCTCCACGGCGGACCCCTCGTCCGCGTACTGCACCGACATCCGGCACAGCGCGATGTTCTTCCGCAGCGTAGGGGAGCGCGTGCCGCTCGTGACCACGCCCACGCGCTGGCGCCCGACGTACACCTCGTCGCCGTGCCCGGCGGTCTCGTTGCCCTCCAGCTCGAGGCCGACCAGCTTGCGCTGCGGATGCGCGGAGCGCTCGATCAGCGCGTCCTTGCCGATGAAGTCATCCTCCGAGTCCAGCTTCACGGTGAAGCCGATGCCGGCCTCGAAGGGGTCCACCTGGTCGTCGAACTCATACCCGGCGAAGATCAGCCCGGCCTCGATCCGGATCATGTCGAGCGCCTCGAGCCCGAGCGGCTTCAGCCCGTGCGGCTGCCCGGCCTCCCAGATCGCGTCCCACACGGCCACGCCGTCGTCCGGGTGGCAGAACACCTCGTAGCCGAGCTCGCCGGTGTAGCCGGTCCGCGACACCACCACCGGGATCCCCTGGTAGCCGCCGATCCGCCCCACCAGGAACCGGAACCACTTGAGCTCCGCGAGCGAGGGCTGCGTCGGCGGCGTCCAGATCAGCTCCTTCATGATCTCGCGCGAATTCGGGCCCTGGACGGCGATGTTGTGAAGCTGGTCGGTCGAAGGCTTCACGAAGGCCTTCAGCCCGAGCCGCTCGCCGAGGTCCTTGAGCCACACCCCGTCGTACTCGTCGCCGCCGACAAAGCGGAAGTTGTCGTCGCCGAG
>DASUYU010000193.1:0-4504 GCA_036377235.1 Thermoleophilaceae bacterium
TCGCGAGGTTCGCGGCCATCGGGCCGCCCATGATCCCGAGCCCGCAGAAGGCGATTCGACCCTGTTCATTGCCCATATCCGCCACCTCCGGGCGTCTCGATCCGCAGCCTGTCTCCCGGCCGGAGGGTGCCAGACGCCTTCGCCGGCAGCTCCTCCCCGTTCAGCAGGTTCCTACCAGGCGCGCCGTCCCCGCCGCCGTCCGCCCCAGGGGGCGCGTGGCGGCGGCGCTCGGTGATGAGCGAGTAGCGCATCTCCGCGAGCGCCTCCAGCTCCCGTACGACGCCGTCGCCGCCGCGGTGCCTCCCGGAACCGCCGGAGCCGCGCCGGAGCGAGTACTCGACCGCCCGCAGCGGGAACTCCAGCTCGAGCGCCTCGACCGGCGTGTTGAGCGTGTTCGACATGGCCACGTGCACGCCGCTGGGGCCGTCGGCATCGGGGCACGCGCCCTGGCCGCCGCCGAGCGTCTCGTAGTAGGTGAAGTCCTCGTTGCCGAGCGTGAGGTTGTTCATCGTGCCCTGGCCCAGCGCTTGGCCGAAGGCGGCGAGCACCAGGTCGGCCACCCGTGACGAGGTCTCCACGTTCCCGGCCGCGACGGCGGCCGGCGGCCGCGCGTTCAGGATCGAGCCCTCGGGCGCGGTCACGGTGAGCGGGCGGTAGGCGCCGGCGCAGGGCGGGACGTCCGGGTCCGTGAGCACCCGAAGCGCGAAGTAGCAGGCGGACAGCGTCACGGCGAGTGGACAGTTCAGGTTGCCGCCGTGCTGGTCGGCTGAGCCGGTGAAGTCGAGCTCCATCCGGTCTCCCTCGACCCGGGCCTCCACGCTCAGCTCGAGGTCGCCGTCGCTGCCCTCGAGGACATCCGTGGCCGGGTAGACCCCGTCGTCGAGCTCGGCGATGCGAGCGCGCGTGCGGCGCTCGGCGTAGTCGAGCGTCTCCTCGAGGCCGGCCCGGAAGGTGTCGAGCCCGAACCGGCCGATCAGGGCGGCGACCCGCTCGCCGCCCGCGCGCCCGGCGGCGAGCTGGGCGCGGAGGTCGGCCTCGCGCTGGCGCGGGTTGCGCATCCGGCCGGCGAGGTCGCGGAGCAGCTCGCCGGTCAGGCGGGTGGGCGGGATCACGACGCCCTCGTCCTCGAGCGTGCGGGAGAAGGCGGGCATGCTGCCGGGCTCCTCGGCGCCGACGTCCGCGTGATGCGCGCGGCTCGCCGCGAATCCCGCGAGCTCGTCCTCGTGGAAGAGCGGGGTGATCACCGTGATGTCGGGCAGGTGGGTGCCGCCCCGGTACGGGTCGTTGAGGATCCACGACCCGCCCCGCCGCTGCTCCTCGCCGAGCACGGCCGCGACGGCCGCCGGCATCGCGCCGAGGTGCACCGGGATGTGCTCGGCCTGCATGACCATCTGGCCGTCCGCGTCGAACAGAGCGGTGGAGGCGTCGCGGCGCTCCTTGATGTTCGCGGAGTGCGCCGAGCGCACCAGCACGGCGCCCATCTCGTCACAGGCGGCGCGCAGGCTGCCGAGCAGCACCTGCAGGGTGATCGGGTCCAGGCGCCGTGTCCGAGGTCGCCGCGGAGTCGGCGACGGAGGATCGCCATCTGTCCGCTCCATGACCACCACGTCGGCCTCGGCACGGGCGCGCCACCCGTCGGGGACCACGAGCGTCGAGCCGGGCAGCGGCACAACCTCGGGGCCCTCGACGCGCTCCTCCGGCAGCCCGTCCCATTCGGCGGGTCGCGGCTCGGCGCCGGGCAGCGCAACCGCGACCCTGATCGTCACGAGCTCCAGGTTGGCGTCCGGATCCGCGTAGCCGTACCGGTCCTCGTGCGCGCGGTCGAACGCGCGGCGCAGCTCCGCTGGATCCGGCCGCGGCTCGCCGTCGATGGGGAGCTCGAACGCCTGCCCCTCGTAGCGGAGCTCGTAGGTTGCTCGGGTCTCCGAATCCCTGGCGCCGAGCTCCGCCCGCCCCCGCTCGGCCAGGCGGTCCACGGCCGCGGCGATCCGCTCGGTCGTGAGGTCGTCGCCGGTCAGGAGGACGCTCTCCACCAGATCGCGGCGGCGCTCTGCCACAACGAGCCCGAAGGCGGATAGCACGCCGCTCGCCACGGGCACCAGGACGCGCCGCATCCCGAGCTCGTCGGCGATCTGGGCCGCGTGCAGGGGCCCGGCTCCGCCGAAGGGCACCAGCGCGAGGTCGCGCGGGTCGATCCCGCGCTCGACGGTCACGACCCTGACCGCCTGGGCCATGGCCGCGCTGGCCACGCGGACGATGCCGGCGGCGGTGTCCTCGACCGAGAGCCCGAGCTCCCCGGCCAGCCCGCCCACCGCCCGCTCGGCGGCGGCCCGGTCGAGCCGGACGCCTCCGGCGAGCGGAGCGTCCTCCTCGAGGTGGCCGATCAGCAGGTTGGCGTCGGTCACCGTCGGCTCCTCGCCGCCGCGGCCGTAGCACGCCGGCCCCGGATCGGCCCCCGCCGACCGCGGTCCCACCCGAAGCGCGCCGCCCGAGTCCCGCCACGCGATCGACCCCCCGCCCGCGCCGACCGTGTGCACGTCCACCATCGGCAGCGCCAGCGCCCGCCCGCCGACCTCGCGCCCGCTGCTCACGGCGGCCGCCCCTCCCACGATCAGGGAGACGTCGCAGGACGTGCCGCCCATGTCGAGTCCGACGGCATCCGCCCGGGCCATCCGGGCCGCTCCCACCGCCCCTCCCGCCGGTCCCGAGAGGACCGTCCACGAGGCGTGCCGGGCCGCTATCGCCGCGCTCGCCGTCCCTCCGCTCGAGAGCATCACCTCCGGCTCCGGCAGGCCCGCCTCGCGCGCCCGGCCGGACAGGCGCTCCAGGTAGCCGCGGAGAAGGGGGGAGAGGGCCGCATCGACCACGGTCGTCGCGCAGCGCTCGTACTCGCGGAACACCCCGGCCGTCTCGTGTGACGTGGACACGTGGATTCCGGGCGCGGCCTCCCCGAGCAGCGCCGCCACCCGCCGCTCGTGGTCCGGGTGGCGGAACCCCCAGAGGAGGCAGACCGCCGCGGCCTCGGCATCCAGATCGTCCGCCGCCGCCCGGAGCGCCTCCTCGTCCAGCTCGCGCAGCACGCCGTCCGGCCCGGTCCGCTCCGGGACCGCGATCCGCAGGCCGGCGGGCACCAGCGGCGGGGGGTGGCCCGCGCACAGCCGGTACAGCTCGGCCCGCGCCTGCCGCCCGAGCTCCTCCAGGTCGGTGAATCCCTCCGTGGCGAGTAGCGCGGTCCGCGCCACGCGCCCCTCGAGCAGCGCGTTCGTGCCCACGGTCATCCCGTGGACGAACCGCTCCACGTCGCCCGCCGACGCGCCCGCGCCGTCGAGCGCCTCCTCGACGGCCGCCATCACGCCCTCGGACTGGTCGTCCGGCGTGGTCGGCGACTTGCCGGTGACGAGCCTGTCGCCGGCGATCAGGGCCGCGTCGGTGAAAGTGCCGCCGACGTCCACCCCGAGGATCACGGGGTGGAAGCTACGGCCTCAGCCGGCTATGCGGCGACCTCGAGCTCTTCGTCGAGATGCTTGTGCGACGGGCAGTACTTGCTGCCGGGCAGCGGCACCCGCGCGCACGGCGTGCCCCGCCGCGTGCTCGCGTGGCAGCACACCGGGCTGCCGTCGAAGGTGGTGCCGGTCTTCAGCTGGGTGTCGACGAACTCCGTCGCCAGCATCATGTGCCGTTCACAGACGCGGTACACGTGCATCTGGTCGCCGATCGGGAAGAAGTGCCGGACGTCGTTGAAGAGCGTCCGCACCGGCTTCGCGAAGTAGTGCCGATCGGTGGCGAGCCGCTCCATCGAGGACTCGCACGCGCGAAGGAAGCGCATCCGGGTGGTCATGACGTCCTCACCCCGAGCCGGAACCACTCCCGGCGCCAGCTCACGAAAGATCGATCGACTGAACTGATACATCGTCCCTAATACCCCCTGTGCAAGCGGCCGTGCCGCACTGGAAAACTCCCTCTGAACCCCGCAACGCTCACTGTGTTAAGTTCGCGTTAAGCCGCTGGATACACACTCTCCGACCAAGGGGCTCTTCCCCTTGTGGCGAGCGGCGCAAACCCGCAGTTAGGATCGACGCATGGCCACCCTCCTCGACCTCACCAGCCAGGGCGACGTCGCCACCATCACCGACGACGCGTACCTGAACCGAACGCTCCAGCTCATGAATCCACAGCAGCTGTACGAGCTGTGGGAGCGTCAGCAGTGGCAGTCGCAGGCGATCGACCTCGAGCGCGACAAGGAGCAGTGGGCGGAGCTGGACGAGGAGGCCCGGGAGGAGCACCTCTGGGGGCTCAGCTCGTTCTTCGTCGGAGAGGAGCGCGTGACCACCCAGTTCTCCGGCCTCGTGATGGCCTATGAGGACGAGCAGGAGGAGGCGTTCCTCACGACCCAGCAGGTCGACGAGGCGCGCCACATGCAGTTCTTCGACCGCTGGTTCCGCGAGGTCGCCGGCGTGGACGGCGACATCCGCAAGCGCCTGGCGACGTCACGGGAGGACGTGAC
>DASUYU010000194.1:0-4252 GCA_036377235.1 Thermoleophilaceae bacterium
CCGGCGGTGTTCGGCAGCACCTCGAGGCCCGCCTCCTCGAGCACCTCGACGATCGACCCGCGCGCGCTCGGGTCCACGCGGCGCATGGCCACGGTCGCCAGCTCGGCGCCGGACTCGCGCGCCGCCTCGGCCATCACCTGAAGGTTCCGGAACCCGCCGGTGCCGAGGATGAGCCGCGACTCGAGCGCGCGGCCCGCGACCTCGAAGGCGGCGGCGGCGCCGTCGCAGCCGGCCGGGCCGTGGCCGGCCGGGCCGTTCACGCGCCCCCCTGCACGGCGTGGAGCACCTCGACCTGCTGCCCGTCGCGCACCTCGGTGGTCGCCCACTCCCCGCGCGGCACGACCTCGCCGTCCACCGCGACCGCCACACCGCGACCGTCGGGAGCGCCCGCGACCGACACGGCCACCTCGACCGTCGCAGGCTCGTGCAACTCGCGTAGCTCTCCGTTGAGAGTCACGACCGTCATGAGCGCAAACCCTCGACCACCCTGCGAAAAGGGTCAGACCCCATCAGGAGGGTTGCCACCGCGTCGGCGGTGAGCGGGGCGAGCAGCACGCCGTTGCGCCAGTGGCCGGTGGCCCAGATCAGGCCCTCGAGGTCCTCGTCCGGACCGACGAGGGGGACGTTGTCGGGCGTCGCGGGCCGCAGGCCCGCGCGCGCGTCCACGAACTCCAGCTCGCCCACCTCGGGCAGCACCTCCCACGCCGCCTCGAGCAGTCGGAAGACGCCGTCGGCGGTCACGGCGGTGTCGAAGCCCTGCTCCTCGACGGTCGCGCCGAGCACGACGCGGCCGTCGCCGCGCGACACGAGGTAGCACCGCGGCGTCCGCAGCACGCGCTCGAACGGGCTCGGCATCGAGCCGCGGGCGCGCAGCTCCAGGATCTGGCCCTTCACCGGCCGCACCGGCGGGCCGTCGCCGAGCGGTGCGAGCGACGCGCTCCACGGGCCGGCCGCCACCACAACCTGGCCGGCGGCGATCGTCCCCGCGCTCGTCCGCACGCCGGTCACCGACGAGCCGTCGTGCTCGATGGCCTGCACCTCGACGCCGAGCTCGACCTCTTCCGCCGCCGCCGCGAGCGCGCGCACCATCGCGCGCGGGTCCGCGCTGCCGTCCTGAGGCGCCAGGATGCCCCCGGCGATCCGGGGCGACAGGCCCGGCTCGAGCGCGCGGCAGCGCGAGGGTGTCAGCCACTCGGAGGAGAGCCCGAGCGACGCGTGCAGCTCATGCAGGCGGCGGAGCGCCTCGGCGTCGTCGCGATCAGCCGCCACCACGAGGGCGCCGGTGTCGCGGTAGCCGGTCGGAAGTCCGGTGACCTCCTCGAGCTCCGCGGCGAACGAGGGCCAGCGCTCGCGCGCCAACATGTTCATACGGAGCGGGCCCTCCTCGCCGAAGTCCATCTCGGTCACGGGCGCGAGCATCCCGGCCGCCACGTCGGATGTGGCCGCCCCGGGGGCGTCGGCGCGGTCGACGACGAGCACGGACATACCGCGCTTGCGCGCGCGCCATGCGCACGAGAGGCCGATCAGACCCGCGCCGATAACGACGGCGTCGTAGCGTGTGCTCCGCGGCAGTTACATCACCTTCCCTTCGCGGGCATTACCCCGGTCAGGTTCGACGGTCGGCGGCGCCGCAGCCGCCCTCTCAGCCCGGTCTCCCCGAGCTCCCGTATCTACACGCCCGATGATAGCCCCGCGGGCATCCATGCCCGCGTCCTGATGGCAGCGGCGCCCTCCGGGCGCTGTAACCGGACGCTTCGCGTCCTAGAGCCGTCTGGTGGGGTAGTCGTCCGGCCGGCGCGGGCGGTCGTCGTTCGAGAGGAAGATGATCGCCAGCGAGATCACGAGCCCGATGGCCCCCACGACGATGAGGATCAGGCCGACCGTGTCGATCTCCACGCCCTCGACGGTGACGTTGACCGCGTAGCGCAAGATGGCGCCCACAGCGATGAGGAATATGGACGTCCCGATTCCCATTTCTGCTACGGCTTAGGGAGCCGCGCGGCGGACGCTAGCAGGGGCAGCGACCGCAACCCCGCGCCTGCCGCGTGTTGGAAGCCGGAACCCGCTTTCGCCCGAACTTCATGCGTCTGATCACGCTGACAACGACCGTTTTTCTTGCTGCGCTCACGCTCCTGCCCGTGGCGGCTTCCGCGAGCCCGCGCCAGTTCGCGCTGTTCCAGGACGAGTCGCTGATCACGGACAACGGCGCCACCCGCGGGCCGACGCTCGACGAGGTGAAGGGCCTGGGCGCGGACATGATCAAGATGCAGCTGAACTGGTCCACCGTGGCGCCCGGGGGCCGCACCAAACCGAAGGGGTTCGACGGGCGCGACCCGTCGCAGTACCCGGGCTGGGCTCGCTACGACGAGACGATCGCGGCGATCAAGGCCCGCGGCTTCAAGGTCATGGTCGCGCTGGCCCCGCCCGCGCCGGGCTGGGCCACCCCGACCCGTGGCGACCGCGTGGGCGTGACCAGGCCGAACGCGCGCGAGTTCGGACGCTTTGCCGAGGCCGCGGCCCGCCGCTATCCCGGCGTTGACGTGTGGACCCTCTGGAACGAGCCGAACCACCCCCGGCACCTCTATCCGCAGTCGACGAAGGGCGGCCGCCCGGTCGCTCCCGCCCTCTACCGCGCGATGGTCCGCGCGGCGGTGCGCGGGCTGCAGCGCGGTGGCGCGGGCCACCACCCGATCCTGTTCGGCGAGCTCCTCCCGATCGGCAAGCGGGTCGACGGGCCGAAGCGCAACCTCCAGCCGCTGAGGTTCCTGCACGCCTTCTTCCACGGAAAGCCGCTGAGCGGGCTCGGCGGATTCGCCTATCACCCGTACACGCGCCCCGCCGGCCCGCTGAACCCGGACCCCACCGCCAACGACGCCACCATCCACTCGTTCGGCCGGGTGCTCAAGGTGCTCGACCAGGCGCGCGCCAGCGGCAAGCTCAAGTCGAAGAAGAAGCTCCCCATCTGGAACACCGAGTTCGGCTTCCAGACGAACCCGCCGGACCCGTTTGCCGCTCGGATCGCGGCGGTGCCGCGGTTCTGGGGCCTGTCCGAGCTGTGGTTCTCGTACTCGAACCGGCGCGTGAAGTCGATCTCCCAGTACACGATGGACGACCAGCCCGGCCCGGCCAGCCAGTGGCAGAGCGGCCTGCGCTTCTCGAACGGGGCCCTGAAGGCGGACATCTACGCGAACTACCGCCTGCCGATCCTCGTGCGGCAGCTCGGCCCGGGAGCGGTCGAGGTGCGCGGCGCGGCGCGCCCCGGGGGCGCCGGCTCGACGGTCCAGATCTTCCAGCGCCTCGGCCGCAAGGGCCGCTTCAAGCCGCTCGGCGGGCCGATCGGCGTGCGCAACGTGCGCGGCTACTTCGTGGCCCGGTACCCGATCCCGAAGGCGGGCTTTCGGACCTACTACTTCACCACGGGCGGGCAGTCGAGCCTGAAGGTCAAGCCCGTGCGCATCTTCTGATGACCCTGAACCCGATAGTTACGCTCAGGAGAACAATGTCCCGCTTTATCGCATGTCTCGTGGCGGCCGCCGTGCTTGCCGGATGCGGCTTCGCCGCGGCTCCGCAGAAGTCCGAAGCGGCGGTGCTCGTCGGCATCGGCGACCAGGACGCAGGCATGTTCAACGACCCGCTGTTCACCCAGGTTGGCTTCAAGCGAGCCCGCTACTTCCCCTCGTGGAACGTCGCGCTCGTGCCGCAGGAGGCCGCGTGGCTCGATCAGTGGCTGGCCGGCGCGCAGGCGCGCGGGGTCGAGCCGCTGATCTCTTTCTTCGCCGCGCTCGGCTCGGCCTGCCCGTCGAAGCCGTGCAAGCTGCCGACGGTCAGGCAGTACACGAAAGCGTTCAAGGCCTTCCGTGCGCGCTGGCCGCAGGTGAAGGTGATCAGCCCGTGGAACGAGGCGAACCACCGCTCGCAGCCGACGTTCAAGAACCCGAAGCGCGCGGCGCAGTACTACAACGTCGTGCGCGCGAACTGCCGCGGCTGCAAGATCATCGCGGCGGACGTCATCGACGAGACGAACATGGAGCGGTGGCTCAAGACCTTCAGGAAGACGGCGAAGAAGCCGAAGATCTGGGGCCTCCACAACTACCGCGACACGAACAAGCGTAAGGGCCAGCTACTGGGCGGCACGAAGCGCCTGCTGAAGGCGGTCAAGGGCGACGTTTGGCTCACCGAGACCGGCGGCATCGTGAAGTTCGTGCTGCCGAACGGGCACACGCTGTTCCCGTACTCGGAGAGTCGCGCGAAC
>DASUYU010000195.1:0-14391 GCA_036377235.1 Thermoleophilaceae bacterium
GGCGGCCCGCATGGGCGGCGGCGTCGAGATCCGCCCGATCAAACAGGGCTAGATGACGCTCGAGCAGGTCTTCCGCGACGAATGGGGTCGCGTCCTCGCGGCCCTGATCGGCTTCCTCGGCGACTTCGACCTCGCCGAGGAAGCCGCGCAGGAGGCGTTCGCGATCGCCGCCGCGAGGTGGCCGCGGGACGGGACGCCCACGAGCCCGCGCGCGTGGCTGGTGACGACCGCGCGCAACCGCGCGATCGACCGCATCCGCCGCGACCGCACGCTCGCCGCGAAGACGCGCCAGCTCGAGGTGCCGGAGACGACGGAGGACGAGATGGACGAGACCACGATCCCGGACGAGCGGCTCGAGCTCCTGTTCACGTGCTGCCACCCGGCGCTCGCACTCGAGGCGCAGGTTGCGCTGACCCTGTGGACGCTCGGCGGCCTGCGCACCGAGGAGATCGCACGCGCCTTCCTCGTTCCGGAGCCGACGATGGCGAAGCGGCTCGTGCGCGCCAAGCGGAAGATTCAGGCCGCTGGCATCCCGTTTCGCGTGCCGCCGCCCGAGCTGCTGCCCGACCGGCTGGCGGCGGTGCTGGCGGTTGTGTACCTGGTCTTCAACGAGGGCTACGGCGGCCGTGGCGAGCTGGCCGCGGAGGCGATCCGGCTGGGCCGGGCGCTGGCCGAGCTGATGCCGGACGAGCCGGAGGTGCACGGCCTGCTGGCCCTGATGCTCATGAACGACGCCCGGCGCGAGGCGCGCTTCGCCGACGGCGACGTGGTGCTGCTGCAGGATCAGGACCGCTCGCTCTGGGACTCGGCGCAGATCGAGGAGGGGAGGGCGGCTCTCGATCGGGCGATGGCGCTCGGCGGCCGCGGCCCGTACGTGCTCCAGGCGGCGCTCGCCTCCCTCCACGCCGAAGAGGGGCCGGACTGGGACGAGATCGCCGCGCTGTACGCCGAGCTCGCCCGGGCGACCGGCTCGGAGGTGGTGGAGCTGAACCAGGCCGTGGCGGTCGCGGAGGCGGGTGACGCGGACGCCGCGCTCAGGATCGTCGAGCGGCTCGATCTTGACGGCTACCACTACCTGCACGCCACCCGCGCCGAGCTGCTCCGCCGCCTCGACCGGATGGACGACGCCCGCGGCGCCTACGGCCGCGCGCTCGAGCTGGTGCACTCGGACGCAGAGCGGCGCCTGTTGGAGCGGCGGCTGGCGGAGCTCGGCTCGTGAGCGACGCCGACCTGACATTCGCGCCGATCGGGAGGGTCGAGTCGCCGCTCGTGGATGCCGCCGCCGCGCCGAAGCAGGGGTTCGAGGGCGGACCGGATGCCTGGCTCGTGCTCGACCCGGGAGTTGTGGAGGGCCTCGACGGCCTCGAGCCCGGCGCGCGCGTGATCGTGCTGACCTGGCTGGATCGGGCCGATCGCACCGTGCTCCGTGTGCACCCGCGCGACGACCGGTCCAACCCGATGCGCGGCGTCTTCACGACCCGCTCTCCGGACCGGCCCAATCCGATCGGCCTCCACGAGGTCGAGGTGCTGGCGGTCGAGGGCAACCGGGTCCGGGTGAGCGACCTGGAGGCGCTGGACGGCACGCCGGTCCTGGACCTGAAGCCTGTGCTTGACTAGCCGCGTGCCGGAGTCCGACAACGTCGAGCGCACGCGGCGCTCCTACGACGCCTTCAACAGCCGGGACTGGAGAGCGTTCGCGGAGTTGACGGCCCCCGACATCGAGGTGGAGTCGCGGCTCGTGGCGATGGAGGGCGCCTACCGCGGCGAGAAGGGGCTGCGCGACTGGCGCGACGCGATCATGCACTTCATGCCCGACTACAGAGTCGAGATCCTGGAGCTCCGGGATCTCGGCGACATCGTCGTCGTGCGCAGCCTCGGCACGGGGCACGGTGCTGCCAGCGAGACGCCGGTCCACGACCCGTTCTGGCAGGTGCTCGAGTGGCGTGACGGCAAGTGCGTCTGGTGGCGCAACTGCTCGACGGAGGCCGAGGCGAACGAGGCGATCGCCGCGAGAACCGCGGCGGGCGGCTGACTCGCGGCCCCCCGCCGACCCGCCGGCCGCCGGCTACTTGTAGGCCACTCCGGCGCTCGCCGGACCGGCGAGCGGGAGGATCTCGACGTCGCTGAACCCGATGTCCCGGCACCAGCCGGCGAAGTCGGCCCCCGTGTAGTCGAAGGCGTCACCGAACTCGATCAGCATGTTCAGCGACATCATCAGGCCGAACGCGTTCTCCCGGCGGGCGTCGTCGATCAGGTTCTCGACCACGATGAAGGCCCCGCCGTCCGGCAGGGCGTCGTAGGCCGAGCGGATCAGATGGAGCTTCTTGTCGAGGCTCCAGTCGTGAAGGATCAGGCCCATCGTGATCACGTCCGCGCTGGGCAGGCCGTTCGCGAAGAAGTCGCCCGACGCCACCGACACCCGGTCCGACAGCCCGGCCGCCGCGATCGCCCGCTCGGCGATCGGGGCCACGACCGGCAGGTCGTAGGTCGTGCACGCGAGGTGCGGGTGGTGGCTCGCGAGCGCCATGCTGAGCACGCCGGTGGCGCCTCCGATGTCGCAGACCGTCCGGTACCTCGAGAAGTCGAAGCTCCGCGCGAGCGCTTCGAAGTTGCCGCGCGAGATCCCGGCCATCGCGCCCATGAACTGCTCGAGGCGGGCGGGATCGCTGTAGAGCTCCTCGAACATCGCGTGCCCCGTGTGCTTGACCTCGTTCTGGGGCTCGCCGGTCTGAAGCGCCTCCGTCAGGTCGCCCCAGAAGCGGTACAGGCGCGCGTTCGCCATCTCGAGGATCCCCCCGATGTACGCGGGGCTGTTCTTGTCGAGGAACACGGCGGTGTCGGGGGTGTTCCCGTACCGGCCGTCCGGTCCGTCGCCGTCGCGCTCGAGGAAGTTCAGCGCCACAAGCGTGTCGAGGAAGTCGTAGGTCCCGCGCGGATGGAGCCCGATCCGGCCGGCAATCTCCTCGCCGGTCAGGGACTCCGACCCGAGCTGGGTGAACAGCTCGAGCTCCACCGCGGACAGGACGGTCTTCGAGGCCCAGAAGCCCATGCCCACCTGCATGATGTGTGACGGATCGCGGTCCATCCGCCGACCCTAACCGCGCGCGGGGGATACTGCGAGCGTGCCCCGCGAGCTGATCGACCCGCCCGAGCTGTACGACGGTGTGCCGTACTCCTACGTCGCCGTGGCGCCGGCGGCGGGGGACACGGTCTTCACGGCCGGCGCGTGTCCGCTCGACTCCGATGGCGCCGTCGTCGGCGGACGCGACGTGGCGGCGCAGATGCGGCAGACGCTCGACAACCTGGTCGTGGCGCTGCGGGCGGCGGGGTGCGGCCTCGAGGACGTCGTCAAGACGACGGTCTACGTGGCGTCCGCCGACCGCGCCGATCTGGTCGCGGCGTGGGCCGTCGTCGAGGAGCTGTTCGGCAGCCACGGACCGCCGGGCACGCTGCTGGGCGTGGCAGCGCTCGGGTTCGACGGGCAGCTCGTCGAGATCGAGGCGGTGGCGGTCCGGGCCTGACGCCGTCAGGTCGCTCGAGTGAGCGCGCGCTCCAGGTTGTCGAACGCCCCGCCCCAGCCGCCCTCGTGCGAGCGCACCGACTCCTCGTCCCAGAGGTTGCTGTGGGTGAAGCGGACCGTGGTCGCGCCGTCGGCCTCGTCGAACTCGAGCTCGATCAGCTGGCGGGTGTCGTTGTCGTCCCAGAGCCAGGTGAAGGCCAGCCGGTTCGGCGGGTCGATCTCGGTGTAGCGGCCACCGCCGCCGTACTCGACGTCCTCGTGCGGGTTGCGCATCACCACGCGCACCTCGCCGCCCACGCGCAGGTCCACCTCGGCGACCGTCGTCTCCCAGTCGTGCTCCGCGTGCCACCAGCGGCGGATGACCTCCTCGCTCGTCCACGCGTCGAACACGGCCTGGGCGGGCGCGTGGAAGGTGCGCTCCATGACGAGCGTGTGGCCTCCCGTCACGTGGCGGCCCCGGCGTGCTCGTACTCGTCGTGCCGGCGCCACCACTGGTACGGAGGGGTCTGCGGGTAGCCCTCGGGCGAGTCCTCCCACTCCTCCTGGCGGCCCAGCGCGGTGATGTCGAGGTAGTTCCAGGTCGAGCCCATGGCCTCGTCGCCGCGGGAGTCGATGAAGTAGGTGCGGAAGATCTTCTCGCCGTCGCGGATGAAGGCGTTCGTGCCGTGCCATTCGCGGACGCCGAAGTCGGTGTCGAAGTCGCTCGTGATCGTGTACCACGGCATGTCCCAGCCCATCCGCGCCTTCAGGCTCGCGATGCCGTCCTGAGGCCCGCGCGAGGCGAACGCGAGCGTGGTGTCGCGGGCGTTCAGGTGCGAGAGGTGGGCCACCTGGTCGGCGACGAAGGAGCACCCGGGACAGCCCTTCTCGGGAAAGCCCTTCACGTCGTCGTCGTAGAAGAAGCGGTAGACGATCAGCTGGCGGCGGCCCTCGAACAGGTCGAGCAGCGTGGCCGGGCCGTCCGGTCCCTCGAAGGAGTACTCCTTCTCCACGGCCAGCCACGGCATGCGGCGGCGCTCGGCGGCGAGCGCGTCACGGGCGCGGGTGTGCTCCTTCTCCTTGACCAGCAGGGCGTCGCGCGCCTTCTGCCATTCCTCGGCCGATACGACAGGCGGGGTGTTCACTTGCCTTCCTCCTTCAGGTACTCGTCCACGACGTCGAACATGCGGCCCCACAGGGCGCGCTGGCGATCCATCCAGTCGGCTGCCTCGCTCAGCACTCCCGGCTCGAGCGACAGGCGGTGCGTGCGGCCGATCACCTCGCGCCTCACCACGCCCGTGTCCTCGAGGACCTTCAGGTGCTTCGTGATGGCCGGCTTCGAGACGCCGAAGCCCTCGGTGGCGTCGCCGACCGTCGCCGGCCCGGCCGCGAGCCGCTCAACGATGCCGCGGCGGATCGGGTGGGAGAGCGCCTTGAATGAATCGTTAACCACCCGGTTAACGGTAGCACCCGGCGTCGGCGCGCCGTGCGAGGCTTGGCCGGTGAGGCTCGCAGCGCGGATCGGCGGCGTGCTCGTCCTGGCGGCGGTGCTCGCCTGCGCCGGCGCGGCGAGCGCGTCCGCGGCCGCGAGCGCGCGGGAGGTGGCGGCCGCGCTCCGGTCGGATCCGGTGTTCGTCGACGAGTCGCAGAGCGGGCTGCTCACGGTGCCGCAGCGCGGCCAGGTGCGCCTGCGGATAGTGGACGCGGACATCGGGCGCATCCAGATCGCAGTGGTCGCGTCGCAGAGCGCCGAGCGCGCCGGCGGGGTGGGTGCGCTCGCCAACGCGATCGACCAGGCCATGCCGGGCCGGCGCGGCTCCCTGCTCGTCACGAACGGGTCCAACTTCCACGTCGTGACCTCTCACGCGGTGGTCGATCCCACGGCGGCCGCGGTCCGGGCGGCCGTGGAGACCCACCAGGACGAGGGCCTCGACGCGCAGCTGCTCGCCGCGGTGGACGGCATCGCCGAGGTCGACCCGGGTGCCGAGCGCGACCTGAACGCGCCGCCGCCGTCGGCGCCGGCGACCCCGAGCGCGGACGATGTGGGCGACGACATCAGCAGCGGCGTGCGGATCGGCCTCTTCATCGTGGCCGGGGCCATCGCCCTGCCGTTCCTGATCGGGACGATTGTCTTCCTGATGGCGCTCCGGCGCCGCCGCGCCGCCGCGCACGACCGCGAGCAGATCGACGAGGGCGACGCCCGCCACGCGCTCGTCGCGCTCGGCGAGGACATCCAGTCGCTCGACCTCGACGTGGACATGCCGAACGCGAGCGCCCGCGGTCGCGACGAGTACCGGCGCGCGCTGGACCTGTACGACCGCGCGAACCGCCTGCTCCTGAAGGACGACCCGAGCGAGGTGGAGCTCTACGAGGCGCGCCGCTCGATCGAGGAGGGCCGCAAGCGGCTGACGGCGGCACGCAACGCCCTGGGCTAACGGCTAGGGGTCAGACCCCTTCATAGTGTTAAGGGGTCTGACCCCCTCAGCTGTTCTGACCCCCTCAGCTGTTCTTGATAATCGCTGCCTGTTCCAGGTGGTCGTCGCCCCAGAACAGCTCGTCGCCGATCGCGACTGTTGGGATGCCGGTCACGCCGCGCTCGAGCGCCTCGGCGGTGTTCGACTTGAGCCGCTCCTTGATCTCGTCTCGCTGGATGCCGGCGGCCACCTCGTCCGGGTCGAGGCCGGCGTCGCTCGCGGCCGCGAACACGTTGTCGAGGTCGGAGAGTGAGCGGCTTTCCACGAAGGACTTCCGGAAGGCGGCGAGCCCGAACTCGCGCTGGCGGCCGAGCTCATCCGCCACGAGCGCGGCACGCAGCGGCGTGAGCGACCAGCTCTGGACAGGCCACGTGTCCGGGGGCGCGAAGGAGGGCAGCCCGCGGTCCGAAGCCCGTGCCGTGACCTCCTCGACGATCGGCGCCGTGTTCAGATTGGTCAGCCGCTTGCCGAGCTCGCCACGCTGGTTGAGCAAGATGGCGAACGCGATCGGCCGCCACTCCGCGTCCGGGACGAAATCGTCGAGCCGCTCCGCGGCCAGCCAGGCGTACGGGGAGTTGAAGTCGTAGTAGAAGGTCGGCGTCGCGCTGTCTGCCATCCGGCGAACCCTAGACTCGGAGACATGCCGCCGCTTCCCCCGCGGCCCGGCGACCGGCCGCGCACGACGCCAACCAATCCGCACACCCAGCTGGACCAGCAGCCGACCGACCTGCGCTGGGTCGAGGAGCTTGCAGAGCGGGTCTTCGCGCTGCCCGGAGTGGAGGAGCAGCCCAGCCGGATCTCCGTACCCGGGGCCCGCGCCCTGATCCTGGCGCGCGGCGAGCCACAGGGGCCACCGGAGGCATTCCTGATCGAGCGCGAATTCGCCCACCTCCATCCGTCACCGGACCACAGCCTCCACGCGATGCTGCCCCTGGAGACGGCCCGCGAGGCCATAGAAGCCGGCTGGGCCGAATCCCACCCGGTTGCGCTGCGAGGCCAGATCCCCAGAACAGCGGTGATGCTCTACGCGCCCCGCGACGAAGCGGAGCTGGACGTCATCGAGACCCTGGTGCGCGCCTCCCACGCATTCGCACGACCTACGTGACCCGCCTGAGGCCGCGTGCCAGATCAGCGGGTGCTTGGCGCCGGCGTCCGGTGCCTTCGCGCGCGGCCGGCCGTGGGGACATCCGTCGCCGGCTCGGTCTCCGGCTCCTCGCGGCGCAGGAACAGGTACACGCCGATGATCACTCCCGCGAAGGTGGCGAGGCCCCAGCCGATGCCCTGGCCGACCTGGACGGCGATCGGGCCCGGGCACGCGTCGGCGATGCCCCAGCCGAGGCCGAAGATCGCGGCGCCGGCGAGATGGCGGCGGGTGGCCGGCTCCGGCTCGCACGTGATCTGAGCGTCCACGAGCAGGGCGCGGCGCTCCGCGCGGCGCAGGAGTGCGATCCCGGCTGCCGCCACCAGCACGGCCGACGCGAACAGGAGGAAGAGGTAGGAGTCCTTGAAGAGGAGCGCGTCCCGGATCACCTCGGGGCTCGCGAGGCCGCTCCAGGAGAGGGTCAGGCCGAACACGAGGCCGACGCCGAGCCCGGCGGCACGGGCGCCCATCAGATGACCGCCTCGATGAGGAAGGTCACCACGATCGCCGTCCCGAAGAACGTGGCCGTGGCGGCGAGGGCGGCCGGTGAGAGCATCGCGGTGCCGCTCAGCCCGTTGCCCGAGGTGCAGCCGCCCGACAGCTTCGCGCCGAAGCCGATGAGGACGCCCGCACCCAGCAGGATCGGCGCGATCAGGATCTGCGCGCTGCCGTGGAAGGTGTCGGTGAGCCAGCCGTACCCGTGGAACAGCTGACCGCCGGCAACCAGCGCGTACACCGTCCCGCCGAGAATGACGCCCACGAGGAACCATCCCCGCCAGTCGAACCCGACCTGTCCGGCGCGCACCCGGCCGACGACCTCGGAGAACCCGCCGGTCACCCCGAGCCGCGCGTTGAACAGCGCGCGGACGGCGACGACGCTCAGCCCGAGAAGCGGGCCCGCGACATACCAGGCAAGCTGTGGATGGAGCACGTACGCGAGTGTAGAAAGGGGTCAATCCCCTGCTACGGTTTCCCGTCGCACATGAGCCTTGCTGCCGAGAAGAAGCAGGAGATCGTCGCCAAGTACGGGCGCGCGGATGGGGACACCGGTTCGACCGAGGTCCAGGTTGCCCTGCTCACGGCGAGGATCAACGAGCTCACCGAGCATCTTCGGACGCACCGGAAGGACCATCACTCCCGGCGCGGGCTCCTGATGCTGGTCGGCAAGCGGCGCAGGCTGCTGCGCTACCTCCAGAGCTCGGACATCGAGCGCTACCGGTCGCTGATTCAGGAGCTCGGGCTCCGGCGATGATCGAGCCCGGCTCTCCGGCGCCGGATTTCTCGCTTCCAGATCAGGACGGAAACCGTGTCTCGCTCGCGGACTTCAAGGGCGAGACGGTCGTGCTCGTCTTCTACCCGGCCGACTTCAGCCCGGTCTGCACCGATCAGCTGAGCGTCTATCAGGAGGTGCTTCCGCAGCTCGAGGAGGAGGGGGCGAGGCTCGTAGGCGTCTCGGTCGACGGCGCCTTCTGCCACAAGGCGTTCCAGCAGCACCAGGGCTTCAGCATCCCGCTGCTCGCCGACTTCCATCCGAAGGGCGAGGTGGCGAAGGCGTACGGCGTGTGGTCCGAAGACCACGGCGTGTCGGGCCGGGCGCTCGTCATGGTCGGCCCCGACGGCGTCGTCCATTGGTCCTACCTCTCGCCGCCGCTCGAGATCCCCGGCGCGAACCTCATCTTTGACGCGCTGGAGCAGCGCACCCCCGCCTGAGCCCGGCCCCGCCGACCACACGCGCGGCGAGGGACCGGTGGTCATCGAGTACGCCGACCTCGAGTGCCCGTACTGCGCGCAGGCTCACCTGATCCTCCGGGAGCTGCCGATCACGCGGGTGTTCAGGCACTTCCCGGTGACGTCCAAGCACCCGCGGGCCCGGGTCCTCGCCGCGGCCGCCGAGGCGGCCGGCCTCCAGGGGAGGTTCTGGGAGATGCACGACTCGCTGCTCGAGGACCAGGGGCACCTCGACGACCCCCATCTGTGGGACAGGGCCGAGCGGCTCGGCCTCGACCTCGACCGCTTCGAGAAGGACCGCCGTGCCCCGGAGACCGCGGAGCGAATCGACGCCGATTTCCGCAGCGGAATCAGGGCTGGAGTGACCACGACTCCCACCCAGTTCGTGGCCGGGGAACCCCATCCCGGCGTGCCCGACGCAAGTCTTCGCGCCGCCTTGCGTTAGAGAGCGCAATGAGACTTTGGGGGAGTGGGGCCCTGGTGGCCCTCGTTCTGTTGGTGATGAGCGCGCCGGCGTCGGCCGCGGGACTGCTCTCGCAGACCGTCGCGGCGGCGACCGCAACGGACAAGTCGTGCACGACCGGGGAGCGCACGGGAACCTCCGTCGCGCAGCGGCGCGTCGTCATGCCGCTCGGCGGCGAGATCACCGCGAGCCTCACCGCGGCGAGCGGCGACTGGGACCTCGCGATCATCGACCCGAGCGACGGCCGGATCGTCGCCGGCTCGGCCTATGAGGGCGCGGACGAGGTGGCCTCGGGGTTCGCGGCCACCGGCAATGCGCTGGTCGTCCAGGCGTGCCGCCGCTCCGGCAGCTCGTCCACCGCGCAGCTGAGCGTCCAGTCCATCCCGATCGACACGCAGGGCGCGCCGCGCGCCTCGCTCGTCCGCGTGCAGACGGCCAACCTCGACCGCAAGAACCAGCTGAGCGACCTCGGGCTCGACCTGACCGAGCATGGCGGTCCCGGCTTCGTCGAGGCCGTGCTGTACGGCCAGGCCGACGCCCAGAAGCTGATCGACAACAACTTCGCCTACACGACCCAGGTCCCTGACCTGACCGTGCAGGCGCGGCAGGACCGCGCCGCCGACGCCAGCTTCGCGGCGGCGAACGCGCGCTCCGACCTGCCGAGCGGCCGCACGACCTACCGGCGGCTGTTCGACTACAGCGAGGACATGAAGGCGCTCGTGAGGGACAACCCGGGCCTGGTCCGCCCGATCACGCTGAACAACAAGACGTACGAGGGCCGCCCGGTCGAGGGCATCGAGATCACGTCGAACGTGACCGCCCGCGACGGCCGGCCGACGTTCCTGCAGCTCGGCGTGCACCACGCGCGTGAGTGGCCCTCGGGCGAGCACGCCATCGAGTGGGCGTATGAGCTGGTGAACGGCTACCGCAACGGCGACGCGCGCGCCCGTGACCTGGTGTCGCGGACCCGCACGATCGTCGTCCCGATCGTCAACCCCGACGGCTTCAACGCGAGCCGCGAGGCCGGCGAGCTGTACGGGAACGGCGGCGGCCACGCCACGGACCTGGACGGCGACGGCGAGATCTCGGATCCCGAGTTCATCGCCGCGGCGACCACGCACATCAACGAGTACCGCCGCAAGAACTGCCGCTTCCCGGTGATCGATGCCGCGGTGGCCGCGGGCAACTGCATGGCGCAGCCGGACCAGGGCGTCGTCGGTGGCGGTGTCGACCCGAACCGCAACTACGGCGCCTTCTGGGGCGGCAACGGCTCGAGCGAGACCTATGTCGAGCAGGACTACCGCGGCCCCGGCCCGTTCTCGGAGCCCGAGTCGCGGAACATCCGCGAGCTCGTGTCGGGCCGTCAGATCATGACCCTGATCACGAACCACACGTTCTCGGGCCTCGTGCTGCGCCCGCCGGGCGTGGCGTCGCAGGGCACGACCGTCGACGAGCCCCTCTTCAAGGCGCTCGGCGACGCGATGGCCGCCGAGAACGGCTACTCGAGCCAGTACGGCTACCAGCTGTACGACACCACCGGCACGACCGAGGACTGGTCGTACAACGCGACCGCCGGCCTCGGCTACACGTTCGAGATCGGCCACCTCGGCTTCCACCCGCCGTTCGAGGTGACCGTGCAGGAGTGGGAGGGCACCACCGACTACGCCACCGGCGGCGGCAACCGGGCCGCGTACTACCTGGCCCAGGAGAACACGGCCGACCCGAGCAAGCACTCGGTGCTCGCCGGCCAGGCGCCGAGCGGATCGGTCCTGAAGCTCACGAAGTCGGTCGAGCTGCCCACCTCGCAGGAGGGCCAGACCATCCACGACACGCTGAGCAGCAGCATCGTCGTGAGCGACAGGAAGGGCAACTTCGTGTGGGACGTCAATCCCTCCACGAGTCCGCTCAAGGCGAAGTCGAGCGGCCGGCCGGCCACCGGTGACCCGAGCCCGCCGCAGCAGTTCGAAACGGACGGGAGCACGACGCCGTGCGCGGACTACGAGACGCCGCCGCCCGACTGCTACGAGGACCACCTGATCACGGTCCCGAGCGGCGCGGGCATCGACAACGCGAAGGCCACCTTCAGGATCGAGTTCTCGCCGCTGAGCGACTACGACATGAAGATCTACAGGGCCGACGCGAACGGCAACGCGACAGGCGACGCGGTGGCCACATCCGGTCACGGGGCCACGGACGGAGAGGTCGGCTACGAGGAGGCGACCATCCTCGACCCGGCCGGGACCTACGTGGTGCGCGTGCAGAACTACGCGGGCGTCGACCCGTGGACCGGCACGGTCACCTACGCGGGACCCGACCCGTACGGCGCACCGCAGCAGGAGGCCTACACGCTGACCTGTGAGACACCGCAGGGGGTTGTGAAGGCGGCACGGCAGGTGTTCGTCGCCCGTGGCGAGCGGCTCGCACTTGACCTCCGAAAGGACTGCCGCCGGTAGACCCGCGGGCGTTCCTTGCGGACCTGAGCGACGAGGCTGTTGCTAGAGTCGCTCGGGTTCGCAACGGAACGTATTAGGTGTGCCGCCAACCGGAGGCGGCTGAAAGGAATCACATGAATGACGGTGTCAGCCGGGTCTCCCTTGAGATCGGCGAGAGCTCGATCAGCTTCGAGACCGGCAAGTACGCCAAGCAGGCCAGCGGGTCCGTCGTAGTTCAGGCGGGCGAGACGATGGTCCTGTGTACCGCGACAGCGGGGAACCCGCGCGACGTGGACTTCCTTCCTCTGACGGTCGACGTCGAGGAGCGGATGTACGCCGCGGGCAAGATCCCCGGAAGCTTCTTCAGGCGCGAGGGCAGGGCGGGCGAGAAGGCCACGCTCACCGCGCGCATGATCGACAGGCCGCTGCGCCCGCTCTTCCCGAAGGGCTGGAACCGCGAGACGCAGCTCGTGTCGATCCCCATGTCGATCGACCACGAGCATCCGTACGACATCCTCGCGATGAACGGCACGAGCGCCGCGCTGATGGTGTCGGACATCCCGTTCCCGGTGCCCGTGGGCGCCGTGCGGATCGGCCAGGACGCCGAGGGCAACTTCCTCGTCAACCCCGACGAGGAGTGGCTGCTCGAGTCGCCGCTCGACCTGGTGGTCGCCGGCACCGAGGAGGCCATCCTGATGGTCGAGGCGGGCGCCAGCGAGATCACCGAGGCGGAGATCCTCGACGCGCTCGACATCGCGCACAACGAGATCAAGCGCCTCTGCGAGGCCCAGCACGACCTGCGCAAGCAGGCCGGCAAGGACAAGATCGAGATCGAGCCGCCGAAGGTGGACGAGGCGGTCCTCGGGCAGATCCAGGAGCGCTACGGCGCGGCCCTCGACGAGGCCACCCAGGTGGTCGACAAGCTCGAGCGCCAGGACGCCACGAAGCGCGTGGAGGAGGAGGTGCTCGAGGCGCTCGGCACGACGACCGAGACCGACGAGGACGCCGTGTCTGCGCACCGGGCGGCCGTTCAGCTCGCGTTCGACAAGCTCGAGAAGGACATCATCCGCAAGCGGATCGCCGTGGACAAGAAGCGTCCCGACGGCCGCGCCCCGGACGAGATCCGCGACATCTGGATCGAGGTCGGAGTCGCCCCGCGCACGCACGGCTCGGCGATCTTCACCCGCGGTCAGACGCAGGCCTTCACGGTGGCCGCGCTCGGCACGACCCGTGACGAGATGCGGCTCGACACGCTCGGCCTCCAGACCGAGAAGCACTACTTCCACCACTACAACTTCCCGCCGTTCTCGGTGGGCGAGGCCGGCTTCATGCGCGGGCCGAAGCGCCGCGACATCGGCCACGGCGCGCTCGCGGAGCGGGCGCTCGTGCCGGTCGTGCCGGGGATCGACGAGTTCCCGTACACGATCCGCGTGGTCTCGGACATCCTCGAGTCGAACGGCTCGAGCTCGATGGCCTCGGTCTGCGGGTCGACGCTCTCGCTGATGGACGCCGGAGTGCCGATCAAGGCGGCGGTGGCGGGTGTGGCCATGGGTCTCATCAAGGAGGGCGACGACCACGTCGTGCTCACCGACATCGCCGGCGTCGAGGACCACCTGGGCGACATGGACTTCAAGGTCGCCGGGACCTCCGAGGGCATCACGGCCCTGCAGATGGACATCAAGATCACGGGCGTGACGTTCGAGATCCTGAAGGGCGCGCTCGAGCAGGCCCAGGAGGCGCGCATGACGATCCTGGGGAAGATGAACGACGCGATCTCAGAGCCCCGCTCCGAGCTCTCGCCCTACGCGCCGCGGATCTCCGCGATCCAGATCGACACCGACAAGATCGGAGCGGTCATCGGCAAGGGCGGCGAGACGATCCGGGCGCTGTCGGAGGAGTACGACGCCCAGATCGACATCGACGACGACGGCACGGTCCGGATCTACGCCCAGACAGGCGACCAGGGCGACGCGCTCGTGGACCGCATCCGCTCGATGACGAAGGAGGTCGAGCTCGGAGACGAGTTCACGGGCAAGGTCGTGAAGACGACGACCTTCGGCGCCTTCGTCGAGCTCGCCAAGGGCACGGACGGCCTGATCCACATCTCCAACATCGCCCCGGGCCAGCGCCCGAACACGGTGGAGGAGGTCGTGAACCGCGGCGACGAGCTGCGCGTGAAGGTCGTCGAGGTGGACCGCGAGCGCGGCCGCATCGGGCTCCGGCTGGCCGACGACCCGGAGATCGAGGGCAAGTCGCCCGAGGAGCTGGCCGCCATGGGCACCGGCGACAAGGGCGGCCGCGGTGACCGCGGCAACGGACGCGGCCGGCGCGACGGCCGCGGAGGCCGCGACCGGCGCCCGCGCGAGCGTGACCGTGACCGGGGCGGGCGGGGCGACCGCGACCCGGACCGGGACCGCGCCCCGAGCGAGTAGTCGTTTGACAGAGCAGGCCCGGCTGACAACCCTGGACTCCGGCGCGCGAGTCGTGACCGAGGCGATGCCCTCGGTCCGCTCGATCGCGCTGGGCTTCTGGGTGCGGGCCGGCTCGCGCGACGAGGACCACGAGCACGCCGGGATCTCGCATTTCCTGGAGCACCTGCTCTTCAAGGGCACGGACCGCTTCAGCTCGCGCGAGATCGACGAGGCGTTCGACGC
>DASUYU010000196.1:0-13439 GCA_036377235.1 Thermoleophilaceae bacterium
GCCGACGTCGCGCCGGAGGACTTCACGGTGGCCACCATGCCCGCGCGCTTCGCCGAGGTGGGGGACCGCCATGCGGCGATCAACGACGTCGCGCACTCCCTGCAGCCGCTGCTCGACATGTACGAGCGCGACGAGTCGGAGGGGAAGGGCGACATGCCGTACCCGCCCGACTACCCGAAGATGCCGGGCGAGCCGAAGCGCGTGCAGCCCTCACGCGACCGCGACCGCAAGAAGGACTAACCCTCAAGTAGGGGTCTGACCCTTTTCTGAGGGTTAGGACTGCGGCAGCTTCTTCGCGCCGCGCTTCGTGACCGGGTTCGACGGGGGAGGCACGACCGGTCCGATGTCGCCGTCCGGCGCCTCGTCGAGGTCGACGATCACCGGCGCGTGGTCGCTCGGGCCGGTGCCCTTGCGTGCCTGCCGGTCCACCCACGCCGCCCGCACCCGCTCCGCCACCGGCTCGCCGGCGAGGATGAGGTCGATCCGCATGCCGAGGTCCTGGTGGAACATGCCGGCGCGGTAGTCCCAGTAGCTGAACAGGCGCTCGCCAGGCCAGCGGTCGCGCACCACGTCGTGCAGGCCGAGTGCCTGGAGCTGCGCCAGCGCCTCGCGCTCCGGCTCGGTCACGTGCGTCTGGCCCACATAGGCGTCCGGGTCGAATACGTCCTCGTCCGCGGGGGCGATGTTCATGTCGCCGCACACGACGACCTCGTCCTGCTCCTGCGCCACCACGTTCCGCAGCGCCCCCAGCCACGCGAGCTTGTACGCGTAGTGGTCCGAGCCGGGCTGGCGCCCGTTCGGCACGTAGACCGAGTGGACCCGAACGCCGTCGCACGTCGCGGCGATGGCGCGCGCCTCCGGATGCGGAAAGCCGGGCGCGTCCGCGAGCCCCGTGACCACGTCGTCGAGCCCGACCCGCGACATGATCGCCACGCCGTTCCAGGTGGCCTCGCCGTGCGCAGCGATCTCGTAGCCGCGGTCCGACAGCTCGTTACCGAGCAGCTCGGCGAGCGCGTCGTCCGCGATCTTGGTCTCCTGGAGGCACACCACGTCCGGCCTCCGCTCGTCCAGCCACGGCAGCAGCCGCGGCACGCGCTGCTTCAGGGAGTTGACATTCCACGTGGCGATTCGCACCGTCCAGAGACGGTACCGAGGGCTACCCGAAGGTGAACGAGTAGGCCTCGGCGCCCGGGCCGTCGAACGTGATCTCGAGCGTCCGGTCCCGGACCCCTTCGCCCTGTCGCACCAGCTGGTACATGCGACCCGTGTCGAGCAGGCCGTTTCCCTCCTCGTCCGTGTCCACGCCGTGCGAGGCGCCGGGGGGCTCGCCGTCGAGCCGGACGTGGAAGGGGATGGGCTCGTGCCGCCCCGGCGACAGCACCAGGTGAGCGTCGCGCGCGTGGAAGCGGAAGCCGATGCTGCCACCGGCCCGATCGAGCACCACGTTCTCGGGCCCGATCGTCCATTCCCCGGCGAGCGCCCACTCGTTCAGGCGGAGATCGGAGATGGACGTGTCGGCGCCGCTCCCCCCGCGGCCGTAGCCGAGATAGGTCTCGGGCGTGCGCAGGTTGTCCCAGTCGGCGGCGGCCTCCGGGCCAACTCCCTCCACCGGCACCAGGTCGCGCTCCACGCCGAGCAGGCGTTGCAGCACTCGCTCCGACTCCTCGTAGCGGCCCTCGCCGAAGTGCTCGTCGCTGATGACACCCTCCCTGTCCACGAAGTAGAGCGCCGGCCAGTAGTGGTTGGCGAACGCGGTCCAGACCCCGTAGTCGTTGTCCTGCGCGACCGGGTAGTCGATGTCCCGCACCTCCACCGCCCTCCGCACGAGGTCGATGTCGTGCTCGAACGTGAACTCCGGCGTGTGGACCCCTATGACGATCAGCCCGTCGTCGCGGTACGCCCGCGACCACGCGCGGACGTACGGCTCCTGCCGCAGCCAGTTGATGCACGTGAGCGTCCAGAAGTTCACGAGCACGACCTGGCCGCGCAGCTCGTCGAGGCCGAGCGGCTCGGAGCCGACCCACCCGGTGGCGCCGTCGAGGGAGGGCATGTGCACACGCGAGAAGACGCTCACCGGCGCACCCCCTTGAAGGCCGCCCGGAGCTCGGTGGAGAACAGCTCCGGCTCCTCCCAGGCGGCGAAGTGGCCGCCCCTGTCGACCTCGTTGAAATGGATGAGATTGGGATAGGCCCGCTTGGCCCAGCTTCGCGGCGCCTGATACTGCTCGCTGGGGAACACCGTTACGGCGACCGGGATCCTCACCCCCTTGGTGTTGAAGAACCCGCCCCTGTACTCCCAGTAGAGGCGAGACGCGGACACGCCCGTGTTCGTCAGCCAGTACAGCGTGATGTTGTCCAGGACCTCGTCACGCGTCAGCTCGCCCGTGTCGCTCTCGGCCCGCTCTAGCGCCGCGGCGACGGCCGCGGCCGGCTGACCGTCCGCGTCGTTGTGATCCAGCAACCAGGCGGCGAGCCCGACCGGCGAGTCGGCGATGCCGTAGAGCGTTTGCGGGCGGGCCGCCATCATCCTCGCGTACTCGACCTGGCCGTAGGTCCTGATCAGCCCGTCGTACGCGCGGCGCTCCTCCGCCGGGAGGTCGGCCGGCGGCGGTTCGCCGGCGAGTGTGAGGGCGTCGATGTCAGCGGGCACCGTCGCAGGCATGTTGGTGTGGATCGCGAGCAATCCCTCGGGTGCCTGCAGACCCATCTGATCGACCACGAATGCGCCCCAGTCCCCTCCCTGCGCGACGTACCGCGCGTAGCCGAGGCGCTTCATCAACTCGTCCCAGGCACGTGCCATGCGCTCCGGGCCCCAGCCTGGACTCGTGGGCTTGCCCGAGAACCCATAGCCCGGCATCGACGGAATCACCACATGGAACGCGTCGTCGGCGCTCGCGCCGTGGGCCGTCGGATTGGTCAGGCGGCCGATGATCTTCAGCTGCTCGATGATCGAGCCGGGCCATCCGTGATTCACCACGAGTGGCAGCGCGTCGTCGTGCTGCGAGCGAACGTGGATGAAATGGATGTCGAGCCCGTCGATCTCGGTGAGGAATTGAGGGAGCGCGTTCAGCTCTGCCTCGCACCTGCGCCAGTCGTACTTGGTCGCCCAATAGCGCGCCAGCCTCTGCATCGTCTCGAGCGGCACGCCCTGCGAGTTGTCCGGAACCGTCTCCCTCTCGGGCCAGTGCGTTGCCTCGATTCGCCGGCGGAGGTCATCCAACGCCTCCTCCGGGATGTCGACGTGGAATGGGCGAACCCCGACCGCGGTTGCGGTTGCGCTACTCATGACCTACCTCCCTTCTCGCAGTGACCTGAATGCGGCTCGCACCTCCTTGCTGAACAGCTCCGGCTCCTCCCAGGCGGCGAAGTGGCCGCCCCTGTCCACCTCGTTGAAGTACGCGATGCCGGGGTAGGCCGCCTCGGCCCAGCTGCGCGGGGTCGCCCAGATCTCGCCGGGGAACGTCGTGAAGCCGGCCGGCACGGACACCGGCGGCGGGGGCTGGCCGGCCGCGGCAGCCCGTGCTCGTCCGTCCTCCCAGTAGGACCTGGCTGCCGAGGCCCCGGTGCCCGTCAGCCAATACAGCGTGATGTTGTCGAGGATGTGGTCCCGGGTGAGGTTGCCCGTGGGCTTCCCGTCGACGAAGGCGCCGGCGATCTTGTAGTAGCTGTCCGTGTCGTGGTCGAGCAGCCATGCCGCCATGGCCACGGGTGAGTCCAGCAGCGCGTAGCCGATCGTCTGCGGCCGCGTCGCCATCTCCAGGAAGTAGCCGAAGCCGCTCTCGGAGAACTCCTTCCGCGCGGCATGCGCGGCGCGCTCCTGTTCGGACTCCGCCGGCAGCTGGTCGCCGATGCCGAGCACCGCCACGAGCAGGTTGGTGTGAATGCCGATCAGCCCGTCCGGCCCCTGACGGCCCATGGTGTCGGTGACGGCTGCGCCGACATCGCCGCCCTGGGCCACGTAGCGGTCGTAGCCGAGCCGTTTCATCAGCTCGGCCCAGGCCATCCCGACCCGGCCCACGTTCCACCCGAGCTCCTTCGGCTCGCTCGAAAATCCGTAGCCGGGGAGCGACGGGAGCACCAGATGGAACGCGTCCTCGGCGTCGCCGCCGTGCGCTGTCGGGTCGGTGAGCGGGCCGACGGTCTCGAGCAGCTCGACGACCGAGCCCGGCCACCCGTGGGTCATGATCAGCGGCAGCGCCTCGTCGTGAGGCGAGCGCACGTGGATGAAGTGGACGTCAACGCCGTCGATCTCGGTCGTGAACTGCGGGAGCGCGTTGAGCCTCGCTTCGCACGCCCGCCAGTCGTAGTCGGTCGTCCAGTAGCGGGCGAGCTCCTTCATCGTCGCGAGCTGCACGCCCTGCGACCGGTCGCCGACGAGCTCCCTGGTCGGGAGGCGCGTCGCCTCGATCCGCCGCAGCATGTCCTCCAGCCGCTCGTCTGGAGCCTCGAAGTGGAAGGGCTTGATCTCTGTTGCGGTTGCGACGGTGCTGCTCATGAAGACCTCCTTGTCAGGCGTGGACCTGGATGCAGCCGTCGACCTCCTGGACGTCGTAGACGCCGAGGGTCTCGGTCGCCGGGCCCGTGATCACGGTTCCGGTCGTGATGTCGAACGTGGAGCCGTGGCACTGGCACATGATCGTCGTGCCGGTGAGCAGGCCTCCGGACAGCGGGCACGGGGGTTCTCCGCACGTGCAGAGGTCGTCGAACGCGTACAGGCGATCGTCTACACGCGCGACGGAGATCCGCAGCTTGCGGTCGTCGATGTAGTACGGAACGACGTGGTCGTTCGCGACGGCGTCGGCCGGCCCGACCGTGCGGGCGACATCAGTACGGGTATGCAGGGATGACATCGGCCTCCTTGGCGTCGAGTCGCAGTTCGGCGGGCGCGCCCGCGGGGACGATCGGGTGGTGGGGCATGACCGGATCGACACGCTCGTAACCGGAGCCCAGGGGCGGCCTCGTGTCGTCCTCTCCCTTGTTCGGCCATAGCGACATCGCGCGTTCGGCCAGCGCGGTGATCGTGAGTGAGGGGTTCACTCCCGTGTTGGCCGGCATGACGCTTCCGTCGATGACGTGGAGACCCGGCTGGCCGAACAGGCGCAAGTAGGGATCCACGGCGCCGGACTCGCTGGTGTCGCCGATCGGGATCCCGCCGGTGAAGTGGGCCGAGGCGGTGCGGTTGATGGTCTCGAACGGCAGCGCGCCCTCGTGCCCGTTCATCTTCGCCGCCATCCGGTCGACGAACTCCTCGACGACCGGGATGTGCACAGAGGGAGGTGTGCCGGTGTGCCGGCTGCGCATCAGGCCGTCGTGCCAGTACAGCTCGATCGAGGTGTCGGTCGTCTGCGAGCAGAGCATGATCACCGTCCGCTCCGCCCAGTTGCGCGCGTCGTCGAAGCTGAGCACCTCGGTGGGGTGTTCGATCAGCTGCTTGACCCAGGCCGCGGTCGGGTGCTTCTGCGCTCCGTGCTCGTGGTAGGTGACCAGGAAGGCGAACTGGTCATTTCCGACGCCCCAGTAGACGGGCTCGATGCTCGTCACGTCGTCCGGCCAGACGCCTGAGGTGATCGACACCGACCCTGGGGTGAGCTGGATCTTGTCCGGATCGCGCTTCCACTCGCCGTGCGTCCGCGTGATCGCCAGCAGCTGTTCGGAGTTCGTCCGCGCCCGCTGACCGAGCTGACTCGACAGGCCCGTCAGCCGGCCTTTGTCCTGCATGTGCAGCAGGAGCTTCGCCGAGCCGTAGGCGTGCGCGGCGACGATCACCTGCTCGGCGGTGTACGTGTGATGGTGGAGATGCGCCGCGCGCTGGGCCCATCCGGGGTGCCGCGCGTGCACCATGAACCCGCCTCCATCCAGCGGCTCGAGGTCGTGCACCTCGTGCAGCTCGTGGACCTCGGCGCCGAGTTTCTCGGCGAGGTAGAGGTAGTTGGTCGTCAGCTTGTTCTTGGCGTTGCGGCCACAGCCGATGTTGCACTTGCCGCACGACACGCAGCCCGTCCGTCGCGGCCCGACCCCGCCGAAGTAGGGATCGTCCGCCTCGACTCCGGGGCTGCCGAAATAGACCCCCACCGGGGTCTGGTTGAAGGTCTCGCCTCGCCCCATCTCGGTCGCGACCTGCTCCATGACGCGATCGACGTCGGTGGGCATGTACGGGTAGCGAACGACCCCGAGCATCCGCGTCGCCTGGTCGATATGCGGCGCCAGCTCGTCGGCCCAGTCGGTGATGCTCGCCCACTCCCGCGCGTCGAAGAACTGCCTCGGCGGCACGTAGAGCGTGTTCGCGTATACGTGCGACCCGCCGCCGACACCGGCCCCGCACAGCACGAGCACGTCATCCAGGTACTCGATCCTCTGGATCCCGTACAGCTCCGCGGCGGGGAACCACAGGAAGTCCGGCAGATCCCACTGGCTCTTCGGGATGTCCTCATCCGGCCAGCGCTTGCCCGACTCCATCACGCCAACCCGGTAGCCCTTTTCGGCGGCACGCAGGGCGGAGACGCTCCCTCCGAACCCCGAGCCGATGATCACGACGTCGTAGTCGAAGCCCGTGCTCATACGGCAGCACCTGCCGCGACTTCGGTCTCGGCCTCGACCATGTCCACGACGCGACCTCCCAGAGCGATGACGAGGGCGGTCCCCGCCGCCGCCCAGGCGACGAGCACCAGAATCGGCCCCGCGATGCGGGCGCCGTCGAAGAACAACGTTGCGCGCGCGAGATCCACGCTCGCGCCGGGCGGCAGCACGCCGCCGAGCGTCCGCCACAGCCCCGGCAGGAGGGGCCGTGCGAACGGCCCGCCGGAGGCGGCGTTGCCCAGGATTACGAAGAGGAGGATGACGAGCCCGGTCCCCGCCGGGCCGATCGCGGCCTGGATGCCCGCTGTCGCCGCCCCGCTGGCGAAGATCGTGAGCGCGGCTATCGCGCACATCGCGACGACGTGCCCCGCGAACACGCCGAAGCACGCGCGCATGAGGACCACGCTGAGAATGCCCGCGACGAGGCTGAACCCCGCCAGCGCGCCGATCCTGGCCGTGCCGCGTGCGTGGCTGCGGCTGCGCGGGGCGCCGATCAGCCCGACGAGCGTCGACGCGATGTACCCGCCGAAGACCCACGCGATCATCGCGTAGAACGCCGAAGTGCCGACGGGGTCCTTGGGCGGCAAGGGCTTGACGTCCGTGACGCGCACCGCGCGCCCGCCCCGCGCCGCGGCCACGCGGTTGAGCGTGGCCTCGAGCGCGATGGCCGTGGCGCGATTGGCGGCCGAGGCCACGAAGAGCCGGTTGCTGGCCGCCTCGTAGGCGCCGTACACCTTCCGATCGTCGATCTGGGAGAGCGCGTCCGAGCGTGAGGACGACTCGCGAGCATCGAGGGGATCACCGGGAAGCTGGTCGAGCCCCTTCACGACGGCAGGTGGCCCCACGACGGCCAGCGGCACGTTGTGCGGGGTCGGGTCGTGGAACGCGCCCACGTAGGAGAACGCGAACGCGAGCATGAGCACCAGCGCCGGGAGGAGCACGAGCGCCACGGCCTTCGGGGTTGGCGCCGCGCCGGCGAGCATGCCGCGAGCGGGACTGTCAGTGCGATCCTGAACCAGCACGGGGTCTGAAGAAGTCGGTGAGCAGTTGCGTGACTCGCTCGGCCTCGTCGTGGTGCACCCAGTGCGAGGCGTCGTGCAGGCGCTCGACTCGGTCGAGGTTGGGCACGTCCTCGCGCTCGGGCTCGGCGAGATTGGGGCCGAGGTAGCGGTCGCGCTGCCCCCAGATCACGAGCGTGGGCGCCGCGATCGGACGCAGCTGGGCCTGGGCCTGCTTCGACTGCCGCACCGCCGCGCGGTAGAGGTTGATGATCGCGGTGGCCGCCCCCGGCTGTGACCAGGACTCCACGTAGCGCTCGGTCTCCTCCGGGGTGTACGGCGGCTGGGCGTCGCGCTGGTAGCGCCGGAAGAACCGCCAGTTGCGGGCACGCACGACGCGCTCGGGCAGCCAAGGCGGCTGGAAGAAGAAGAAGTACCAGAGCTTTCGGAGCTGGTTGGGGTGCTTCAGCCCATCGTTGAGCTTCCGCGGATGGGCCGCGTTCATGATCACGAGGCGCTCCACCACCTCTGGGTGGGCCATCGCCGTGGCCCAGGCGACCGTTCCGCCAAAGTCATGGCCGGCCACATGCGCCGGCCCGGCGCCGAGCCCCTGAATGAGGCCGCGGATGTCGCCGGCCAGCTTGTCGGCGCCGTACGCCTCCACGCCGGACGGCCGCGACGACAGGTTGTAGCCGCGCAGGTCGGGGGCGACGACGCGGAAGCCCGCCGCGGCGAGCGGCGCGATCTGCAGCCGCCAGCTGAACCAGAATTCCGGAAAGCCGTGCAGCAGCACGATCAGAGGGCCGTCGCCGGCCTCGACGTAATGCAGCCGGATGTCGTCGCCAACGTCGGCATAGCCCTCTCGGAGCTCGGTGCCCGACGTGGACGGAGCGGTCTGTGACGAGCTCATCGCGTCACCGCCTTCGGCTTGGTGACCTCAGCCGCGGCGCTCAGGATCGCGTCGGTGACGACGTCGGGCCGCGAGATCATGATCACGTGGGAGCCCTCGGCCTCGATGATCGTGGCTCCGGCGCGCTCCGCCATCGAGCGGACCAGGTCGCTGCCGGCCGCGAGGTCGGGCGTCGCGAGCACGGTCCAGGAGGGCAGCGACCTCCACGCGGGTGTGCCCGACGCCTCGGAGAACGCGAGCTCCGAGATCGGCCGCTGGGTCACCGCCATGACCGCGGTGCGCTCGGGCGGCAGGTCGGCGGCGAAGGCGTCGTGGAAGCCCGCGGGATCGATGACGAACTCGGCAGCCGTGTCACCGTCGTGGCCGGTCGGGTACTTGAGCGGGACGAGCACGCTGTTGAGCACGCTGTCCTTCGAGGTGGGCGTCGCCTCCCCGAGGCGCTCGCCCTCGTCCGGGGCGAATGCCGCCACGTAGACGAGGCCCACGACGTTCTCGGCGTCCGTCGCGGCGTTCGTGATCACAGCTCCGCCGTAGGAGTGGCCCACGAGGAGCACGGGACCCTCGATCTGCTCGATGAAGGACGCGACGTACGCCGAGTCCTGGGAGATGCCGCGGAGCGGGTTCGGTGCCGCGCGTACCTCCATCCCGGCCTCCAGCAGGCGCTCCACGACTCCGTCCCAGCCGGACGAGTCGGCGAACGCGCCGTGGACGAGAACCACTGTGAGCGGGGAGGTGTCGGCTGGCTCGGTCATGAGGGTTCCTTTCTCAGTGGGGATCGACTTCGACGACGGCGTCGGCGAAGTCCTGCGGGGCTTCCTGGGGCAGGTTGTGTCCGATGCCGCCCTCGACCGTCCGGTGCGAGTACGGCCCCGTGAACTTCTCGGCGTAGGTGCTCGGCTCGGGGTGGGGCGCACCGTTCGCGTCACCCTCGAGCGTGATCGCGGGGACGGTGATGGGCGGAGCCTCGGCCAGCCGGCTTTCCGGCTCGTCGTAGTCCGGATCGCCTTCGGCCAGCCCGAGCCGCCAGCGGTAGTTGTGGATCGCGATGTCCACGTGGTCCGGGTTGTCGAACGACGCCGCGCTGCGGGCGAACGTGGCCTCGTCGAAGTCCCATCGCGGCGACGCCGTCCGCCAGATCAGCTCCGCGAACTCGCGCCGATACCTGTCGTAGCCGGCTCGTCCGCGCTCGGTCGCGAAGTAGTACTGGTACCACCACTGGTGCTCTGCCTCGGGCGGCAACGGCGCGCGCCCGGCTCGCTGACTTCCGATCAGGTAGCCGCTCACCGAGACCAGTGCCGTACAGCGCTCCGGCCACAGCGCCGCGACGATGCACGCGGTCCGGGCGCCCCAGTCGAAGCCGGCCACGATCGCGCGGTCGACGTCCAGGGCGTCCATCAGGGCGATCGCATCCACGGCGAGCGCGGACTGCTGTCCGTTCCTGGGCGTCTCGTCCGAGCGGAAGCGCGTCGTCCCGTACCCGCGCAGGTACGGCACGATCACGCGATAGCCCTGAGCGGCCAGGAGCGGCGCCACTTCCTCGTAGCTGTGGATGTCGTACGGCCACCCGTGCAGGAGAAGCGCGGCCGGGCCGTCGCCCGGCCCGGCCTCCGCGTAGCCCACGTTCAGCACGCCCGCGTCGACCTGCTGGATCGCGGCGACGACGGTCACCGGAGTGACCTGAACGCCGCGCGGATCTCGCCGACGAAGATGTCCGGCTCCTGCCAGGCGGCGAAGTGGTTGCCGGCGTCGACCTCGTTGAAGTAGATGAGGTTCGGGTACGCCTCCTCGGCCCAGCGCCGCGGCGCCTGGTAGAGCTCCTTCGGGAACACGCTCACGGCCGCCGGAACGGTCGCTCCCTTGACGTCGAAGAAGCCGAGCGTGTTCTCCCAGTAGAGGCGACCGGATGAGATCCCGGTGTTCGTCAACCAGGTGAGCGTGATGTTGTCGAGGACCTCGTCTCGCGTGAGGTTGCCGACGGGCTGTTCGTCCACGAAGGCGCGCGCGATGTCCTCGTAGCTCTTCAGGTCGTGGTCGATCATCCACGCCGCCAGCGCCACCGGCGAATCCGCCAGCCCGTACAGCGTCTGGGGATGGAGCGACATCTCGGTCGCGTATCCGATGCCCTTCGTGTAGAGGAAGAGCAGGTCCTCGTACGCGCGGCTCTCGTCGGCCGAGAGCCCTGACGGCGGGGGCTCGCCGGCCGACACCATCTTGAACAGGTCCGCCGGCACCGTCCCGGGCATGTTGGAGTGGATCCCCACGAGCTCCGGCGGGGCCTCCGCGCCCATCACGTCGGTGATCTGGGCGCCCCAGTCGCCGCCCTGTGCGACGTAGCGCGCGTATCCGAGCCGCTTCATCAGCGCTATCCACGCGCGCGCGATGTGAGGCGGGCCCCAGCCGGTCTCCGCCGGCCTCCCGGAGAACCCGTAGCCCGGCATCGACGGAACGACCACGTCGAAGGCGTCCTCCGCGTTGCCGCCGTGCGCCGTCGGGTCGCTGAGCGGGCCGATCACGTTCAGCATCTCGACGATCGAGCCGGGCCAGCCGTGGGTGATGATGATCGGCAGGGCGTGCTCGTGGGGCGACTCGACGTGGATGAAGTGGATGTCGAGACCGTCGATCTCGGTCATGAACTGCGGGAACGCGTTCAGCCGCGACGCGACGCGCCCGAAGTCGTACTCGCCGCCCCAGTAGCGCGTGAGCGCTTCCATCGTCGCCAGCTGAACCCCCTGCGTCGTGTCGGCGACCGTCTCCTTCTCGGGCAGGCGCGTGGCCTGGATGCGCCTGCGCAGGTCGTCGATTGCCTTCTGCGGGA
Source organism: Thermoleophilaceae bacterium (assembly GCA_036377235.1). Lineage (GTDB taxonomy): Bacteria > Actinomycetota > Thermoleophilia > Solirubrobacterales > Thermoleophilaceae > JACVRW01. The sequence goes on from DASUYU010000196.1 coordinate 11,299, forward strand.
AGTCGACCTGGAAGGGCCGCACCGATGTGGCCTCGGAAATCACTCGTTGTTGCCTCCAAACAGCTGTAGGAAGAAGAGGAAGATGTTCAGGACGTCGAGGAAGATGCTCGCCGCGATCGGCACCGCGTCTTCCTGGCCGCTGCGCCGGAGCCGGTTGAAGTCGAGGACCGTGTAGCCGCCGAAGATCACGAGCCCGGCGACGGACCAGATGACGTTCTCGGCCGGAATCGAGACGAAGATCGCGACGAGCCCGAAGAGGATCAGCCCGAGCAGCGCCCAGAACAGGACGCGATAGAACGCCGACAGATCGCGGCGCGTCGCGTAGCCGGCCGCTCCGAGGGCCGCGACGAACCCGCCCGTGGCGCCGGCCGCCTGCCAGACCGCCGACGGATCCGTCTGGACGTAGTCGCTCAGCACCGGGCCGAGTGCCAGCCCGAGCAGCAGGCCGAGGCCGAAGAGGAGCGTGATCGAGAGCGGCTCGTTGCCGCGCGCGGAGGCGACATTCAGGCCGATGACGCACCCGAAGCTCGCGATGAAGGCGAGGATTCCCCAGCCGCCGCTGAGGTCCCGGCCGATGTACGCGCCGAAGGCGAGGAAGCCGAGCGTGACGGCCACGAAGCCCATGACCTGGCCGAACACCGCCCGCGACTCGTCGCGCGTGACTGCTGCGGGAGCAGTTCCGGTGATGTCCGCCCGCGCGTTCACCTACGTCCCAGGATCGTGTACGGAAAATGCGGCAACAAGCGGCGGATGTCGCACCTGAAGGGGGACATTCGGCCGACGCCGTCGTACGTCATTTGGCTCATGGCCGCGAGAGGGTTAACGTGGTCAGGTAGCCCATGAGCACGCAGGCAGCTGGTCCTGCAATACGCCGAACGCTCACCGGCACGCCCACCCGCAGCCTTCGGTTGCCATCGCTCCGATACGCCGCCGGCGTGCTGGCTCTGGCCGCTGCCTACTACGGCGCGGCGAAGCTCGGACAGACGCTGCGCTACACCGGCTCCGTCTCTGCGATATGGCCCCCGGCGGGGCTGGGGATCGCCGCCCTCTACCTGTGGGGGCTCCGGTGGTGGCCGGGTGTCCTGATCGGAGAGCTGGTCGTCAACGCGGAGCTCCTGCTCGGCGACACCCACTTCCCGATCGGAAGTCTCGTGGGCCAGCAGGTGGGCAACATGGCGGAGGTCGTCGTGGGGGCGCTCCTCCTACGACGGCTGATCGGACGGAAGGCCGCGATGGACCGGGTCGACCAGATCGGCGGCATGCTCCTGGCCGTTGCGGGCGCGACCGCGATCAGCGCGACCGTGGGCACGATCTCGATGGTCGCCGGCGGGGTCGTGGACGGATCGGAAGCCACCGAGTTCTGGCGCACGTGGTGGCTGGCCGACACGTCCGGGGGACTCGTGGTCCTCCCGCTGGTGCTCGCGTGGGCCGCGGATCCCGTGGGTGCCTGGCGGCGCATCCGCACCTGGGAGGGCGCCGCGATGATCGTGGTCGTCACGGCGGTCAGCTTCGTCGTGTTCTCGACGGAGGAACCGATCAGGTACACGGTGTTCCCGGTGCTGATCTGGGCCGCCTTCCGGTTCGGCCCCCCGGGCGCGACGCTCGCGATCGCGATCACCGCCGGTGTGGCCATAGTGGAGACGGCGAACGACGTGGGGCCGTTCGCCGAGCAGCCCATCGACCACCAGACGCTCAACACGCAGCTCTACATCTGGGTCTCGGCGCTGACGACGTTGTTCCTGGGCGGCCTGGTGAGTGAGCGGGAGCGCGCCACCAGGCAGCTCGCCGAGACACGCAGAACGGAGGGCGCGCGGGCGGTGGAGCAGCGGCGGCGCATAGCGCGCGACCTTCACGATTCGGTGTCTCAGGACCTGTTCTCGACGGTGCTCCACACGCGCATGGCGCAGAGGGCTCTGGCGCAGGAGGGCGGCAGCACCTCGGGCGCGGTCGGCGGAGCGCTCGACACGATCGCGGACCTCACCCGGAGCGTGCAGAGGGAGATCCGGTCGCTGATCTTCGAGCTGCGCCGCGAGCCGGTCCACGACGGGCTGGTTGCCGCGCTGGCGAGACACTCGTCCGAGCTGGGCGCCCCGGACGGCCTCACCATCGAGGTCCGGGGACCCGAGACGCGGCTTGCGCTG
>DASUYU010000197.1:0-8003 GCA_036377235.1 Thermoleophilaceae bacterium
GGAGGACCCGTTCGGCCTCACCCCGCGCGAGCGCGACGTGCTCGCCCTGGTGGCCTCCGGCGCCACGAACCGCGAGATCGGCGAGCGCCTCCACATGGCGGAGAAGACCGCCAGCGTGCACGTCTCCCGCATCCTGGCGAAGCTGAGCGTGCGCTCACGCACCGAGGCAGCCGCGGTTGCGCACCGCCAGGGCCTGACGGACACGGCGCCGATCGGCTGATTCGGCGCGGACGACGCGCCGCCCGGCGCGGAGGTTGCGCCCGAGGCCACCGTGGTACCAACCGCCCCATGCGAGCACTCGTCACGGGGGCCACCGGCTTCGTCGGGGGCCGGCTGGCGGCGGCGCTGTCCGAGCGCGGTGTGGACGTGCGCGCCCTGGTCCGCGACCGGGGCCGCGCGTCGGACCTCGCCGATGGGGGGCATGAGCTCCACGAGGGCGATGTGCTCGATGCGAGCAGCCTCCGCGGCGCCGGCGAGGGCGTGGACACCGCCTACTACCTCGTCCACTCGATGGGCCGCGGCGGCGACCGGGAGGGCTTCGCCGACCGGGAGCTGCGCGCCGCCGAGAACTTTGCCCGGATGGCGCGCGAGGAGGGCGTGGGGCGGGTCGTGTACCTCGGTGGCCTGGGCGACGAGCGCTCGGAGCACCTGAAGAGCCGCGCCGCCACCGCCGAGGCACTGGCAGAGCACGGCCCGCCGCTCGTGTACTTCCGTGCGGCGATGGTGATCGGCGCCGGCAGCGAGTCGTACCGGACCGTGCGCCATCTGGTGGAGCGGCTGCCGGCGATGATCGCCCCGGCGTGGCTCCGGAACCGGACGCAGCCGATCGCGATCGACGACGTGCTCGAGTACCTCGTCCAGGCCGCCGAGCGGCCCGAGGCGGCCGGGCGGGAGATCCAGATCGGCGGCCCGGACGTGATGACCTACGCCGACGTGCTCGACCTGATGGCCGACGTGCTCGGAAAGCGCCGCCGCCCGAAGGTCCCCTTCCCCCTCCTGACGCCGCGCCTCTCCTCCCTCTGGATCGGCCTGGTCACGCCCGTGGACGCCGGCGTGGCCCGTCCGCTGATCGAGAGCCTCGCCAGCGACACCGTCGTGACCGACCCCGGGCCGGCACAGCTCTTCGACGTGCAGCCGATGTCCTGCCTGGACGCGCTGCGTCTCGCGAACGACGGGCATTGAGGACCCCCTTCATCGCAAGTCGTTCATGCTGTCCGGCTCGTGGAGCTGCGCGTGACCACAAGAGAGCTCGCCCTTGCCGAGGCGTTCGGCATCGCCCGCGGCTCGCGCACGAACCAGACCGTCGTGCAGGTCGAGCTCGAGCACGACGGATTGGTCGGTCGCGGTGAGGCGTCCGCGGTGTACTACCGCGGCGAATCCGTCGCCGCGGTGGTCGAGTTTCTCGGCACGACCGCTCCGCCGCTCGTGGGCGACGACCCGTTCGCCCTCGAGGACATCGAGGAGCGGCTCGAGGACGTCGATGGCCTTAGCGGTGGCAAGGCCGCTCTCGACGGCGCGCTCCACGATTGGATCGGCAAGCGACTCGGCGTGCCGCTGTGGCGGCTGCTCGGGCTCGCGCCGCGAGCGCCGCACACATCGTTCACGATCGGCATCGACACCGTCGAGGGCACGCGCGACCGCGTCCGCCGCGCGCGCGAGTTCCGTGCGCTGAAGGTCAAGGTCGGCGGCGCGGAGGACCTCGAGCGGCTCGAGGCCGTGCGCGCGGAGGCGCCCGAGGCGGCGATCCGCGTGGACGCCAACGAGGGCTGGACGCTCGACGCCGCGCGCGACCTCATGCCCGAACTGATTCGCCTGGGCGTCGAATTCGTCGAGCAGCCCTTCCCTGCCGCCGACACCGACTCCTTCCATGCCCTGAAGGAGCTGCACCCGCGGCTGCCGGTCATCGTCGACGAGGGCTGCCAGAACCTCGCGGACGTGGCGCCGGCCGCCGCCTATGCCGACGGCGTCAACGTGAAGCTCGCCAAGTCCGGCGGGGTGCGCGAGGCTGTGCGGATGATCCACGCCGCGCGAGCCCTCGGCCTGCACGTGATGCTCGGCTGCATGGTCGAGTCGCAGCTCGGCGTCGCCCCCGCCGCGGCGATCGCCTCGCTCGCCGACTGGGTCGACCTCGACGGCCACCTGCTGCTCGCCGACCAGCCGTTCACCGGCCTCCGCTTCGAGGACGGCCGCGTCCTGCCGGGCACCGAGCCGGGCCTCGGGGTGGCGCCCGCGTGAGCAGGCTCGCCATCTACGCCGAGGGGCTGTTCGCCAAGCACACTGGCAAGACCGCCCACGGCGTGATCCGGTACGGCACGCGCGACGTGGTGGCGGTGATCGACTCCACCTGCGCGGGCCGGACCGCCGGCGAGGTGGAGCCGTTCTGCGTTAAGCCGGTGCCGATCGTGGCGAGCCTCGAGGAGGCGCTCGAGCGCGGGCCGGACACGCTCCTGATCGGCGTGGCGCCCCCGGGCGGAAAGCTCGACTCCGCCTGGAAGGGTGTGCTCCTGGCCGCCATCGACGCCGGCCTCTCGCTCGAGGCCGGCCTCCACACGCAGCTGCGTGACGAGCCCGACCTGCGCGAGGCCGCGGCACGAAAGGGAGTCGAGCTGCGCGACCTCCGCACGGCGCCGCCCGACCTCTCGGTGCCGAAGGGGCCGTACAGCCGGCCGGACCACGTGAGGGTCGTGCACAGCGTCGGCTCGGACACGGTGATCGGCAAGAAGGTGGTCACGCTCGAGCTCGACCTCGCGGCGCGCGAGCGCGGCGTCCGCTCGGTGTATGTGCCCACCGGCCAGACCGGTGTCGCGATCGCGGGCTGGGGCATCGCGGTCGATCACGTGATCTCGGACTACGTGGCCGGCGCGGCCGAGCGACTCGTGCTGCAGGGCGCCGAGCACGGCGACCTTCTCTTCGTGGAGGGCCAGGGCGCCCTCTACCACCCCGCCTACTCCGGCGTGACGCTCGGCCTCCTGCACGGCTCCGCGCCGGACCTGCTGGTGCTGGTGCACAAGCCGAACGCCACGCACAACCGCAACTACCCCGACCTTCCGATCCCGCCGTTGAACGAGCTGATCGCGGCGTACGAGAGCGTCGCCGCGCCGGTGCGACCCACGCGCGTCGCCGCGATCGCGCTCAACACCTCGGATCTGGACGAGGACGCCGCGCGCGCCGCGATCGCGGACGCAGAGCGCGAAACCGGGCTCCCCGCGGACGACGTCGTGCGCTTCGGTGCCGACAGGGTGCTTCAGGCGGTCCTGGAAGCCCTGGACACCGTGGCCAAACCCGCAGCCTGATCTTTCGACATAGGGCCGAAGGAAAAACCGCCGCTAAGAGCGATATTTCGACCATGGAGCCGCGTCGCTACAGCCTGATTGCGGATGACACACCCGAGCGCGACCCGACCGCCCCGAGCCCGATCAGGCGCCGCTACTCCCTGGCGCGCGTGGCGCCCAGCTCCCGCTCCGCCCTCGGAGTGGACCGCCTAGAGCGGATGGAGGAGGTCGCCGAACGCGAGCGCCGCAACGGCGACGGCAACCGTTGAGAACAGATGTGGGGTCAGACCCCTTCACATTGTTAAGGGGTCTGACCCCTTCATATTGTTAAGGGGTCTGACCCCCTGACAATTGCCGCGCCGCGAGGGCGGTCAGCCAAGGTCGGGCGTGCGTGGCGCGCGTGCCGAACCCGCCGTCCGGCAGCTGCGCGGCCCGCAGCCAGTGCACGGCACGCGAGATGGCGGCCCGCGCCGCGCCGGTGCGCTTGAACACCACGATCGCGGTTCCGGTCGTGGCCGCATCGCCCACCGCTCCGGGGCCGAACGAGCCGTCCGGGTGCTGCCGGGCGAGCAGCCAGCGAGCGGCGCGCCCCACCGCCGTCCGGTTGCCCGGATAGCCCAACAGGACGAGCGCGCCCTGCGCGGTGAGGAGCTCATCGCCGGCGAAGGAACCGGTGCGCCGCTGTCGACGGCGCGAGCGAGGGCGGCGGACGCGTGTGGCGCATCCAGCGCGACGGCGGCCCGCCGGAGACGGCACCCACCGGCCTGCTGGCGCTGGGCCAGCTCGTCTCACTGAGCCTGGCGCCGTAACGACGAAGGGGGTCTGACCCCTCGAGTGGGGTCGACTCAGGGGGTCTGACCCCTTGGTCGTATGGGCAGCAGCAGGCCGTCGCTCTCGCTGGCGGCCCACACGAGGCCCTCCCCGGTGGCGAGGCCGTACGTCGTGCCCTCGATCGGAATGTTGTCGATCATCCTGCGCTTTGCGGGATCGATCGCGGACACGCGCTGGGCGGTCGCGCTCGTGACCCAGATGGCGCCGAACCCGAAGCGCACCTCGCGCGGGTTCTCGGGCACGTCCACGCGGTCTTCGATCTGGGCGGAATCGGGGTCCACGACCACGAGCCGGTCGGCTGCGCTCGCGGACACCCACAGCTCTCCGCGGACCGGCTCGTAGGCGATGCCGCGCGGCGTGCCCGGGATGGGCACCTCACGGCCGGTCCGGTCGCCGCCGTCGCGGTCGAGCTCGACGATCTTGTTCTCCTTGCTCACGGTGACCCAGACGGCGTCGGTCGTCGCCGCGAGCTGCACCGGCCCCGTGCCGACATCGGCCTTCGCCAGCTCGTCGCCCTTCTCGTCGAGGCGGCTCACCGAGCCGTCGGCCCCGTTCGCCACCCAGACCGCCCCGTGGGCGACGACGATTCCCTCGGGGCGCGCACCGACGGGATGTGTGCCCATCGGCTCTCCGGTGTCCAGGTCCAGTCGCGTGACGCTGTTGTCGCTCGTGTTCGTGACCCACATCGCGCCGAGGCCCGCGGCGAGGCTGTCAGGCTCGGTGCCGACCGGGATCGGATTGCCCTCGACCTGGCGGGTCCGGGCATTCACGCGCGTGACCGTGTTGAGCTCGCGGTTCGCGACCCACGCGAAGCCCCCGCCTGTCGCGACCCCGTCCGCCCCCGGCTGGAGCCCTACCGGCTTGAGCGGCGTCGGGTCGAGTGGAACGCGGCCCGGCTGCTCGGAGGACGTGGTCGCCGTGGTCGGTTTCCCGGGATCGGCGGAGCCTGGGTCATCCGATCCGCCGGACGCGAGAACGACAACGACGGCGATGAGGACGGCGGTGACCCCCACTCCGGCGGCGATCAGGCCCCGCCGCCGGCTTCGCCCGACGCTGGGTGGGGCGCCTTTTGCACTCGTCTCAGTACGAAAAGCGCCCAGCCCGGCGGAGGCGGGCGCGGTCGGCGCCGGCTCGGTCGGGGCGGCCTCGGTCGGGGCTGCCACCTTGGGCGGCTCCTCGGAGATCGGGGGTCGTGCAGCCACCGTCGTGGGCGCCGGGGCCGGCGCCGGGCGGGTGTCGGCGGTCTGGCGCAGCCGTTCCGCGAGCTCCGACGCGGACTGGATCCGCTCGTCCGGCTCCTTGGCCATCGCCGCCATCGCCAGCTCCGCCAGCGAGTCCGGGACCGCGCTGTTCAGATCTCGCGCGTCCGGCACCGGAGCGTTGAGGTGCGCATACATCTTCGCCACCTCGTTGTCGCGCGGATACGGGATGCTGCCCGTGACCGCCTGGAAGGTGACGCACCCGAGTGCGTACACGTCCGCGCGCTCGTCGCCTGAGCCGTCGGCCATTCGCTCGGGCGCCAGGTAGTCGAGGGTGCCCAGCACCGAGCCGGTCTGGGTGAGGCCGGACGTCGCCGCGACGTGACGCGCGATTCCGAAGTCGGTGAGGTAGGCGTGCTCACGCTCGGCCTCGGCATCGATGAGCACGTTCGCCGGCTTCACGTCCCGGTGCATCAGGCCGCGGCGATGCGCGGCGGCCAGCGCTGCCGCCACCTGGGCGACGAGCCCGGCCGCCCGCGGCGGCTCGAGCGCTCCGTTCGCATCGATCAGGGCACGCAGGTCGGTGCCCTCGATGTAGCGCATGGCGAGATAGAGGACGCCGTCGCCCTCGCCTGCCTCGTAGACCGGGATGACGTTCGGGTGCTCGATCGACGCCGCCAGGCGCGATTCGCGCTTGAAGCGCTCGCGGAACATCAGGTCGCCCGCCAGCTCGGGCGCGATCGCCTTCAGCGCAACCGGTCGCTCGAGCGAGAGCTGGGTCGCCCGGTACACGACACCCATGCCACCGCGCCCGACGATCGCCTCGATGCGATAGCCGGCGACGACCGAGCCTGGCGCGAGCTCCGCCATGGCCCCATTCTCTACCGGACGGCGACTAGGCGGTAACTTCGCCCGCGCGCAGCTCCCCGCCGCGCTCGGTACCGGCGATCAGCTCGTCCGGCGCCTTCTCCTTCGGGATGAAGCCGGACTTCATGCCGAAGTAGACCGCCTGCGGGTGGTGGGCCACGATCGCGACCGTGGACTGCTCCGGCATCACCGCGTAGCCGTCCGAGAGCGTCATGCCGATCTGCTCCAGGTCGAGCAGGCGCCAGACCTTCTCGTGCTCGGACTGGTCCGGGCAGGCCGGGTAGCCCCACGAGTAGCGGCGGCCCTGGTCCAGGTCGATGCCGAAGCCGCGGCGGATCTCGGAGTGGAGCCATTCGGCGAGGCCCTCGGCCGTCTGCACGCCCAGTCCGTGCGTGAACAGCTGCTCGGCGAACTCGCCGTCCTGCTCGAGCTTTTGGATCAGCTCGGTGACCTCGGGACCGACGGTCACACCCTGGAGCGCCACCACGTCGCGCTCGCCGGAGTCGCCCGGGCGGAAGAAATCGGTCAGGCAGATGCGGTCGTGCTTCGGCTGACGCGGGAACACGAGCCGCTCGACCTCGACATCCGGGTTCTCCGGGTCGTACACGATCAGCTCGTTGCCGTCGGCGTTGCACGGGAAGTAGCCGAGCCGCGCCTTCGGGTGCAGGTAGTCCTGCTCGCGCCACATGCGCTCGAGCCGCGGCTCGAAGTCCTCGGACACGAGCCGCTCCCACTCCTCGCCCTTCACGCCGCGGCCGCCCCAGTGGAGCTTGAACAGCACGTGCCGGTCGAGGTAGGGGTACACATCCTCGAGGTCGGGGTCTACCTCGCGCACGCCCCAGAAGGGCGGGTCGGGGATCGGCGCGTCGGTCCGCGCGTTCGAGCGCACCGAGTCGTCGGTCACCGGCGGCGAGTCGTCCACCACCTCGGGCTTCTCGCGAAGCTGGCGCGCCTCGTCGCGGAACTTCTCGACGATCGCCTCGCGCGCCCCCGTGTCGATCAGCTGGTCGACCGTGGCGAGCCCGGCGAACGCGTCCTTGCAGTAGTACACGCCCGGCTCGTAGATCTCGTCCGATTCCTTGCCCTTCGGGTAGAGGATGCGCCGGCCGAAGTCGCGGTTGATCGCCGCCCCGCCGATCAGGACGGGGAACTCGAGCCCCCGCTCGTGCAGCTCCTGGACGCAGGTCGGCATCTGCTTCGAGGTCGACACGAGCAGGGCCGAGAGCCCGATCGCGTCCGCGTCGTTCTCGATCGCGGCGTTGATGATGGTGTCCACCGGCACCTGCTTGCCGAGGTCGATCACGGTGTAGCCGTTGTTGGTGAGGATCGTGTTGACGAGCGACTTGCCGATGTCGTGAACGTCGCCGAACACGGTCGCGATCACGACCTTGCCCTTCGTGTGGCCCTCGATCTTGTCGAGGTAGTTCTCGAGCTGCGCGACGGCTCGCTTCATCACCTCGGCCGACTGCAGCACGAACGGCAGGATCAGCTCGCCGGCGCCGAACTTGTCGCCCACCTCCTTCATGGCGGGCAGCAGCACCTCGTTCAGCGTCGGGACCGCGCCGATCTTCTCGACCGACCGGTCGATCCAGTCCTCCACGCCCTCCTTCTTGCGGCGCAGGATCATGAAGTGGAGCGCCTCCTCGGGCTCCATGCCCTCGGTGGGGTCGGCGCCGCCGGACTCCTCCTCGGCCTCGCCCTGCTGCTCGAAGTAGGCGATGAACCGCTCGAGCGCGTCCTCGCGGCGGTTGTAGACGAGATCGTCCGCCAGCTCGCGCTCCTCCTCCGAGATCTCGAAGTAGGGCGTGATGTGGTTCGGGTTCACCATCGCCAG
>DASUYU010000198.1:0-6400 GCA_036377235.1 Thermoleophilaceae bacterium
GGAGCCGCGCGGGCAGGCGAAGCAGCCGAATCGCGTGAAGCCCGTGACGCAGTCGCGGCCGGCGCCGCAGGGCCAGGCGGCGCCGAAGGCGGCCGTCCCCGCTGAGCCGCCCACGGTCGAGGTGCCGGAGGCAGCGCCCGCGCCGAAGGCCGCGGCGCCCGGCGGGCTCAGGTAGGCGCAGCCCGCCGCAGGGCGAGATCTCCGCGCCCGGTAGCGTCCGGCGCGTGTCGAGCATCGACGCGCTCGAGATCGCCGACGAGCCCGCGGCGTGGACCGCGGCGGGGTTCGAGATCGAGGACGGCGAGTGCCGCGTCTCTCGCGTGACGCTGCGCCTGACCGGGAAGGGCCCGCGGCGCGGGATCGTCGGGTGGACGCTCGGCGACGGCGAATCGCGGCACCCGGCCGGCCCGCATCCGAACGGCGTGGTCCGGATCGACCACGTCGTGATGCTCGCGCCCGACCTCGACCGCACCGTCCGTGAGCTCGAGTCGCAGGGCTTCGACCTGCGCCGCACGCGGGAGGGGCCCACGCCGGGCGGCTCCACGCGGCAGGCGTTCTTCCGGGCGGGCGAGCCGATCCTCGAGGTGGTGCTCGCTCCCGAGGGCTCGAGCGTCGCACGCGACCCCGGCGGGCCCGCGCGGCTGTGGGGGCTCGCGTTCGGCGTGGATGACCTCGAGCGCACGGCGAGCACGCTCGGCGACCTGCTCGGCACGCCTCGCGAGGCGGTGCAGCCCGGCCGCCGGATCGCGACGCTCCGAGCGGAGGCCGGGCTCGGCCCGGCGATCGCCTTCATGAGCCCCGGACGCGATGCGCTGGGCGTGGCCCCTGGCTAGGGTGGACGTGACCCCCACGAACCAGGAGAAACCCATGGACCTGTACGTGATTCTGCGCCGCAACGGATGGCGTGACGGCGCCGACCTCGAGGCGGCCGCTGCGCGGTCGACCGAAGAGGGCGACAAGGACGGCTCGGGCGTTCAGTGGATCCGCAGCTACGTCCTCCAGGAGGAGGCCGGCGGCCTCGGGACGGTATGCATCTACGCGGCCGACAGCCCTGAGGCGATCCGCGCCCACGCGGAGGCCGCCGACCTTCCGGCGGACGAGATCATCCCGGTGGCCGACACGGTCATCGTGCGGCCCGACCCGTCGCCGGTCGGCTCCTGAGCGGCGCTCAGGGCAGCGTGTAGTCGCGCACCTCGTCGAGCACGCTCCGCCCGCCTATCTCCACGTATCCGTCGTCCGCGGGTCGCGCCTGGATGCGCGACCCGCGGCCCTGCCGGATCTCGACGGGCCTGCCCGCGTGCGCGGCGAGCTTCGTGGCGGCCGACCCGGTGGCCTCGTCCTCGGCAATCCCGATCCGCCTGCCGAACGCGCGGGCGCGGAGGGTGCCGCCGCCCTCGTCGATCCAAGCCCACGCCAGAACCAGGTCGGATCCTCCAGGTGGCCCTTCCAGGGCTTCGACCTCGCCGGCGGTGCCGAGCTCGACCAGCGGCCACGGCGGTCCCCACTCGGGCCTCGCCGTGACGTAGACGTCCTCTCCATCGCGTCTCACCGGGACCTCCCCGGCCGGCGGCCGCAGGCTGTGGAGGTGGCCGAGCAGCCACGCCGTCCCCACGCTCGGATGCCCGGCGAAGTTGAGCTCCTCGGCCGGGGTGTGGATGCGGATCGCGCCGCTGCCGGCGTCGTCGACGAACACGGTCTCGCTCAGTCCGAGGTCCGCGGCCACCGCCCGGCGGCGGTCCTCGGGCACCTCGGCGCCGTCCAGGAAGACCCCCAGCGGGTTGCCGCCGGAGCCGTCCTCGGCGCAGAACACGCGCAGCAGGTGAAGTCTCGACATGGCCCAACGGTACGCTCCGCGGCCTTCGATGCAGCTACGTGCATTCCACACCGTGGCCGCGCTGGTCGCCCTTGCCCCGACCTTCCAGGCGGCGAGTTGGGTGGCCGAGCGCGAGAGCGAGCTGGCCGCCCGGCCGGACGCTGAGTTCCCGGTGCGCGGCCAGGTGGACTGGGGCCAGGCCGACGCGCGCTTCGGCGCCTCCCGGAGCGGCCACGTGCACGAGGGGCAGGACATGTTCGCGCCGGCAGGCACGCCGCTCGTGGCGATCCGTGACGGCAGGGTGGTGGAGACCGGCGACGACGGCGGCCGCGGCAACTACGTCGCCATCTGGAGCGCCGAGGTGCGGCACACTTTCGTGTACCTCCACATGCTTCGCCCGACCCCGCTCGCGCCCGGCGACACGGTGCGGATGGGCGAGCGCGTCGGGCGCGTGGGCTGTACCGGGTCGTGCTGGGGCGACCACCTTCACTTCGAGGTGCGCGACGGCCGCGGGACCACCGGGGCGCCGCACGACCCGCTCGCGATGCTCGAGCGCCTCGCCGCCCGGCGCGCCGCGCGCCGGTAGCCTGCGCGCCGTGGACCAGATGGAGCTGCGCAACCGGCTCGTGATGGCGACGCAGATGTGGAAGGAGGCGACCGCCGAGCCGCTACCTCGCATGGAGCCCGGCAATCCCTCCGAGCAGCTGTCCGCCTTCGAGCTGAGGCTCGTGGACATGCTGTGCGCGCAGGCCACCGCGGAGACCGCGCGCGACGTGGCCGACAAGACCTGGGATCTGGTTCACGACCGGTCCGACGAGGACCCGGTCAAGCGCCGCGTCGTGGAGTGCCACGAGGCGCTGGCGAGGTTGTCTGCACGAGGCGGCGGGGCCGGGTTCTAGGCTGTACCCGGGGTGAGGGACCTCCCGGGGCTATTCGACGTTCGCGTCAAGGCACGCTCGCTCGCGTACCTGTTCGCGGCCGGAGCGTCGCTCGGCCTCCTGACGCTCGCGTTCCCGCACACCGAGGAGATCCGCGACCTGCCGCTCGTCATCCTGGCCGCGGTCGCCTACGCGATCGCGGCGGCGATCTGGGCGCTGGCGGACCGGGTCCGCGACTGGCAGCTCCACGCCGTGCTCGCGTGCGGCACGGTGATCATCAGCCTCGCCAACTACTACGCGGGCGCGAGCACGCTGTATCCGATCCTCTACACGTGGACGGCGCTCTACGGCTTCTACTTCTTCCCGATCCGCGAGGCGCTGGCCCAGATGGTGTTCCTGGCACTCGCGTACGCCGTGGTGCTCGCGGTTCAGGACGCGGGCATGGTGGTGGTCGACTGGCTGCTCGCGGTCGGCACGCCCGCCGTGGCCGGGCTCCTGATCTCCCGCCTGCTCCGCGGCATCCAGCACCACGCGCTCGAGCTGCGCGAGTCCGAGGAGCGCACGCGGCTCGTCCTCGACACCGCGCCTGACGCGTTCATCACGCTCGACCGCGACGGGTGCATCATCACGTGGAACGCGGCGGCGGAGCGGATGTTCGGCTGGACGAGGGAGGAGGCCGTCGGGCAGAAGATGCGCGAGCTGATCATGCCGCCGGAGCACGCCGACCGGCACGACGAGCGCCGCCAGGCGCTGGTGGACAGGAACGACCCGCTCGCCACCGAGACCTACGAGGTCGAGCTGGTTCGCCGCGACGGCCGCCGGTTCCCGGGGGAAGCCACCGTCTCGCGGGTCGAGGAGCGCGGCGAGGTGTTCGCCTCCGGGTTCATCACCGACACGACGGAACGCCTGCGCCGGCAGGCCGAGCGTGAGGCGCTGCTGCGCGAGCAGGCCGCGCGCGCCGAGGCCGAGCGCGTGGCCGAGATGGTCAGCGGCATGCAGGCGCTGGTGGACGCGGCGCTGGCGCACCGCACCCTGGAGGGCATCCTGCGCGATCTGGTGACCCAGGTGCGGGGGGTGCTCGCCGCCGACGCGGCGGCGATCTACCTCGCGGACGAGGGCGGGCGGCTCAGCGCCGGCGCGTCCAGCCCGGGGGGCGGGGCCGTGGGTCACGAGTTCGCCATCTGGGTGGCCGAGTCCGGCGAGGCGATGCTGGCCCAGGCGGACGCGCTGATCGGCGTGCCCCTGCTCGCCGACGACGAGGTGATCGGCGTGCTCGTGGCCGGAGCCGAGCCGCCGCGCGAGTTCGGGGGCGAGGACCTCACGCTCCTCCGGCTCGCGGGCGAGCGGGTCGGGCTCGCGATCGCCCATGCGCGTGTGTACGAGCGCGAGCACCGGATCGCCGAGACGCTCCAGCGCAGCCTCCTGCCCGACCGCCTCCCCGATCTGCCCGGGCTCGAGGTGGCCGCGCGCTACCTGCCAGCGGCGTCGGAGGCCGAGGTGGGCGGAGACTGGTACGACGTGATCCCGATCGCGGGCGGCGCCGTGGGACTCGTCATGGGCGACGTGGCCGGCAAAGGCCTCGCCGGCGCGTCGATGGTCGGGCGGCTCCGGAGCGCGCTCAGGGCGTACGTGCTCGAGGGGCACGACGGCGGCCGGGTGGTGGAGCGGCTCAACCGGCTGCTGTGGACGGAGGCCGAGGAGAGCCAGATGGCGACGATGCTGTACCTGATCGTCGATCCCGCGGCGAGCACCGTCCGGTGGGTGAACGCCGGGCACCCGCCGCCGCTCGTGATGTCGCGCGGCGAGGCGCGCTTCCTCGAGGGCCCGGGGTCGGTGCCGCTCGGGGTGCTGCCGTTCCCCACCTATGAGGAGGCCACCGCGCGGCTCGACCCGGGCGACGCGCTGCTGCTCTACACCGACGGGCTGATCGAGCGGCCCGGCGAACACCTCGACAGCGGTCTCGAGCTGCTCAGGGCGACGGTGCGCGACGCGCCGGACAACCCGCAGGGGCTGCTCGACCACCTCCTCGCCACGCTGGTACCGGCGGGGGGCGCGGCGGACGACGTGGCGCTCCTGACGCTCTTCAACCTCCCGGTGCCGGAGAAGTTCAGCGCCGAGTTCCCCGCCGAGCCGGAGTCACTCGCGCCGATCCGCAGCATGCTCCGCCGCTGGCTCGCGCACGCCGGCGCGGACGACATCGAGATCGCCGAGATCACCACCGCCTGCGGGGAGGCGGCCACGAACGCGATCGAGCACGCGGGCACCTCGAACGGCGCCCCGTTCGAGGTGTCGGGCCAGCGCGAGGGCAGCCTGGTCGAGATCGCGGTGCACGATCAGGGCAGCTGGCGGTCGGAGCGCGAGGACGACCACGGCAGGGGACTCGAGCTGATGCGGACCCTGATGGATACCGTTGCGGTACAACCGGGGGAACAGGGAACAACGGTCAGCCTCAGGCGCCGGCTTGGGCAGCGGGAAGGGGATGCCTCTTGAGCGACTTGACTCAGGTGGAGATCGAGCAGAAGGACGACGTGGTCGTCGCGCGGCTCACCGGAGAGCTGGACATCTCGGTGGCCGAGTCCACCGGCCGGAAGATCGCGGAGGCGGTGCCGAGCTCTGCCCGCGGCGTGGTCGTGGACATGTCCGGGCTCGAGTTCATGGACTCGAGCGGCGTCTCGATGCTGTTCGGGCTCGCGCGTCAGGTGGGCAGCCACCGCCAGCAGCTGGTCGTGGTCGCGCCCGAGGGCAGGCCGGTCTCGCGCGTGCTTCAGATCGTGGAGTTCGACCGCGCCGCCCCGGTGCGCGAGGACGTGGATTCCGCGGTCACGGCGATCGCTACGCCGCAGACGTAGCGGCCGCCTCCCGTATGAAGTCGAGCACGAGGGCGTTGAACTCGTCGGCGCGCTCGACCGACAGCCCGTGCGGTGCCCCGGGCAGGATCGTGAGCCTGGCGTCCGAGATGAGCGAGGCGAGCTCGCGGGACTTCCACACCGGGATCAGGATGTCGTACTCACCGCCGATCACCTGCGTGGGCATCTTGAGCGAGCCGAGCCGGTCGCGGGCTTCGTGCCGGCTCGACGCGTGGACCTGGCGCGCGAACGCCTCGGGCGGCTGCGGGTGCGGATTGTTCAGAATGGCCGTGCGGATGAACTCGACCATCTCGGGCTGCTCGTAGAAGCCCTCGGAGTGGTTCAGCAGCATGAGCTCGTCCACGTGCTGCTCGTAGCTGATCTGGGCAACGCGGGCGCTCCAGACCTCGGCCGACCGGCGGAAGTAGGCGCCGCCACCCGGCCACGTGACCGCGAGCGTGAGCGTGCGCACGCGCTCCGGAGCGGCAAGCGCCATCTCCTGCGCGATCGTGCCGCCCATCGACACGCCGAGCAGGTGGAAGGTGTCGAGCTCGAGGTGGTCGGCCAGCGCCAGCGCGTCCTGCGCCATGTCGGCGACGTCGTAGTCGCCCGCGGCCATCGACGACTGGCCGGCGTCGCGGTTGTCGAATATCACCGTGCGGTGCGCCGCCGAGAAGGCCTGGACCTGCGGGATCCAGACCATCGTGTCGCAGGTGATGCCGGCCACGCATACGAGCGGCTCGCCCTCTCCATGGACCTCGTAGTACAGCTTCTGTCCGTTCACGTCCGCGATGGCCATGGCGCACAGAATAAGCTCGCGCGATGCGGGGAGTGGCGGTGGTCACCGGAGCTGGACGCGGCTT
>DASUYU010000199.1:0-11797 GCA_036377235.1 Thermoleophilaceae bacterium
GGCACGCGCTCGACGCAGAGGGCAACGTCGCTCGCGACACCCTGACGACCTATCACACGCTCGCGACCCCCGAGGGGTGGCGTTTCCTGTCCTACACGAACCACTTCTGAGTGGTCGAGGGCACGCTGCTGCATCCGCCTGCTTTCAATACCGGCGTGGCTCGTACCGGGAGTGCTGCTTTGCGCGACAAGCGAGAGCCGGCATCCCTAGCGCTCGGCTATCGCGTCTGCCTCAAAGGGGAAGCTGGGATCGGCTCTAGCGGCGCGCCCGCGCCTCGGCGATAGGGGAAGCGCCGCCCTCAGCGCGCAACCACGCCGCCCTCAGGCATCGATGAGGCTTGACGATCGCCAGATTCGGCGACAGCGTGAAGCCGGATGCGCGGACGGGCGTTGTTCACGTAGCCCTTGGGATTCCACAGCGATGCCTCATCGTCGGGTTGCGTGGCCGCTGATGAGTCCCATGCGCGGGCGACGATCTCATGGTTTCCCGGGGTCAAGTGCAACGTCATACGCCAGTGACGCCACGCCCACTGGCCCAGATCGTCGAGCAGTTCTGCCTGCGACCAGCGCGGGCCGCCGTCAAGCAAGACGTCGACTCGCTCGACGTGCCGCTCGCCGCCGGCGAACGCGTAGCCGGACACGTCCACCGGGCCGGCCGAGACTGTCTCGCCGTCGGCCGGGCGCAGCACGTCAGCATTGAGCGCGATCAAGCCGAGAGGCATTCCGACGCCGGGCCCTGGCGTCCCGTCCTCCGGCAAGAGCCGGTAGGCAACGTGTTGGAAGTACCCGCGCCATGGCCGCGCCCGGGCCTCGATCCGCCTCAGCCACTTCACGCTTCGCGCGCCGATGTAGCCGGGAACGACCACCCGGACCGGCGCGCCGTGGACGGGCTGAAGCGGCTCGCCGTTCATCGCCCAGGCCAGCAGGACCTCGGGACGGCGCGCCTTGTCGAGCGGGATCGAGCCGCCAAACCGCTGCGGGGGCGTCGCGCTCGGGCAAAGGTCGGCCCCCTCGAACCCAACGTACGCCGCCTCGCGCAGCGGACCGGCAAGCGCGAGCACGTCGGCCAACGCCGCGCCCGTCCATGTTGCCGTGCCTGTCGCACCGGGTCCCCACGGTGCCTCGCCGGGGATGTCGCGAACGGCGAGAAGGCCGGCGCGCCGGTTGCCGGCGCATTGCAGCGTCGCGGTCACCTCGTGCGGCTGGAAAGCCTCCTGCAGGGTCGCGAGCGAAAGGTCCAGCTCCCGCTCGACGAGCCCGCCCACATGGAGGTGCCAGGCGGCGTACTCGAACTCAGGCACTGTTCCGTGTCCGCGCACGTAGAACGCGTCCGTGGCGGTCACCGGGTCGCCCAGGGCAGCGAGTGGCGTCTCGGCGTTGAACGGCTCCTCCTGGTGAACGATCAGGTCGGTGCGCTTTCCGTAGCCGCCCATGCACGTAGCATCGCGCTTCAGCGCGAGCTTGTGTTCCTTTTTCATTGCCTCCCGGAGACCAACCGCGCGTTCGCGTGAGGTTTCGGCGCCCATCTGCAGCAGGGGCGGTCTTCCGCACCACGGCGCTGCTCCGTTCGCCTGGTGGCGATCCCAGCGAGCGTGAAGCGCCGGAGTGTCGCAATGCGTGAGAACGAGCACCGGACGAGCGCGAGTCGGAGTAGCGCTAGTGCCTGATTGCGACAGCGCGGCGCCGCGTGGTCCGCCTGGTCGCCGCGCTGCCATGTTCGTCCAACTCGACACTCGGCCCGTCGGGGGTAGCCGCCGGCCGGCGCAGTGCTGCTTTCGCCGCGAACGCGCGAGCTGAAGCTGAGGCTGGCGACTGCTGAATCTCGTCCGTGGCGGGAGCGGCGACGCTCACCCCTGCGCAGGCTCGCACTCACCCGGAACTGAGAGCGGCCTCGTCGATGCGGTCGGGGCTGGTTAGGCTCGGGCGCGTATGGACAGGGCCGATTACAGGCGTGCGAGCCACGCCGTGTGGGAAGCAATGGCGCCGGGCTGGGACGAACGTCACGCCTACTTCGAAGAGGTCGCTCGGCCCGTAGCCGAAAAGATGCTCGCGCTGATCGACCCGTCTCCGGGGGACGCGATCCTCGAGCTGGCGGCGGGCACGGGAGTCGTCGGGTTCTCCGCGGCTTCGCTCGTTGGACCGAACGGGCTGGTGATCGTCAGCGACTTCGCCGGCACGATGGTCGAGGTTGCGAGTCGCCGAGCAGATGAGCTCGGCCTCGACAACGTCGAGTGCCGCGTCCTCGATGCCGAGCGTCTCGACCTCCCGGACGAGTCCGTCGACGGTGTCCTATGCCGCTGGGGCTACATGCTCATGGCGGATGTGGCCGCCGCGCTTAGAGAAACGCGCCGCGTCCTGCGAGCAGACGGGCGGGTGGCGTGCGCGGTCTTTGCCGCGCCCGAGCAGAACCCGTGGGCCGCGCTCCCGTCGCGCGTGCTCCACCAGCGTGCTCACATCCCGCCGCCGGAAGCCGGCGCGCCCGGAATTTTCGCGCTCGCGGACCATGACCGCCTGCGCCTTGTCTTTACCGAAGCCGGTTTCGCAGATCCCGCGATCGAAGAGGTTGCGTTCGGCTTCCGATTCGCAGGAATGGACGACTACTGGGAGTATCTCAACAGCGCCGCCGGCGCAATCGCGATGGTGCTCAGCCAACTGGGCGAGGACGAGCGGGAGCGCATTCGCGGCGAGATAGCGGAACGGGTCGACGCCTTCGAGGGCTCCGGGCAGATCAGGTTGCCGGCCACGTCACTCGTCGTGTTGGCGTCGTAGCCCAACGCCCTACAGCTCTACCCCGCGCTGCCGCTTCGCCCGACGAGCGAGCGTCCTGCCGCCCGGTCCGTAAGAGACCGCCTACGACGACAAGCAGGAGCCCTACGACGCCCCGCACGCGCTGCCGCTTTCCGCGCAATGCAGCGGTGCCATTGATCGATTGTGCGCTATCGCAATGCGCGAGCTGCGGCAGCAGACGACGATCACCGAGCGGGATACTGGGCGGGCGATGTCGGAGGACCGGCCCGAGGTCATGCGCAAGATGCTCGATGCCTTCAATCGCGATGACGTCGACGCGGTGATCGCGTGTTTCGCTGAGGACTGCCAGATCATCGAGCCGTTTGAGATGCCGGACGCGCCCGTTCACGGCTTTCGCGGCCACCGCGGCATTCGGGAGTGGATGGCGAACCTGCGCGGCACGGCCGGTGCCGAGTTCGAGCTCCGAACTGCTACCGAGGCCGGCGATGTCTGGCTCTGTGAGCTGGCGTCGCGTGGGCTCAGTCCGGCCAGCGGGGTCCGGGTCGAGTGGACGACGTTCGTCGTGGTGCGAATCCGGGACGACAAGATCGAGCAGGTGCGGGTGTTCCTGGACCGAGGCGAAGCGCTGGAAGCCGCCGGGCCGCCGGAGTAGGCGACCGACGACAGGAGAGCCGAGCCACGCGCGCGTCAAATACCTGCTTGCTGCTGTGGGACAATTCCGCCTAACGCCGCGGCTGTCGCCCTCGTCAGGATGAGGAGCAGACCGAGGAGCCGACCAGGGATCTGACGGGCGCGACCCGCCAGTCGAGGGGGCACGCTGCTGCCAATGCCAATCGACTGAGCGAGGTCACCGTGAGCAACGCCGGAAGCGACACAGAAAACGGTCAGATCCCGCTGATCTTCATTCACGGGGCCTGGCTCTCGGCGCGCAGCTGGGAGACCTACGCTGACTACTTCGGCAAGTGCGGCTTCGCCGTGTCCGCGCCTGAGTGGCCACGCAAGCACGGCGATGTCGAGGAACTGCGGGAGACCGCCGAAGCGTCGGCCGGCCTCGGGGTGCAGGAGATCGTCGATCACTACGAGCGGCTGATCCGCGATCTCGATCAGCCGCCGGTGCTGATCGGGCACTCATACGGAGGGCTGTTCGTCGAGCTGCTGCTCGACCGCGGTCTCGGACGCGCCGGGGTGGCCATGAGCCCCGCGCCACCCAAGGGGATCCTCGCGCTGCCGTTCTCGACGCTGAAGTCGGCCGCGCCCGCACTCGCCCATCCGTCGAAGTGGCACGGCGTCGTGACGCTGACCCCCGAGGAGTTCACCTATGGCTTCGTGAACACATTCTCCGACGAGGATGCGGCCGCCGCCTACGAGCAGTACGCGGTCCCGGAGACCGGTCAGATCTTCTACGAGGGCGGATTCGCGAACTTCCATCTGCACCCGCCAACCGAGGTGAACTTCAAGAACGAGGACCGCGCGCCGCTGCTGCTCGTCGGCGCGAAGGAGGACCACACCGTGCCCGCGTCGCTGACCAAGGCGCAATACAAGCGCTATGAGCGCTCGCCGGCCAAGACCGACTACCTCGAGTTCGAGGGCCGGCCGCATCTGCACATGGTCGCGCCCGACTGGCAGGAGGTCGCGGCCGCGATCAAGAGCTGGCTCGACGGCGTCCTTGGCGCGCCGGGCGCTGCCACGCAGAAATGACGAAGACAACCGACACTGAGACCGAAGCCAACCGCCAGACGATTACCGAAGTCTTGGAACGCGTCCAGCCCGCCGGGCACGGGAATTCATAACCCAGCGCCTTTACGTGGACGAATGAGCGGTGTCGAAGTCGTGTTCGACTACTCGAGTGTCGTTAGTTCCGCGACGGCAAGGTCGTCCGCGAGCGATGGTTTGCTGACCGCTCCGCCGCCCTGCGCGATACTCAGCGGGTCATGCCCGAGGAGTCCACGACCTCCGAGCTGGTGGAGCGTGTGCGCAGGCAGTTTGAGGCTGGGAATCGCCGTGACATCGATGCGGTGATGAGCACCTTTGCTGTGGATGGGGTCCTTGAGGGGCGGGGGTTGGGGGACATCTTCGAAGGTCAAGCGGCGATTCGTGCCTTCGTTGAGGGCTGGTTCGGCATGTATGAGGAATTGGAGTTCAAGCTCGAGGAGGTCCACGACCTCGGCAACGGAGTTGTGTTCGCTGTGGTCCTCCAAGAGGGTCGGCCTACGGGCAGCGCCGGTCACGTTCGGCAGAGAGAGGGATGGATCTACGTCTGGGCGGGAGGTTTGATCGCGCGCCTTACCGTTGTCGACATCGACGAGGCCCGTGCTGCCGCCGACGCGCTCGCCGAGTCGAGGGGTTAGGGGTGGCGAGGGGATCGGAACCGGTTGAACCCCGCATGCGGGCGGTGAACGATCACGTCGCCGGAGCCGAGCGCGCCCAGCTTGTCACGCCGTCCTCGCTGAAGTAGGCGCTGTACCAGATCAGCTGGGGCTCGTTCTCCTCGATGAAGTCAGCCAGCCCCGGATCGCGTCCCTCAGCGGCTCGAGTGCTCCCTCACGCACCTCGGAGCAATCGACATAGACGAGCGGCTGAGACATATCACCCTCCGGGCTTTGCCTGGCTTGTAGAGCCGTCAGCCCACCCTATTCCGCCGCTTGGGGCATACGCTCGCCGCGTGCGCAGATCTCAGGCCGCATTCGGCAGCGTCCTGTTCCTCCTCGTGGCGCCCGGCGTGGTGGCCGGCCTCGTGCCGTGGCTGCTGACCGGCTGGGACTCCTCGAATCCGCCGACTGCCGTCGTCGTACTCGGCGCGGCTCTGATCGCTCTCGGCACCGGCGCCCTCCTGCATGCGTTCGGCCGCTTCGTCTTCGAGGGGCGTGGGACGCCGGCACCGACGGCGCCCACCGAGCGGCTTGTGGTCGGCGGCCTGTATCGCCATGTGCGCAATCCCATGTACCTCGCCGTCGGCGCAACGATCGTGGGACAGGCACTCGTTCTCGGACGCCCGGTCCTGCTCGCGTACGCGGCCGCGTTCGGGGTCGTCGTCGCCACCTTCGTGTGGAGCTACGAAGAGCCGACGCTGAGCGCGCGCTATGGCGAGGAGTACGCGGCGTACCGGCGCGCCGTGCCTGCCTGGTGGCCTCGCCTGCGGCCTTGGACTCCCGAACCGCGCCAACGCTGAGCTCGGGAACGCCACCCGCACGGTTGGCGGCTATCCGACGGGAAGCCGTCGGCTTGCCGCATTGCTCGCCGACCCGCGGCGGCCGAGTCTTGCCCCATGAACGCGATCAAGTCGTGCATGCGGAGAAGGCCCTCGGGCTCGATGGTCGTTGCCGTGCTCGCGCTCGTCCTTGCGACGGGCGGGTCCGCTGTGGCCGCGTCGGTCATCACCAGCAAGCAGATCAAGAACGGCACGATCCAGCTCAAGGATCTCTCGAAGCGGGCGCGCGCCAAGCTCGCGAAGACCGCCTCCGCGCGACCGGGGCCCGCGGGTCCGGCCGGCGACACGGGGAAGACCGGACCCCGCGGTCCGAGCGACGCCGTGTTCAAGACTCCCGGCACCGTCCTCCAATTTCCCGGCACCTTCACCGACGTGGTCGCGATCGACCTGCCGGCCGGGAACTGGGTCGTGCAGGCGAACGTCACGGCGGAGAACGAGTCCGGCCAGGTGACCGCGTTCGCAGCCTGCCAGCTCGAGCTGGGCGGCACGGCGATCGCCGAGATGGTGCCGCTCAAGCTCTCTCCGGCCGGAGGCGCGCGCGGCATGATCGCCCTGAACGGGGCGGGCACCGTCCCCGCGCCCGGCGGCAAGGCGGCGCTCCGCTGCATGGGCACCCAGACCTACGCGTACTTCAACAAGCCCTCGATCACCGCGACGAAGGTGGAGACGCTCACGGCGGGCTAGATCACCGCCGGGCCGACGGCGGCGGCTCGTCGAACTCGTCGTGGCGGCGGAACCAGAACGAGTCCGGCGCGCGCGGCCAGCCCTCCGGCAAGTCCTCGCCCTCGGACTGGCCGCCGTAAGGCGTGAGCGACCACAGGCTCCAGAGGCTGCCGATGAACTGGACCATCGCCCCGTGCTGGAGGAAGTAGGTGCGGTACACGTCCTCGCCGTCACGCAGGAAGACATTGAGGCCGAACCACTCGTCGACGCCAAAGTCAGCCGAGAACCGCTCGGTGCAGATCGTGTACCAGGGCACGCCGGTCCAGCCCATGCGCTCGGCGTAGCGCCGCAGGTTCGCCCGGGGTGCCGACGAGGCCATGGCGAAGGTGATGTCGCGGGAGTGAAGTAGGCCGAGCTCGGGGATGCCGTCGGCGAAGGACGAGCATCCGATGCACCCGGCATCGGGCCAGCCGTCGACACCCGCATCGAAGAAGAACCTGTAGAGGATCAGCTGGCTGCGGCCGTCGAACAACTCTGCAAGGGAACGCCGCCCGTCAGGACCCTCGAAGACGTAGTCGCGCTCCACCCGCACCATCGGCATGCGCTTCCGTGCGGCGGCAAGCTCGTGCATCGCGGCGGCGACATCCCGCTCGCGCTCGAGCAGAGCCGTCCGAGCCGCATCCCATTCGGTCTGACTGACGACAGGCGGACGAGCAAGGCTTGGCTCGGTTGTCTCCATGCCCCGCGACTACCCCGACCGTGACGGGACCCAACCTTGGGCGTCGGCTTCATTTTGGCCCTGGCAGGCCGATATATCCCGCACACGGGTGATGAAGGGCTTTTCCGTATCCCGGCTGCTTTCGCTTGCCGCGGTTCTCGCGGTGGCTGTCGCGTGCGCCGGTGCGGGCGCGGCCAGGCCGGAGCGGCCGCCTCAGGCGGTACTCACCCAGGCCACCGGTGACCTCCGGCTGTCGAACTCGGCCGACGGCCAGGCCATCTTCCAGGCGAGCGGGCTCGCTCCGGGACGCTCTGTCACAGGCACCGTGCAGCTCACGAACGGCGGGACCCTGCCGGGTGAGCTCACGCTCCAGCAGCTCGACGTGAGCGACAACCCCGGTCCGGGCGGCGGCCGGCTCTCGAACGTCGTGACGCTCGACATCACCGACGTGACGGGCGGCAGCTCCATCCCCGTCTTCTCCGGCCAGCTCGGCGGGCTCGGCAGCCGCCCGCTCGGCGCCATCGGGGCGCGCGAGACGCGCACCTTCCGGTTCACCGCCTCGCTCCCCGACATGAACAACGCCTTCGCCGGCTCGGGGCTCACGGTTCGCTACGCCTGGAACGCCACCACGTCCGGCGGCGGGCCCGGCCCGAGCGAGCAGCCGGTGGCCACGTTCAAGCTGAACTCGAAGAAGCTCGTCAAGCGCCGCATCCTCGACGTGACCGCGACCTGCAACATCGCCTGCCGCATCTCGGCCCAGGCCCAGCTCCCCAAGCCGAAGCGCGGCAGGAAGGCCGCGAAGAGCCGCGTGCGCACCGCCATGCTCACCACCCCGAACCGGCCCGCGCGGATCCGGCTGAAGATCTCGAAGAAGGCGCAGCGGGGGCTCAAGCAGATCCTTCGGAAGCAGCACCGTGCCGTCGTGAAGGTGCGCCTGAACGTCAGCCCCGCCGCCGGCGGAACCTCCACTCCATACACCAAGAAGGCCACCCTCAAGGCGGCCAAGCGCAAGGCCGTCCGGCGCTAGCCGGCCTTCGCCTTCGCGATCGCCTCGTCGAGCTCGCGCTCCGAGAACGCGCCCTCGATCCGCGCGGCCACCTTGCCCTGCTTGTCGAAGGTGAACAGCCACGGCTCCGTCTGCAGGTGGAAGGCGGCCATCTGCGGCCGGATGCCCTTGTCGATCCGGTTGTCCCGGAACACCTCCATGTGGATGAAGGCGACGTCGGAGTTCGACGCGTTCGCCTTCACCTGCTCCGCGAGGTCCACCACCGGTCCGCACACGCGGCTCTGACACAGCTGCGGGGTGGCGAAGATGAGCATCACGGGCTTCTTGCCGAGCACGTCCGCGAAGTCCACGTCGTGCATCGAGTCCGGCGGGAGCCGGGTGTCGATCGCGGCGGTGTTGCCGCCCACGTCCGTGACCGTCGGCGTGTGGATGCGCGGCGGCGCGGTGCCCACGGCCGGGATCGGGTCGTCCGCGGCCTTCTTCACCACGATGCCCGCCTGCGGAAGCGTGGCCGCCGCCAGCTTGCCGCCCTGCTTCGCGATGCCGAGCATCTCGTAGCGCCCCGGCTTCGGGAATGGGATGTGCGCGGTGTAGATCGACTTGGCCGCGTTCGGGTCGGTCGCCGTCTGGCGGCTCTGGAACTGCGGCTTCACGGACAGGTCCTCGTAGCGCGCGAGGTACGGGCCCTTGGCCGGGCCGCCCCCGGCGGGCGCCACGTACACGGCAACGCTGGCGTTGGTGATCTGCGAGCGATCGCGCCGGAACAGGGCGAAGCCGACGCGCTCGTGGGGACCGGTGCGGAACTCGGCGCCCGACGGCGCCAGCACGGGGCCGCTGCCGAGCTTTGTCAACAGCTGACGAAGGGTCTGGCCCTTAACAGCCGGGAAATCCTGGGCGCGCGCGGGGGGCGGTGCCGGCTGGTCGCTGGAGTCGTCGCCTCCGCAGCCCGCGGCGGCGACGACAAGCGCCGGCAGCGCGAGCGCCACGATCGCGATCCGAATCCTCACGCGGCGGGAGGCTAGAGAACGCAGATAGAGTGCTCGCGCCAATGGAGCGAGCGGCACTCATAACCGGAGGATCCAGCGGAATCGGCCTCGCCATCGCGCGGGCGCTGGGGCAGGACGGCTACGGCCTGACAATCTCGGCCCGGCGCCCCGACAAGCTCGAGGCTGCCGCCGAGGAGCTGCGCGGCGAGGGCTTCGACGTGGAGGCCGTGCCCGCCAACATGGCGGACGAGGAGGAGATCAAGAAGCTGGTGGCGGCGCACCGCGACCGCGCCGGCCGCCTCGACGTGCTGATCAACAACGCGGGCATCGGCATCGGCGGCGCCGTGGCGGACGCCGATACGAAGAAGCTCGATCTCCAGCTCAATGTGAACCTGCGCGCGGTCTACCTGCTCGCGCGCGAGACGATCCCGCTGCTGAAGGAGGCCGGCGCCGAGCACGGCAAGGCGCTGATGGCGAACACGGCGTCGATCGCCGGCAAGCACGGGCAGGGCTGGCTGGCCGCCTACTCGGCCACGAAGTTCGGCGTGGTCGGTCTGAGCCAGGCGCTCCACAAGGAGCTGTCGCAGGACGGGATCCAGGTCACGGCGATCTGCCCCGGCTTCGTGGCCACACCGATGACCGATTGGGTCGAGGGTCAGGTGCCGAAGGACGAGATGATCCAGCCGGAGGACATCGCGGAGGCGATCCGCTTCCTCCTCAGGACGTCACGTAACTGCGTGATTCCTGAGCTTCAGTTCGTTCGCCCGTCGGATTCAGAGCTCTGATCGTCGCCAGCTCCGCGACCGCGCGCTCGTATTCGTCGAAGCGCCGGAACACGCGCAGCCGCTTCTCCCGCGTCGCCTTGGCCTCGCGCACGACCTCGGACACCGTGGGCATCTCGTCGAGCGCGATGCTCGCCTCGAGCATCGTCGTCAGCGTGGTGAGCTCGCGCTCGGTGGCCGGGCGCGGCCGGCGCCCCCGCACCCCGGTGTAGCGGTCCCATGCGCGCGCGAAGCTTGCGAGGCTCGTGCGGCCGCCGTTGCGATGAGCGGCGAGCATCGGGCACACGCCGCCGGAGCGGTCCGTGTAGGCGCCGACGATGATGCGATTCGACTCGACGCCGCCGAGCATCGCCCTGCGGGTCTTCAGCGGGAGACAGTCGATCGCGGTACGGAGGTCGCGTGCGGGGCGGCTGCGGCGCATGGCTCGTTACATAGGATCGTCCACCCCCCGGACGATGCAAGTGACGAGAGGAGACTTTCAGTGCGGCTCGGCCTGAACGTGGGCTACTGGGGCCTCGGCATGAACGCCTCGGACCAGCTCGAGCTGGTCCAGGAGGCCGACGCCGCCGGGTACCACTCGGTGTGGGCCGCGGAGGCGTACGGCTCGGACGCGGCGACCGTGCTCGCGTGGCTGGCGGCCCAGACGAAGCAGATCCGGATCGGCTCGGCGATCTTCCAGATGCCGGGCCGCTCGCCGGCGATGACCGCGATGACGGCGGCCACGCTCGACCAGCTGTCCGGCGGGCGGATGCTGCTCGGGATCGGCACCTCGGGGCCGCAGGTGGCCGAGGGGTGGCACGGGGAGCGGTTCGCCAAGCAGCTCGCGCGGACGCGCGAGTACGTGGAGATCCTGCGGATGGCGCTCGCGCGCGAGCGTGTGGTGTACTCGGGCGAGGCGTACCAGCTGCCGCTGCCGGACGGGCCGGGCAAGGCGCTGAAGCTCATGATCGCGCCGGTGCAGGAGCGGATGCCGATCTACATCGCGGCGATCGGGCCGAACAACATGAAGCTCACGGGCGAGATCGCGGACGGCTGGCTCCCGGTGTTCTTCTCGCCGGAGCACGTGGACGAGTCGCGCGCGCTCCTGTCGGAGGGCGCGGCGAGGGCGGGCCGCGAGCTGGCGCCGGACTTCGACATCGCGCCAACCGTGAACGTGGCGATCGACGACGACGTGGACCGCGCCCGGGACCTGATGCGCCACTTCATCGCCCTGTACGTGGGCGGGATGGGCTCGCGCGACAAGAACTTCTACAACCAGCTCGTGCAGCGATACGGGTTCGAGGACGCCGCCCGCGAGATCCAGGAGCTGTATCTCGACGGCAGGAAGGACGAGGCCGCCGCGGCGATCCCGCCGGAGCTGATCGACACCGTGGCGCTGGTGGGCCCGCGCGATCGCGTCCGCGAGCGGCTGTCCGTGTACCGCGACGCCGGCGTGGGCACGCTGATCGCCGCGCCGGTCGCGGTGGACCCGGCGGACAGGCGGCGGATGGCCCGCGAGCTGGCGGAGATGCTCTGAGCCGCCGCTTCCTCGTAGCGGCGTTCGGCGATCCGGGGCACGCGTTCCCGGCGATCGCCCTGGGCGCCGAGCTGGCGCGGCGAGGGCACGAGGTGACGCTCGAGACGTGGTCGCGCTGGCGGGAGGCCGTGGAGCGCGAGGGGATGCGGTTCGCCGCCGCGCCGGAGTACG
>DASUYU010000200.1:0-3659 GCA_036377235.1 Thermoleophilaceae bacterium
GGTGCGCGGCGAGGCGCCCGAGGACCTCGACTACGAGGGCGCGGCGGAGCACCTCCAGACGGTCTGGATCGCCGTGAGGGCTAGCCTTCGAAGTGTGGTGGACGAGCTCACGCTGGCGGATGTGGTGGCCGGGCGGATGCCTGGACACATGAAGCGCCTTATCGACGCGCCGGACGCATGGTCGCGCCGCTAGGCCCGTACGCCGCGTGGAAGGACACCTGCGACACGCTGCACGCGCACACCCAGGTGCTTGGGAAGCTGTGCGTGGCGCTCGCGCCGCACGAGCCGCAGCTCCAACACGCCGCGCTGAGGCTCACCGCGCGCGGCTGGGAGACGCGGCCGCTGCCCGCGCCGGACGGGTCGGGCGCGTTCGTGGCCGGTCTCGACCTGCATCGTCACGAGGCGTTTGCCGAGCACAGCGACGGCCGCGCCGAGCGCGTGCGGCTGACGCCGGACCGCCCCGTGGGCGAGGTCACGCGCGAGCTGCTGGACGGCGCGCGCCGCCTCGCGGGCGAGATCCGGATCAACCCAACCCCCCAGGAGGTGGACTGGACCGTCCCACTCGACGAGGACGCCGAGCACGCGACCTATGACGAGGACTCCGTCGCGGGCTACTTCGACGCCGCCACCCGCGCCGCGCTCGTCCTGGCCGAGTACCGCGCGCCGTACCGGGGGCGCTCCACGCCGG
This sequence comes from Thermoleophilaceae bacterium, assembly GCA_036377235.1. Classification (GTDB taxonomy): domain Bacteria; phylum Actinomycetota; class Thermoleophilia; order Solirubrobacterales; family Thermoleophilaceae; genus JACVRW01. The sequence continues at coordinate 689 of DASUYU010000200.1, forward strand.
TGAACGCCTGGTGGGGATCCTTCGACCTCGCCGTCAACCTGTTCGCAGGCGACGAGGCCGACCCGCCGTCCGACGACTTCATCATGCGGAACTCGATGAACGCGAAGGACGTGACGGTCGGCTGGTGGCCGGGCGACGCGCGCATCGCCAAGCCGGCGTACTTCTCGTACGCGCACCCGGCGCCGGCGGACTTCGCGCAGGGAAAGCCGTCACCGGAGGCCGCCTACTGGCACGCGGAGATGGGCCTGTTCCTGCTCGACTGGGAGGACGTCCTCGCGAGCGACGACCCGCACGCCACCGGGCTCGAGTTCGCCCGCTGGACGTTCAGGCACGCCTGCGCGGTGTGCGGCTGGGACCCGGAGCTCGCGGCGAGCGCCGAGGGCGAGCCGCCGCCGGTGGCCTGAGATCACTGGGGCTCCAGGTGCCAGTGGAACTCCACGTCGCGGTAGCCGCCCGAGGCCTCGTCGCCCGAGTTGGTGCCGTCGATGATGCCGTTGCCCGGCACGTCGAAGTCGCGCGTCGGCCAGTTCCAGGTCTCGAGGATCTTGTGCGGCTTCACGTTCCAGACGTACGTTCCGTACGGGCACACCTCCGTGCCCTGGACCACGGGCAGGTCGGGGGTGCTGAGGAAGTAGCGCCGGCCGCTCTTCTGACCGAGGAACGTCGAGATCTGCATCTGGCCGCCCGACTTGTCTGCCGGCGGCAGCTGGAACGTCACCGGTCCCGCGGACACGGTGCAGTCGTAGTAGGTGCCGCTGTAGCTCCACTGGACGGTTCCGCCGGTGAGCGCGTAGTGGAGGGTGGGGTCGTCCTCGCCGCTGAACTCGCGCTTGTAGACCAGGTTCGTCACCGTCCACTTCTCGGTCGTGTTGTGGCCCGAGCCGTGCACGTGCTCCACGCCCGATCCCGACCCGGCGTAGCGCGCGCAGCCGAAGTTGTTCGCGAGCACGCGGATCGGCTTGTCCTGCGGCATCTGGCGGTAGGTCGAGGTGTCGGACACCACCAGCACCATCTCCGCGACCTGCTGGCTCGCCACCTGCGGGCAGAAGACCGCGCCGCGCCGCTTCGCGAGATCCACCGTCGTCGACGTCCCGTCGCGGAGCTTCACGAGCGCTTCCGCGTGCAGGTCGGCGTCGTACGGCGTCTGGACGATCACGTCCCGGACCTCGGGCCCGAACTTCAGGTGCTTGTAGGCGCGTGAGAGCGGCATCTGCGGCAGCGTGAGGTCCACCTCGCTCTGCCCGGCCGCGCCCAGGCTCACCTGCTCCGGCACGATCTCGCCGCCGGTGTCCTCGGGGACCGGGTCGAACCCGTCCCACTCCCAGAAGCTCGGCTTCACCGGATCGTGGTTCCAGGCGAGCTTCGCGAACTCCGGGTAGACCTTCGCCAGGCCGCCAGGCACACCCGCTTCGATTGAAGCCATGGCCGTGTGGCTCGCGCCCTGCTCGTAGATGCGCTGCATGACGCCCGGCCCGACGAGCTGCTCGAGCGCGTACGGGAACACCCAGCCGTCGTACGAGGCGTCCTTCAGCGGGGTGAGCGGCTCCTTCATGAACCACTTGAACTCGTGTTCGCGGTCGTCGCGCGGATAGACGTACTGGCCGCCCCATGTGGCGACCGCCTCGTCCAGGTGCGCGAAGCTCGAGCACGACATCAACGGGAATGCGAACTGGAACGCGTGCGTGAGCTCGTGCGCGAGCTCCCAGCGGGTCGGCTGCTCGGCGCCGGCGTAGAAGACGATGTACGGCGCGGCGTGCGAGCACGAGCCGGGGTACGGGATCGCCTCGCCCTTCGTGTCGCCCTTGAGGCGGTTGAGCAGGTAGATGTCGAGCTTGCCGTCGCCGCCGTGGAAGCAGCGCTCGCCCTCGTCGGAGACGGGGTCGCGGCCGAAGACGGGCCACAGCTTCCGCCAGCTGTCGTCGGCCTCGGCAAGCATCGCGCGCGCCCGCTTGGCGAAGCGCGCCTGGTTGGCCGAGTACCACCAGACGCGCACATGGCCGTCCTTCTCCGCGACCGACCGCCAGCCGCGGCGGGCGTACCTGCTGGTGGGGCAGGCGGGCTGGGCGCCGGGTGTCAAGCCCGCGCTCGCCGACGCGGCGCCGCCCTTCGCGGCGGGCGGCGTGAAGAACGGCTCGACCTGCCTGCGCTGCGCGGTGGACAGCTTCGGCCAGCTCTCGGCCACCTCGCGCATCACGGTGTCCTCGTGCGCGGTGTCGTCCCCCACGTACGCGGCCGGTAGGCGACGGTCGCCGAAGGCCGCGAACGCCCGGTAGACGAGCCCTTGCTCGGGACTGAGCTTGCCTGCGGCGATGGCCTGGTCCACCAGCTGCGCGGTGCCCACGGGCGTCTTCGTCACGGTGAGCGTCTTCTTCGAGGCGGCGCAGCCCTTGCCGGCGCACGCGATGACGCGGTAGTCACCCAGCGCCTGATCTTCCGGGATGCTCGCCTGACCTGCCCCGGTCTTCAGCCGGACATCCCGACCGTCCCGTTTGGCATCCGAAGACAGGTAGAGCGTCAGCTTCGGCCGGTGGGCGTGGCGCTTGCCCGAGAACTTGACGGTCACGTTGACGGTTGTGCCGGCGGTGGCGCTGCGAGGGACGGAGACGGAGCGAATCTTCACGCTGCCCCCCGGGGCGGCGGCCGCAGGCCCGGCCGCCGCCAGCAGGAGCAGGGTGAGAGACAGGGTGAATTTGGCTCTCATTGGGCCGCCAAGCTAGGCGGCGGCCCTCAACGGCCCGTCAACGGAACCTCAACGCGCCGAGCGCGCGAGCACCACGGACGTCTCGATCTGCCGGTCCGGGATGTCCCAGTACTCGCGCAGCAGCTCCGCCGTCCGCTCGGGCCCGACGTACTCGAAGCCGTGCCGCTCGTAGAAGCGGATGGCCCACTCCGCGGCCGCCCAGGTGCCCACGAGGATCGGTCGCGTGCCGTGAGCGAGCAGATGCTCCAGCAGCGCGCCGCCGATGCCGCG
>DASUYU010000201.1:0-12270 GCA_036377235.1 Thermoleophilaceae bacterium
CACCGATGTCCCGGAGCTGTCCGACGGGCTGATCGAGAAGCTCGTCGAGCAGTCGGACGCGCAGGCCGGCGATCACTCGATCCGCGAGCTCGAGCAGCTTCGCGATGACTGCTTGGTCGCGGTCATGCAGGGGCTGCGCACCCACCGCGTCGGCGCCGGCGCGGTGCTCGCGGACTACGAGAGGACGCTCTTGGAGGCCGGCCACGACGCAGTGATGACGGCCGGCGATGACATCGCCCACCCGCTGAGCCTGCACAGTGCGCAAGTGCTGCCCGAGTGGGTCGACTACAACGGCCACGCGCACGAGAGCCGCTACCTCCAGGTATTCGGCGACACCACAGACGCTCTGTTGCGCTACCTCGGGATCGACGCGGCCTATCTCGCGGCGGGCGGGAGCTACTACACCGTGGAAACGCACCTGTCGCACGTCGGCGAGGCGCTCGCCGGAGACAGCCTGGAAGTCACGACTCAGGTGCTGGGGTTCGACGAGAAGCGCCTTCACGTGTTCCATGAGCTGCACCGCTCCGGCGACGACGCCCTCCTGGCAACCGCGGAGCAGATGCTCCTCCACGTCGACACAGCCGAGGGGCGCGCGCACCCCGCCGGCGCTGAGATCCTCACGCGGATAGCCGACCTCACGGCCGCACACGCGACCCTCCCGAGGCCCGAGCGCGCCGGACGAGCGATCGGGATGCCTGCCAGTGGGTGAAGACGCCTCCCTGCGAGATAACCGTGCGAGGTATCGTGACTTGCGCGTGGACCTAATCTGGGAGGGACTCGTGGCGGAGCCGACCGGGACATGAGCGGCCCGGCCGCCCAGGAGCGCCAGGTCGCGGCTCGCGAGCGCGTGGGCGAGCCGGTCATCGACATCGACGTGCACGAGATGTTCAGCTCGGTGGCGGAGCTGGCGCCGTACCTCGACGAGCCGTGGCGATCTCGGATCACGATGCCGGACGGCTGGCAGGGTCTCCCCGGATTCCCCTACTCGTACCCGCAGGTCGGCGGGCTGGCTCGGGCCGACGCAGTCCTCGACAGCGGCGCCCCGGCGGGGTCGAGCTACGAGCGGATGCGCGAGCAGGTGCTCGACGCGTATCCGATCGAGCACGCCATCCTCACGGGGCTGTTCCATCCGACGGACATCGGCGTGCAGCCCGAGTTCGCAGTGGCGCTCGCAAGCGCGTACAACGACTGGCTGGTCGACAACTGGCTGCGCAAGGACGAGCGCTTGCTCGGCTCGATGGCGGTCGCGGCCCAGTACCCGGACGCAGCAGCGCGCGAGATCGACAGGCTGGGCGGAAACGAGCAGGTCGTCCAGGTGATGCTTCCGGCGAGCTCACGCGACGTGTTCGGCCGGGACTTCTACACGCCGCTGTTCGAGGCGGCGGTGCGGAACGAGCTCGCGGTCGCCTTCCACCAGACGAACGACACCCACACCGCGGTCGGGCTCCCGCCCTATTACATCGAGTGGCACACCGCGATATCGCAGGTGTGGCAGTCGCAGTTGATCGGGCTCGTCTTCAACGGGATGTTCGACCGTCTCCCGGACCTCCGGGTCGTGATGATCGAGGGCGGGTGGACGTGGCTCCCCAGCCTGCTCTGGCGGCTCGACCTGAACTACCGGAGCCTGCGTCGCGAGGTGCCCTGGGTCAAGCGGATGCCGAGCGACTACGTGCGGGAGAGCGTCGGGTTCTCGTCGCAGCCCATGGAGTACCCGGACGACCCGCGCGACCTGTACCGGATGTTCGAGATGGTCGGCACGGACCGCTTCCTGATGTTCGCCACGGACTATCCGCACTGGGACTTCGACGCGCCGGACCGGGCGATACCGCCGACTTTCCCGGCGGATGTCCGGCGCAAGATCCTGTACGACAACGCGGCCGACTTCTACCGGCTCCGGTGAGGCGAGCTTGAGCAAGCGTCATGTCGTGTGCGGGCTGCGCGAGCTTCGCCCGGGCGACTCCCGCGTCGTCCGGGCCGGGTCGCGGGAGCTGCTCGTGGTGCGCACCGGGGACGACAGCTTCGCGGCCGTGCCGAACATGTGCCCGCACCAGGGTGCGCGCCTGTCAGAGGGGCGGGTGGAGCGCATCTGGACCGCCGACGAGCGCCGCCTGCACGAGACGCTCGAGCGGTTCGCGGTGGTCTGCCCCTGGCACAACTTCGAGTTCGACCTGTCCACAGGCTGCCCCCCGTATGCCGCCGGTGACCGCTGCCGGCCGCGCCTGAGACGTCACGAGGTGCTGGTCGAGGGCGAGGATGTCGTGCTCTACGCCTGATCGCCCCCGCGCTCGAGCTCGTCGCCGATCAGCCGCGCGGACAGCCGGAGATGCTCGATCACGTGGTCCGGCGCGCGCGGGTCGCGCCGCTCGATCGCGTCGACGAGCCGCTCGTGGTCCGTCACATAGTCGGACCATGGATAGGCCGGATGGTGGCGCAGCAGCATGCGCGTCTCGGCGATGAGCGTTTCGTGCGCGCGCGTGAGGCGCGGGCTCTCGGCCAGCCGGACGAGCTCCTCGTGAAACCGGATGTCGGCCTCGATCACATCGTCGGTGATGCGATCGTGCCCCTGCGCCCGCGCCCGCAGGTCGTCGAGGGCGGCGCGAAGCGCCGACAGGTCCGGCGGCGGCGAGCCCTCGATCGCGAGCCGCGCGACGCCGGCCTCGATCGCCTCGCGCGCGACGTACACGTCCAGACGGTCCGCGAGCGACATGACGCGCACCGACGCGCCGCGGTGGAGCTCGTGGTCCACGAGGCCCTCCTGCACCAGCTGCCTGATCGCCTCCCGCACGGCGCTCCGCCCGGTGCCGAACGATTGGGCCAGCGGGATCTCGCGGAGCGCCTCTCCCTGCGGGATTCGCCCGTCGATGATCGCTTCGCGCAGCTCCTGAAGAACCTGCTCCGTCGTCGAGGCGCGGTCGATTGAGCCTAGGCGCCAGTTGTGCGACGGTGCGGGCATGTGTAGATTGTCGACAACCTACAGGACGAGGTCAAGGACCGAGCACGTGGGATCAGGACCGAGGAGGAGAGGGACCGGGCGCATCGAGCCGCGCCCGGCGTTGCAGATCGTAGAGGTCCGCCCCGCCGCGGACGTACCCGCGCGAGGCGTCCGCGCCGGGGTCGAATCCCCACGAGCGGACGCGGCCCTCCCCGAGCCCTTGCATGACGAGCCTCCGCTCGCGCTGACTCTCGAGGACGCGGCGCTCGAGCTCCTCGAGCTCCCAGTTGCGAGCCACCTCCTCATGGAGCTCCTGGAGGACGGCGCGGTGATCCGGGTCGCCGGCGAGGTTGACCAGCTCGGCCGGATCCGCGGCGACGTCGTAGAGCTGGTCCGGGTCGCCCGGGCACGCGACCAGCTTGTGGCGGCCGCGACGGACCATCACGACCGGGGCGTTCACGCCCTCGGCCAGATACTCGGCGAGCACGGGTCCGGGGCGGCTCTCAGCATCGCCGTTCATCAGCCCGGCCAGGCTCGTCCCGTCGAGCCGCTCGACGTGCTCGTCCGGCCACGGGTTGCCCGTGAGCTCGAGAAGGCTCGGCGCGAGGTCGACCTGGGACACCGGCTCGGCGACACGTCGCGGAGAGCCGGCACCAGGGACGCGGACGAGCAGCGGCACACGGGCAGAGTGCTCGAAGAACGACATCTTGTACCAGAGGCCGCGCTCGCCGAGCATCTCGCCATGGTCGGCGGTGAAGACGACGATCGTGTCGTCGTCGAGGCCGGCGTCCCGCAGCGCCGTGAGCACCTCGCCGACCCGCTCGTCCATGTAGCTGATTCCCGCGTAGTAGCCGTGCCGCGCCGCGCGCAGCTGGTCGGGAGTCAGGTCCACCTCGTCGACTCCGCACATCGCCCGCAGCCGCCGGCTGTGCGGATCGGCCTCCTCGAGCGGGATGCGCGGGACGGCGGGCAGGTCGATCGCCTCGCGGTCGTACAGGTCCCAGTAGCGCCGGCGGAGCTCCCATGGGTCGTGCGGGTTCGAGAACGACGCCACGAGGAAGAAGGGCCGGCCGGAGTCCTCCCGGGCCAGGTCGAAGATCTTGCGGACCGCGCGGAAGGCGACCTCGTCGTCGTAGTCCTGCTGCATGCTCGCGACCGAGACCGCGGGCTCGAGCACGCTCTCCATCGTGTGGTACCAGGGGAGCTGCTCTTCCGCAGGCAGCCGCCAGTCCGGGGTCCAGTCGAGGTCGCCGGGATAGATGTCCGCGGTGAGGCGCTCCTCGAAGCCGTGGAGCTGGTCGGGCCCGACGAAGTGCATCTTCCCGACGAGCCCCGTGTAGTAGCCGGCGGCGCGCAGCTGGTGGGTGAAGGTCGGGACCGCGGCGGGCATCTCGGCGGCGTTGTCGAAGACGCCGTTGCGGGATGGCAGCCGAGCGGACAGCAGTCCCGCGCGCGACGGCGCGCACAGCGGTGCGGGGCAGTACGCGCTCTCGAACACCGTCGCGTCCTCCGCGAGCGCGGTCAGATTCGGCGCATGCACGGCGACGTGGCCGTAGATGGGCAGCCACCCCGCGGCGAGCTGGTCGGCCATGACCAGAAGCACATTGCTGCGACGCCCGTCCATGACCCGCGCAATCTAGCGGCGAGGGCTCCGCCCGCGGGACTTGACCACACCGCGAGGACCTTCAAATATGAACCAAACAGTTGGGAGGGAGCATGGTCTGGCTTGATGAGGAGCTAACGCGTCGGCAGGTGATCCGAGCCGGTGCCGCAGGCGGGTTGGCGTTGGGAGCCGGAGGCGCGCTCGCTGGATGCTTCGGCGGAGACGACGACAGCGCCAATAACGGGGCGCCCGCACCGCAGGCGCAGCCCGGGGACTTTCGGCCGGGCGGCACTCTCCGCATCGGAGCGACGGGAGGCGGCGCGGAGGACACCGTGGACGGCCAGAAGCCAACCTCAGATCCCGACATCATGCGCACGTGGCAACTCTTCGAGCCGCTCGCCGTGCGGAACGCCGCCTTCACCAAGCTCGAGATGGTCCTCGCCGAATCACTCGAGGCCGAGAAGGGCAAGGCGGACACGTGGACCGTTCGGCTGAAGCCGGATCTCGAGTTCCACAACGGCAAGACCGTGACCGCCGACGACGTGATCTTCTCGCTCCAGCGGATCCTCGACCCGAAGGACCCGAAGGTCGGCGCCGCGTCGATTGGCTACGTCGACGCCAAGGGGCTCAAGAAGATGGACGCGCGGACGGTGCGCATCCCGCTCAAGTTCGCCAACTCGAGCTTCCCCGAGGATCTCGGGCAGTACTTCAACAACATCGTGCCCACGGACTTCGACCCGAAGAACCCGGTCGGCACTGGCGCGTTCAAGTACAAGAGTCTCAAGCCGGGCGAGCAGAGCACGTTCGTGCGCTTCCCGAACTACTGGCGCAAGGGCGAGCCCTATGTCGACGAGCTGGTGATCATCGACTTCACCGAGCCGACGGCGAAGGTGAACGCGCTCGTCGGCGGGCAGGTCGAGGCGATCAACAACGTGCCGTTCAGCCAGGTCTCGAGCCTCCAGGGCAACGGGAACCTCAAGGTGGTGATCTCGGAGACCGGGTCCTGGCAGCCGTTCACGATGCGCGTCGATGCCGATCCGTTCAAGGACAACAGGGTGCGCCAGGCCATGCGCCTCCTCGTCGACCGCGATCAGATGGTGCAGCAGGTCCTGAGCGGCCAGGGCCGGATCGCCAACGACCTGTACGCGCCGTACGACGACTGCTATGCCAAGGACCTGCCGCAGCGTAAGCAGGACCTGGAGCAGGCCAAGTCGCTGCTGAAGCAGGCAGGGCAGAGTGATCTGCGCGTGGAGCTGGTCACCGGCGACATTTTCCGCGGCGTGGTCGAGGCCGCGCAGGTGTTCGCCGAGCAGGCGAAGGGCGCGGGCGTCGAGGTGAAGGTCCGCAAGGTCGACACGGGCACCTTCTACGGCGACAACTACCTGTCGTGGCCGTTTGCGCAGGACTTCTGGGCCACGCGCACGTATCTGACCCAGGTCGCGCAGGGAAGTCTGCCGGACTCGCCCTTCAACGAGACGCACTGGGACGACAAGGAGTTCCAGAGCCTGATCCGCCAGGCGCGCGGCGAGCTCGACGAGGACAAGCGCTGCGAACTGCTGAAGGAGGCGCAGAAGCTCGAGTACGACAAGGGCGGCTACATCATCCCGTACTTCTCGAACTCGGTGGACGCCCACAGCTCGAAGATCGGGGGGATTCAGGAGGCGAAGTCGGGATTCACGCTCGGTAACTACCAGCTGCGCTCCGTGGGCTTCCTCAAGTAAGCGATGTTGACCAGGCTTATCCTGCGCCGCCTCGCCCTTGGGCTACTGACCCTGTGGCTCGTGTCGCTACTCGTATTCGCGGCGACACTGGCCCTGCCGGGCGATGCGGCGCAGGCGATCCTGGGCCGCGAGGCGACGCCGGAGCGCCTGGCCGCGCTGCGCGATCAGCTGCACCTGGACGAGCCGGTGGTCACGCAATACCTCAAGTGGCTCGGGGGGATCCTGACCGGCGACCTCGGCAACTCGGCGGCGACTCAGCAGCCGGTCAGCGAGCTCCTGTCCGACCGCGTGGGCAACTCGCTGTTCCTGGTCGTGGTCTCGGCCGTCGTGGCGGTGCCGCTGTCGATCTTCGTCGGGGTCTGGACTGCGATGCGCCGCGATCGTGCGCCCGACCACATCGTCTCGACCGGCTCGCTGATCCTCGCCTCGCTGCCCGAGTTCGTGATCGGCATCGCGCTGATCCTGCTGTTCGCGACGGAGGTGTTTCATGCCTTCCCCGCGGTGTCCCTGCTGGGCCCGGGTGAGAAGGCGTGGGACGACCCGAAGGTGGTGGTGCTGCCTGCTGCGACGCTCGTGCTCGCGGTCGTGCCCTACATCAGCCGCATCATGCGCGGCTCCATGGTCGAGGTGCTCGAGAGCGAGTACGTGACCATGGCCACGTTGAAAGGGCTGCCGAGGCGGACCGTCATCTGGCGCCACGCGGTTCCGAACGCGATCGTGCCCGCCATCCAGGTCACGGCGCTGCAGCTGGCCTATCTCGCCGGCGGCGTCGTGGTGGTGGAGTTCGTCTTCTCCTATCCGGGCATCGGCGCCGCGCTCGTCGAGGCGGTCGGCAACCGCGACATGCCGGTGGTCCAGACCGTGACCATGCTCGCGGCAGGCATCTACGTCGGCCTCAACATCCTCGCCGACGTGGCGACCATCCTCGTGACGCCGAAGCTGAGGACGGCGGCACGATGACCGACCAGACGGTCGACAGCGCCCTCGACCTGGCCCTCGACCAACCCGTGGCGCTGGTCGAGGCAGCGCCCGCCCGCGGGCGCTTCGCCCTGGTGCGCGATGCGCTGCGGCTCGGGCGCACCCGGGTGGGACTCGCGATCGTGGCCCTGATCGTGCTCATCGCGCTGGTGGGGCCGCTCGTGGCGCCCCACTCGCCGACCGAATTCGTCGGCATCCCGAACAGTCCGCCGGGAGGCGAGGCGGCCTTCGGCACGGACGCGCTCGGGCGCGATGTCCTCAGCCGCTTTCTGCACGGCGGCATCACGGTCCTGTGGCTCTCGGCGGCGGCCACTCTGCTGGGCATGGTGGTGGGCACCGTCGTCGGCCTCGTCGCCGCCTACTCCCGCAACTGGCTGGACGACGTGCTCATGAGAGGCAACGACGTCCTGCTCGCCTTCCCGCAGATCATCTTCGTCCTGCTCGCGGTCTCCGCCCTCGGCCCGAAGCTGTGGCTGATCGTCCTGACGGTCGGGTTGACCCACGCCCCTCGCGTGGCGCGCGTGATTCGCGGCGCCGCGCTCGAAGTCGTCGAGCGCGACTTCGTGAAGAGCGCCGAGGTGGTCGGCGAGGAGCGCTGGCGCATCGTCTTCGCTGAGGTGCTGCCGAACGTCACCAGCCCGCTGCTCGTCGAGCTCGGGCTTCGCATGACGTACTCGATCGGCCTGGTCGCCGGCATCAGCTTCCTGGGCTTCGGCCTCCAGCCGCCGTCGGCGGATTGGGGCTTGATGATCAACGAGAACCGGCTGTCGATCACCGTCCAGCCGTGGGCCGTGCTGCTGCCGGTGATTGCCATCGGCTTGCTCACCATCGGGACGAACCTCGTCACCGACGGCCTGTCGCGCGCGCTGGCCGGGATCGACCGGAAGGCGGACTCGTGAGCTCGCCGGTCGTCGACGTCGCGGACCTGCGGGTCGAGCTGGTGGGCTCGGGCGTCGACGTCGTCGACGAGATCGGCCTGCAGATCCATTCGGGCGAGGTGCTCGGCCTCGTCGGCGAGTCGGGCTCGGGCAAGACAACCGTGGGCATGGCGCTTCTCGGCCACGTTCGGCGCGGCGGAAAGGTCGGCGGCGGCGCCATCACCATCGACGGGCGAGAGTTGGGCTCCCTTGGAGAGTCCGAGCTGCGCTCGCTGCGCGGGGGCGTCGTGTCGTACATCCCGCAGGATCCCGGCACGGCGCTCAATCCCGCGCTGCGCATCGGCACCCAGCTGTCCGAGGTGCTGGACGCCCACGCTGCGTCCTGGAGCGAGGACGAGCGCCGGGACCGGGTCCGCGAGGCACTGGGCGAGGTTGCGCTGCCCAGTGACGACACCTTCCTGCGGCGCTATCCGCACCAGCTGTCCGGCGGCCAGCAGCAGCGCGTGGCCATCGCGATGGCGTTCGCCAACCGGCCAAAGGTGATCGTGTGCGACGAGCCAACCACGGGCCTGGACGTGACGACGCAAGCGCGCGTGCTCGAGACCGTCCGCGATCTCTGCCGTGGCCATCAGGTGGCCGCGCTCTACGTCACTCACGACCTCGCCGTGGTGGCCGAGCTCGCCGACCGGGTCGCGGTGATGTACGCCGGCCGGATCGTCGAGAGTGGGCCGCGCGAGGCGATCTTCTCGGCGCCGCGCCATCCCTACACACGCCGGCTGCTGCGGGCGGTCCCCGACATCGCCGGAAAGCGCACGGTCGTCGGGATCCCCGGACGCGCCGCGCTGCCGGGCAGCCGGCCGGAGGGATGCTTCTTCCATCCGCGCTGCCCGCTGGCCGACGACGAGTCCCGCAGGGCGTACCCGCCGGTCACGGAGCTTGGCGGAGGCCACATGGTGCGGTGCTTCCACCACGCGGAGGCGATGAGGCACACGGAGCCGGAGGGCGCCGGGCAACTCGGGCCGCGGTCGGTCGGCAAGGAGCTGGCCCTGACGGTGCGCGACCTGGACGCTCACTACGGCGCCAGCCACGCCCTCTTCCGCATCGACCTCGATGTTCACCGGGAGGAGTGCCTTGCGCTCGTCGGGGAGTCCGGCAGCGGCAAGACGACGCTGGCGCGCTCGGTGTCCGGCCTTCACAGCGACTACACGGGTCAGGTGAGGCTGCGCGACGATCCGCTCCCCCAGGCCGCTCGCCGTCGCAGCCGGGAGGCGCGGAAGGAGATCCAGTACATCTTCCAGAACCCGTACGCCTCGCTGAACCCGAGGCGGACCATCGGGCAGTCGATCGGGCGCCAGCTGCAGCTCTTCTATCCCGGCTCGCGCGGGGACACGGGGCGCCGAGTCGCGGAGTGTCTCGAGCGCGTGGCGCTTTCCTCCAGTGCGGCCAGCCGCTTCCCCGATCAGCTCTCGGGCGGCGAGCGCCAGCGTGTCGCCATCGCCCGCGCGCTCGCGGCGCAACCGTCGGTCTTGATCTGCGACGAGGTCACCTCTGCGCTGGACGTCTCGGTTCAGGCGGCGATCATCGAGTTGCTCGGTGAGCTCCGCAAGGAGATGGGCCTCAGCATGCTGTTCATCACCCACGATCTCGCTCTGATCCGGACGATCGCCGACCGCGTTGCCGTGATGAACGAGGGGCGCATCGTCGAGGAAGGACCCGTCGACGCGATCCTCACGGCGCCCAGCGCGGACTACACCCGTCAGCTGCTGGCGAACACGCCGAGCATCGAGGTGGCGCTGGGCCACGCCCCGCCCACCACGGCCTCGACCTGAGGCGACAGGACGGATAGTGCAGTCCGCGCCCAAGGTTGGGGGCCTTGTGGTCCGTTTGGACGAGGTAGCTCGCCATCGAGGCTCCCTTCAGTCGGCAAGCGCCGCGCGGGCGGAGGCTGCGATATCGGCCTGCGTGTTCGCGTGACCGGCGATTCCCCAGCCGCCCTCCGGCGACTCGGTCAGCAACACCCAGGTTCGCTCGGCGAGCGTCGGGTCGCCGGCCGCCGCAGCCACGATTTCCGTCAACTCCTTCACGACGCCGAGCTGCTTGTCGCGGTCGAGGACACCGACGGGAGTCAGCACCTGAACGCGCACGTGGTCGTCAGCTCCCGACGCCGTGGAGATCGCATCCGGCGGGAGGTCGTGGACGAACGCCGCGGTGTTGTCGGCGAACAGCGAAATCTCTGGGACGCCCTCCCATCGCATCACCGCCTGGGCGAGGGCACGCGCGAGCTCGTGCTTCTCGTTGAACGTCCCCGTCCTCGCATAGACGTCGATCATCGGCATGACGGCTCCTTGGGTGCCAATGGCCTTGTTTGCCGGCTGGAGGCTTCTGCTCTATGACATACTACATAAGAATGGCGAAGAGCGAGCCGGGAGCGAGGGAGCGGATGATCGTCAGCACCGCGCTCCTCGTGCGAGAGCGCGGCGCGCGCGCGACGAGCCTCGACGCGGTCCTCGAGCACAGCGGCGCGCCGCGCGGCTCGATCTACCACCACTTCCCGGGCGGCCGTGAGCAGCTGCTGCGCGAGGCGACTGAATACGCCGGCGAGTACGTCGCGCGGCGGCTCGAGCGGACGGCTGACGAGGACCCGCTGGCCGCTGTCGACAGCCTGCTCGACGAGTACCGCGAGAGCCTCGTGGCCAGCAACTTCCGGGCCGGCTGCCCGGTCGTTGCGGTGGCCGTCGAGTCCGGTGAGGGAGGCCCAGACCTGCGCGACGACGTGGTCGGAGCCTTCAACCGCTGGAGGGAGATCTTCGCGCACGGCTTCGCGGCAAGAGGCATCGACGAGGGGCGCGCGGACGAATTGGCGCTGCTCGTGGTCTCGGGCTTCGAGGGTGCGCTGATCCTCAGCAGGGCCTACCGGGATCTTGCGCCGCTCGAGAGCATGCGGAACGAAATTCGCGCGCGGGTGGAAGCGGAGCTCGCGGGCGCATGAGCGACTGGGCCCAGACCGCCTGCATCCTCTGCGAGTGCAACTGCGGGATCGAGGTCGAGCTCGAGGGCCGCACGCTCGCCCGTATCCGCGGCGACAAGGCCCACCCGGGCTCCCAGGGCTACACCTGCAACAAGGCGATGCGGCTCGACCGCTACCAGAACGGCCCGCATCGCCTCACGTCCCCGATGCGGCGCAGGCCGGACGGCGGCTACGAGGAGGTCGACTGGGACACCGCGATCGCCGAGATCGCGGCGGCCTTCAAGGGGATCGCCGACGAGCACGGCGGTGAGTCGATCTTCTACTACGGCGGCGGTGGCCAGGGAAACCACCTCGGAGGCAGCTACAGCGGCGCCTTCCTGCGCGCTCTCGGCTCCCGCTACCGCTCGAGCGCCCTGGCCCAGGAGAAGACCGGCGAGGGCTGGGTCGAGCACTCGCTCTACGGAAGCCACACGCGCGGCGAGTTCGAGCACGCGGAGGTCTCCGTGTTCGTCGGCAAGAACCCGTGGATGTCGCAGAGCTTCCCGCGCGCGCGCGTGGTGCTGCGCGACATCTCCAAGGACCCCGATCGGTCGATGATCGTGATCGACCCGGTAGTCACAGACACCGCGAAGCTTGCCGACTTCCACCTGCGCGTCCGGCCGGGCACAGACGCCTGGTGCCTCGCCGCGATGGTCGGCGTGCTGGTTCAGGAGGACCTCGTCGATCACGAGTTCCTCGCCGACCACGTGAGCGGCGTCGAGGGCGTCGTCGAGCGTTTCCGCCAGATCGACGTCAGCCGATATGCGGGATATTGCGGGGTGGACGAAACCCTGATCCGCTCGGCCACGCGGCGGATCGCCGAGGCGGCGAGCGTGTCTGTGTTCGAGGACCTCGGCATCCAGCAGGGGCCGAACAGCACGCTCTGCTCCTACGTCAACAGGCTCCTGTGGATCCTGACCGGGAACTTCGGCAACCCAGGCGGGATGCACCTCCACACGTCGTTCGTGAACCTGTTCCGCGACCGGACAGTTCGCCGCACCCCGGTCACAGGCGCTCGGATCCTGGCCGGGCTGGTGCCGTGCAACGTGATCCCGGACGAGATCCTCACCGACCACCCGAAGCGCTTCCGGGCCATGATCGTGGAGAGCTCGAACCCCGCTCACTCGCTCGCCGATTCGCAGCGCTTCCGC
>DASUYU010000202.1:0-3397 GCA_036377235.1 Thermoleophilaceae bacterium
CCCTCGACCTTCCCGGAGTCGTTCGGCATGGTCGCGGCCGAGGCCGCCGCCTGCGGCGCTCTGCCGTTGTCGGCGAACCACTCGGGGATGGCCGAGGTCACGGCCACGCTGCGGCCGGCGCTGCCGGAGCGTCTGCGTCCGCTCATGTCGTTCGACGTGGGCCCGGAGGCGGTCAGGGAGATCGGATCGAAGCTCGTGACGTGGCTCGAGCTTGACCCCGGGGAGCGCGACGAGGCGCGCGCGGCGCTCGCCTCGGAGGCGGCCCGCCGGTACTCCTGGGAGAGCGTCGCGAAGGGCGTGATCGAGGCGGCGTCCGGCCAGTCCTAGTGCGGCGCGAAGCAGCGGGCGGTGCCCGCTGCGCTGCGAATGTACTCTTCCGCGCCCGTGAGCCCCACCCGCAACACGGTCAGGACCGCGCTCGCGGCGCTTGGCGCGGTCGCGATCGCCCTCGCGCTGGGCGCGTGCGGCCGCAATGACCCCAACCTCGAGACCGGCAAGGCGAAGTTCGTCGAGAAGTGCGGCTCGTGCCACACGCTGGCGCGCGCCGGCACGCAGGGCACCACCGGCCCGAACCTCGACACCGCCTTCCAGGCCGCGCTCCGGGACGGCTTCGACCGCGACACGGTCGAGGGGGTCGTGCACAGGCAGATCCTGCACCCGCGCACCGACAGCCAGATGCCGGCCGGGCTCGTCCAGGGCGACGACGCCAGCGACGTGGCCGCGTACGTGGGCTACGCCGCGGCCCGCACCGGTGACGACACGGGCGCGCTCGCATCGGCCGGGCTCGCCCAGGCCAAGACGGGACAGCAGATCTTCACCGCGGCAGGCTGCGCCGGCTGCCACACGTTCGGCCCGGCCAAGTCCACCGGCACGATCGGCCCGAACCTGAACGAGCTGAAGACTCAGGCCGCGAACATGGAGAAGGGCAAGACCGCCGACGAGTACATCCGTGAGTCGATCGAGGACCCGAGCGCCTTCATCGTCAAGGGCTACCCGAACGCGATGCCCTCGTTCAAGGGCCGCCTGACCGACGCCCAGATAAAGGCGCTAATCGACTTCCTGCTCCAGAAGGGCGGCTAGCCCGGGCGTGGCCGCCGCCAGCACGCCGGCCGGCTCGCCCTCCAGATCCCTCACCACGCCGCCCGCCTCCTCGACGAGCAGGCGCCCGGCCGCCTCGTCCCACCGCTTGAGACCGCGCTCGTAGAACGCGTCCACGCGCCCGCAGGCCACGTAGGCGAGGTCGAGGGCGGCGGCGCCCGCCCTCCGGATGTCCCGGACCCGCGGCAGGAGGCGCGTCAAGAGCTCCGCCTGGCGCGCCCGCTGCTCGGCCTCGTACGAGAAACCCGTCGCAACCATCGCGCGATCGAGCGACGGGCAACCGGTCACGTGGATGGGGCGTCCGTTCATCACCGCGCCCTCCCCGCGCACGGCGCTGAAGCACTCCTCGTCGACCGGGTTGAAGACCACGCCGACCGAGAGCCCATCCGCGTCCTCCAGGGCGATGCTCACGGCCCAGTTACGCATTCCGTACAGGAAGTTCACGGTGCCGTCGAGCGGGTCCACGATCCACGTGCGGCCGCTGGCCGGGGCGGTGTCGCTGCCCTCCTCGCCGATCAGGCCGTCGTCGGGGCGTTCGGAGAGGAGGAGCTCTCGGATCGTCCTCTCGGCCTCGCGGTCGGCGTCGGACACCGGGTCGGTGGGGGAGGACTTCATGTCCAGGCCCTCGGCGGCGCGGCCGAAGTACGACATCAGCACCTCGCCGGCGGCCCGGGCGGCCCGTTCGGCGAGGGCGAGGTCGTCCGTCACGAGATCGCGCGCACGAGCAGCACGATCGCGGTGACGAGGCCCACCACAACGGCCACGTAGAGCAGGAAGCGGAACGCCTCCTGCTCTGAGCGGAGCGGGTTCAGCATCGAGCTATAGGAGGTAGACCGTCGAGTACACGACGATCCACATCACGTCCACGAAGTGCCAGTAGATGCCCGGCACCTCCACGCCGCGGTGCTCCTTGGCCGTGAAGTGCCCCCTGAACGCCCGGATGGTGGCGAACGAGAGCAGCGTCAGGCCCACGAACACGTGCGCGCCGTGCAGGCCGGTCAGGCCGTAGAAGATGGTGCCCTGGGCGTGGTCGTGCGGCGCGAAGCCGAGGTGCACGTACTCGTTCACCTGGACCGTCAGGAACGTGAGCCCGAGCAGGAAGGTGGTCAGGAGACCGACCCGCAGAGCGTTGCGGTTCTCGTTGCGCGCCCCCTCGAGCGCCCAGTGCATCGTGAAGCTCGACGAGACCAGCACCGCGGTGTTGAAGCCCGCGATCACCTTCGGCAGCTCGTCGCCGTGGACGGGGAACCACTGGTCGCCGGCCACGACCCGGATGAAGAAGTAGGCCGTGAAGAACGCTCCGAAGAGCATCACCTCGGAGATGATGAAAAGCAGCATCCCGAGGAACTGGGCCTCTACGCGCGACGAGACGTTCGGCGCGGGCGGGCCGTGGTGATGGTCCTCGTGGGCGACGTCCGCTGCGATCGAGGCGGATTCCATCACTCGCTCACCACGTGCTCGACCGACTTGCCTGTGGAGCTCTCCACACGCCCGATCAGGTCATTGCGCAGCCAACCCGACCTGGTCTCGGGGAAGGTGGATATGACGATGTCGTCGGGGGCGTAGAACTGCAGCGCATTCTGGATTGCCGTGTACGGGTCGTGATGCTCGACCTGACCGACCGCGTGAAGGCCCGCCTCCTCCAGTTCCTCCAGTGTCTTTGCAAGCCGTTCATGCGGATCGCCCTCTGCATTGGACTCGTCCTGGGGTGCGATCACGATGAAGCGGCGCGGCCCCTCGCCGGCCTTCTTCTTTAGCGCGTCGAGCAGCTCGGGCGAGGCGACCGTCTGGTTGGCCACCACGAGCGTTCGCTTGGTGTCGTCACGCTCGGCGTCCAGGTCCACCACCACGTGCTCCACCGGGCGGCGCGTCGCGCGCGCCACGCGGTCAACGAGGCCCTGGCGCAGCCAGCCCGAGCGCGTCTCCGGATGCGTGGAGATCACGATCTCGTCGTAGTCCTGCTCTCCCAGCGCGTCCATCACCGCCGAGTACGGGTCCGGGTCCATCACCTCGCCGTCGGCCTCGATGCCGGCCTCGCGCAGCAGCGCCAGCGTCATGTCGAGCCGGTTCTGGGCGGCGTCGCGCACGTGCTCGTCGTAGATCACGTAGCCGTGCTTCGGCTGGTTCTGCGGGCTGATCACGTGGGCGTGCACGTCCTCGCCCTCGGCCCGCCGGCGGATCGCGTCGATCAGCGACTTGCCCGCCACCGTCTCATTGGCCACGACGAGCACGCGCTTCATCGGTCGTCAACCGGCGGTGGCGCTCCGCCTCCCCCGGCGGGGGTGGCCACCGCGCCCTG
>DASUYU010000203.1:0-9951 GCA_036377235.1 Thermoleophilaceae bacterium
TGCGCCGTGTCGTTCGACGACGTGCGCGCGGTGGCCGAGCGGCTGCCCACGCAGCCGCAGGTGATCTCGCTCGACCCCTCGACGCTCGGCGAGGTGCTCGCGGACGTGCCGCGACTGGCCGCGGCGGCCGGCGCCGACGAGGCGGGCGCGGAGCTCGCCGCAGCGGCAGGCGAGCGGCTCGAGGCCGTCGAGCGGGCGGTGGCGGACGCCCCCCGGCCACGGGTCGCCGCGCTCGAGTGGCTCGACCCGGTGTACGTGGGCGGCCACTGGGTGCCGCAGATGATCGAGCTCGCCGGCGGCGACGACGTGCTCGGCCTGCCCGGCGAGAAGTCGCGGACGGCCGAGTGGGCGGAGCTCGAGGCCGTGGCGCCCGAGGTGATCGTGTCCATGCCGTGCGGCTACTACGCCGAGCAGGCGGCGGCCGAGACCATGACGGAGCGCGACAGGCTGGCCCCGCTGGGCGCGAAGGTGTTCGCCGTGGACGCGGCCGCGTACTTCTCGCGGCCCGGCCCGCGGCTCGTGGAGGGTGTCGAGCTGCTCGGCCACCTGCTCCACCCGGAGCTCGTCCCGGCGCCGCCCACCCGCCGCTCGATCGAGTTGGACCTGTCGGCCTAGCCGTACTGCGCGATCGACACGCCGATCGCCGCGATCCCGAGCGCCGCGCAGGCGATGTCCGGGACGTATCGGGGCAGGCGCAGGCGGTCGCCCTCGAGCAGGATCAGCGCGGCGATGAACCCGCCGATCAGTCCGCCGATGTGCGCCCCGATCGAGATGTTCGGGATCGTGAACGTGATCAGCAAGTTGAGCCCGAGCCACAGGCCCAGCCCGCTCTGCATGAGGTTGAGGCCGCGGTGCCTCGCCACCACGACGGCTGCGCCCATGAGGCCGAACACGGCGCCCGAGGCGCCGACCGACGCGCCGTCGCCCAGCAGCAGCACGCCGAGCGAGCCGCAGAAGAGCGCCACGAAGTAGACGAGCCCGAAGCGCACATGCCCGAGCACGGGCTCGAGCAGCGAGCCGAGGATCCACAGCGCGAGCATGTTCGAGGCCAGGTGAAACAGGCCGCGGTGGAGGAAGCCGCTGGTGAGCAGGGTCCAGTAGTCGCCGCTCGCCATGGAGCCGCGCCACAGCTCGCCGGCGTCCGTGAGCGTGCCCTGGTCGCCCACCTGCGCGCCCGAGAGCGAGCCGAACCCGGCGAGCACGTTGATCCCGATCAGGATCCACATGAGCGTCGGCTCGGCGTGGAGGGTGCTCATCGTGCGCACCTTCGTGCGGCCCTGCCGGGCGCACTCGGGGCAGCGCATGCCCACCGACGTCGACGTCATGCAGTCCGGGCAGATCGGCCGGCCGCAGTTCGAGCAGCTCACGCCGGTCTCGCGGTTCGGGTGGCGGTAACAGGCCTCCATCGGGAGGCGGACAGTATCTAGAGCGGCACGCTCACAATCGGGTCTTCGCTCGGCACCGTCGCTCCGCCGCGATCCTCCCTCGTGACGAACACGCCGTCGGCATTCCGGACGTCGGGAAGCCGCACGTCGCCCATGCCGCCGGAGCCCACCTCGAACGTACGCGCCGGGACCATCCGGTCGCCGTGCTGCAGCCACACCTGGTACACGCGGGCACGGCCGAGGTCCGGCATGTCGTGCAGGCGCAGCGTGGCGTGGTCGCCCTGGATGTCGAGCTGCCCGCCCGCACGCGGCATGGCCTTCGCCACCGTGGCGGTCACGGTGCGCGTCTCGTCGCCGCCGAGCTGGGAGACGCCGAACGCCACGGCGAGCGCGATCACGACGGCGGCGGCCACCGCGAGCGGCGCCCTCGGAACGCGCCGCGGGCGCGGCTCCACCTCGGCCATCAGCCGCGCCTTCAGGCCGGGCGGCGGCGCGAGCTGCTCCACGGAGCCCGGCAGCGCCTCGGCCGCCGGCCGCAGGCGGTCGAACTCGTCCCGGCACTCGTCGCACTCGCCCAGGTGGCGCTCGAACGCCTCGCGCTCCTGATCGGTCAGCGCGCCCAGGAGGTAGGCGCCCACGTCGTCCCGATGCCGCTCGTGCTCGGTCATACCGCACCCTCCGCGAGCTGCCTTCTCATCTTCTCGAGTCCCAGCCTCATCCTGCCCTTCACCGTCCCGACCGGTTCATGCAGCATCTCCGCGATCTGCGAATGGCTGAAGCCGCCGAAGTACGCCAGCTCGATGGTCCTGCGCTGCTCGGCCGGCAGCGTCTCGAGCGCGCCCCGCACGCTGCGCGCCTCCTCTCGCCGCGCCACCTCGACGTCCGTGCGCTCCTTCGCCTCGAAGCGCTCCTCCACCACCTCGAGCGTGGCCCGCCGTCGGTCGTGCACCGAGCTGCGCCGAAGCCCGTCGATGGCGCGGTTGTGGACGATCCCGAGGATCCACGTGCGCACGCTGCCACGCGTCTGGTCGTAGCGCAGGCGGTTGCGCCAGATCGACAGGAGCGCCTCCTGCACGACGTCCTCGGCCGCGGCCTGGCGGCCTGTGATCCTGTATGCGAGCGAGTACGCCGCTCCGCCGTGGCGGTCGTAGAGCAGCTCGAACGCGCGCGGATCCTCGCGCTGCACGAGCTGCATCACCTCCTCGTCCGCCAGATCGCGAATGTCATTTGCCACCGCAGGGATTTCTACGCGCTAAGAGTTCAACCGGATGATCCGTCGCCCCATGATCGACGCACTCCGGGCGGGAGGCATGCACATGAGCGCCCACAAGCGGCCGGGCGGCCACGACGGCGACTACTGGAGCGAGCACTGGCCCGCATACGCCCGCTGCTACACCCGCGCCCTGCTCGATTGTTAAGGGGTCAGACCCCTTAACAATGTGAAGGGGTCAGACCCCTTCATACGTTTTTAACAGTCGCGCGGCTAGTTGCGCAGCCGCTTCTCGATGTCGTCCGCCACCCCGCGGATCGACTTCTCGAGGGCCTGGAGGCCGGTGGTGTTGCGCTTCTTGTGCTGCTGGCGGGCGCGGACCAGCACGAGGCCGCCGGCGGCGACGCCGCCCACGACCACCGCGGCGATCGGGCGGCCCCAGTTGCGCGGGTCGCGCATGGCGGAGAGCTCCCAGTCGGCCAGCTCGGCGGCCGCCACCTCGGTGAGCTCCGACAGGCCGCGCTCCAGCCGGTCGCTGAGCGCCTCGGGCGGCTCCACCGGCACGAGCGCGGAGCGCAGGAGCTGTTCCACGCGGTCACTCATCCGACTCTCCCTCGAGGCTGTCCTCCAGCTGCTTGATGGCTCTGTGGATCAACACCTTGGTGGCTCCCTCGGAGCGGCCGAGCGCTCGCGCGATCTCCCGGTTGTCCATACCCAGGGCGAACCGCATGATGAGCGCTTCGCGCCGGTCCTCCGGGAGCTTCGACACGCCCTCGAGGACCTCCTTCACCTCCTCGCGCTCCTCCACGAGCTGCTCGGTTCCGTGCGGCTCGTGCAGCACGCTCGCGTCGTCGAGCTGCGTCACCGGACGGCGCGAGCGATCGCGGTAGAAGTTCGCGGCCAGGTTGTGCGCGATGCGTATCAGCCACGGCCTGAGCGGCCGCCCGTCTGACTCGCGCTGCGCTCGCTCGAAGTGCCTGTAGGCCTGGAGAAAGGTCTGCTCGGTGAGGTCCTCCGCGTCGTGATGGTTCCCCACCCTGTAGTAGGCGTAGGAGTAGACGTCGCGCAGGTGTGCTCGGTACAGCTCCGTGAAGTCGCGGTCGAGGCGTTCCTTGTCGGCCGTGGCCTCCACTCGTCATCGCAGCCTACCCCCGCGCCTACGCCGCGTGAGTGCGGCGCCGCGCGGGCCGCGCGGATCGAACTGTCTCGAGCCACTGCTCGGGCGAGGTGTCGCCCGCGAGCACGTGCCCGAGTCCGGTGGTGACCGGCGCGTCGATGCCCTCGCGCTCGAGCGCGTCGGCCAGCAGCGGCACGGTGGCGAGCGACTCGGCGGTCTGGTCGAGCGACGCCTCCACCTGCGCCGCGGGCACGCCAGCGCCAACCAACTCGCCCGCGCGCCGGTTGCGGCTGCCCTCGGCGAGGGCAGTTGCCACGAGGTCCCCGGTTCCGGCGAGGCCCGCGAACGTCTCGCTGCGAGCGCCGCTCGCGACGGCGAGCTCGTGGATCTCGGAGAACACGCGGCCCGCGGCGGCGCCGGCGAGGTTGGCACCGCGCGGCGCGGCTGCCGCGGTGGCGAGCGCGGCCGCGTTCTTCGCGCAGCCCGCCAGCTCGGCGCCGGTCACGTCGTCGGTGGCCTCGACCGTCAGGCCGCCGGCCTCGAGCAGATCGCGCAGCTGGCGCCGCAGGTCCGCGTCGCGGGTGGCCACCACCACGGACGCGCCGAGCTCGATCGCCTCGCGCGCGTGCGCGGGTCCGGCGAGGGTGGCCACGGCGCGAGCGCGCACGCGCTCGGCCACGAAGGCGGCCGGGGTGGTGCCGAGCGGCGGCACGAGCCCCTTCGACGCCACGAGCACCGCGGAGCGGTCGCCCATGCGCGCGCCGATCTCGCCGACGGCGGCCGGCAGTGCGGCGCAGGGAACCGCCAGCAGCACCAGGTCGACCCCGGCGAACTCGATCTGGGGAACGGTCTTCACGTCGATGGCGCGGTCCAGCTCGAGCCCCGGCAGGTAGCGCGCGTTCTCCCGCACCGAGCGGAGCGTCTCCGCCTGGGCGGCGGTGCGGCAGCCGAGCTGCACGTCGAGCCCGGCGCGCGAGAGGACGACCGCGGCCGCCGTGCCCATCGAGCCGGCGCCCACCACGGCGGCCGTGCGCAGCGGCGGCAGGCCGCCGAGCCACTCCCACTGGAGCTCGACGCACGGCCAGATCCGCTCGGTGACCTCGCCGGCGAGGAAACGCGACGGCTGCTCCACGCGCGGGAATGTGAGCGGAGGCCCGCAGCGGATATGGACCCTGACCGGCTTGATCCGCCAGCCGCGGCGGGCGTGCTCCGAGCCCGTCACAGCGATGGGTACGACGGGCTTGCCGCTCTGGAGGGCCAGGCGCCCGACACCCCGCTTCGGCCGCGCCAGCGAGCCGGTGCGGATGCGAGTGCCCTCGGGGAAGATCACGACCGGCTGGCCGCGCTCGAGCAGCGCGCGGGCCGTGTCCATCGACTCCTCGTCCGCCTCGCCGCGCTTGATCGGGAAGGCGCCGAGGCAGTTCAGGACCCAACCGACCAGAGGGTTCCGGAACAGCTCGCGCTTTGCGACGAAGTAGATCGGGCGCCGGATGCAGACGCCGATCAGGAACGGGTCCAGGAAGCTGCGATGGTTCGACGCGAGGATGACCCCGCCCTCGGGCACGTGCTCGGTGCCGAGCCGGCGGAGACGGAAGTAAACGAGGATGGCCGGCTTCAACAGCCACCGGACCGGCCAGTACACGACCGGGTTGACGCCGCGGCGTCGCGTGCGCTCGTGGTAGCGCTCCAGGGGGCGTGGGGCCATCGACGAGACGTACCCGGTTCCGCCAGTCTCGTTACGCTGCGCCGATGGAGCTTCGTAGACCTCTGAACGGTGCCCTGGCCGGCGCCGCGGCCGCAGGGGCCTGGGCCCTGCAGCAGCCGCTCGACAAGCGCGTGTTCGGCTCTCGCTACGACGACGTGGAGATACTCGGCAAGCTCGTGACCCGCGGGCCGGGCTGGCCCGCCGCCGGACTCGGGCTTCATGTGGCGAACGGGGCCATGTTCGGCGCGGCCTACGCGCTCGCGCGGCCGCTCGTGCCGGGCCCGCCCGTGGTCGCCGGGATCACGGCGGCGATGGCGGAGCATTTCGGCTTCTGGCCGCTCGGGATCCTGGTGGACCGCTACCACCCGGCCCGCAGGGAGCTCGAGCCGCTGCACAACAACCGCCGCGCCTTCGCCCAGGCGGCCTGGCGCCACCTCCTGTTCGGAATCGTCCTGTCCGAGCTGGAGCGCCGCCTGAACGACGAGACCGAGTTCGAGCCGCTCGAGCAGGTGCCGATCTCGTCGAACGGCCACGGCAACATCGAGCACGCTGCGGTCGGCGCAACCGAGGCCTAGACTCGGTTTAGCTCCCGCCGAGTCCGCGCCACTAAGCCCGCCGCCGGAATCGAACCGGCAACCTCTTCATTACAAGTGAAGTGCTCTGCCAATTGAGCTAGGCGGGCAGTTCGTATTCGGCTGCCCAACGCACGCCCTTAGCTTGGCTGTTCGCAGTGTGGGCCATGCGGAAGGCGCCTTTTCCCGAGGCTGCTTCCTCGACGTCGACAGCATAGACCCGGTCCGTCTCTGGACAGTAGATGAGAAACACGTCGGCATCGCCGAGATACGACCGCCGAAATGTCCGCCTGGTATTCGACCGGATGCTGACTGTGTTGAACCGAATGACCCCGTTATAGAGCCGGCCGGTCTTGCACTGCACCCGCAGGAAACCGTCTTCGCATTCATTGGAGCGCTAAGCGAACGCATGTTCGTAGGCTAGGGCCTCGCTCGGACTGAAACGAAGCGGTTCCGGGCGGGAAGTTGCCTGTTTTCCGGGCAGCGCCGATCGCCGACCGGCTCGAGTGACACTCTCCGCGCATGGCGGTGCGGATCGCCGAGCGCCCGCGACTCGGCGGCCTCGTGGCGCGGAAGCGCCCGTTGGAAGGGATGCGACCGGCGGTCCGGTTCGCGATCGTCGCGGTGCTGACCGCGGCGTGGGTCGTCTTCAGCGTGTGGGCCTCGACGCCGTGGCGGTCGGAGCTGCGTGAGGCGGTCGGCCCTGTCATGGCGTGGGCGATCCCGATCATGCTCGCCTACATCCCGGGGCTCCTGATCGGCTTTCTCACCTTCACTCTTCTGACGGTGCCCTACCACGTGCCGGGGCTCGATCCGGCGGCGGGGCCATGGCCGGACGGGAAGTGGCCCGCGGTCACGGTGCTCGTCGCCGCCTGGAACGAGGAGTCGGGGATCGAGGCCACGCTCGAGGCGGTCGCCGCCCAGACCTACGGAGGGCCCGTCGAGGTGATCCTGGCCGACAACAACTCCACGGACCGGACGGCCGAGCGCGCCGCGGAGACCGCCGAGCGGCACGGACTCGACTACCGGCGCGTCTTCGAGACAGAACCCGGCAAGCACCGTGCGCTCAACAGCGCGCTCGCGACCGTCGAGACGCCGCTGGTCGTGACGGTCGACGCCGACACGTTGCTTCACCGAGACGCGCTCACGTACCTGGTCGCGCGGGTGGCGAGCCGCCCCCAGGACCAGCACGTGTCCGCTTGTGCCGGGGCGCTCGTCGTCCTCAACGCCTCCTCGAACCTGCTCTGCCGGATGCAGGGCTGGGACTTCCGGCTCGGGATCAACGGGATCAAGCTCATGCAGGGGGCGTACAACAGCGCGCTGGTGGCCCAGGGCGCCTTCTCCGCGTACTGGACCGACGACCTGCGAGCTGTGGGCGGCTGGCCGGACGCGATCGGCGAGGACATCGTCCTCACCTGGACGCTCATGGCCTCACGCGGGATCGTCCAGTACGAGCCGCTCGCGCTCGCGTTCACGGTCGCCCCGGAGGAGGTGGGGCACTTCATGCGCCAGCGCTCCCGCTGGGCGCGGGGCATGTTCGAGACGATCCGAACGGTCCCGCCCATGCGCCAGCCACGCGTGCTGGCGAAGTTCGTCGCCGGCATGGACTACCTGGTGCCGTTCCTCGACATCGGCTACGTGTTCTTCTGGATCCCGGGATTCGTCCTGTTCCTGTTCGGCTACCCGCTGCTCGTCTCGTGGTGGTCGATGCTGGTGATCCCGATGTCGCTGCTCATCTACGGGACGTTGCGCCGGTGGCAGGAGCGTCACGTCTTCCGCCGCTTCGACGTGCATCCGAAGCGGGACATCGGCGGCTTCTTGGGCTATCTGTTCGCCTACCGGGCGCTCACCGCGTCCGCGTCGATGAGGGGCTACGTCCAGTATCTGACCGGAGCCGCGCGGCACTGGCGGTGAGCCCCTGAAACGACGCGGGCCCCGCAATTGCGGGGCCCGGCGATTCGTGAGTCTGTTTGCCCGTGCGGGGCTAGTAGCTCCGGCTGCCGCCGAAGCGGTTGCCGAATCCGAAACCTCCGCTCGGGATCCCGGCGATCAGCACGATGATCGCGCCGATGATGCCGACGATCGGTGCAATAAGGGCGGCAAGCAGCAGGTACACGAGGACCGCCACCAGCACCGTAAGCAGGATTCCAATCATTCTCTTCCTCCTTTGGGGTACGCGCCCAACTGAGGCGCTTCCCGCAGGTACCCGTTGGGGACCTCGGAGAAACGGTTTAGAAGCTCAATTCCTGATGAACACAGGGGTTCCGACCGGCACGCGCCGCATCAGGACCTCGAGATCGGCGTCCCCGGCGCGCAGGCAGCCGGCCGACGCCGCGGCGCCGATCGTGGCCGGCGAGTCGGTGCCGTGGATCGCGAGCCGGTCGCCGCCCGACCAGCCCGCCGGCAGCTTCGGCTGGTGGCCGTTCAGGGCGAGCACGCAGCAGCCGTAGTAGGGCCCGAAGCTGTGGCCGTTCAGCTTGTCGGTCACGGCGAAGCGGCCGGTCGGGGTCTCGGAGCCCGGACGGCCGACCGCGACCGTGATCCGGCGGATCCGCCGGCCGTGCCTGCGCAGCTCGAGCCACCGGCCGGACAGGTCCGCGTGCAGCGAGTAGGCGGTGCGCCTCACGTGCAGTGCGGCGTTCTTCCTGTTGACCCAGGCGAGCTGCCCGTTCGGCAACTCGGTGGCCACGACGCCGAGCCACGGGCCGCGCCTGGCAGCCACGCTCAGCACCCGGGTGCCGCCGAATTCCGTGCGCGCGCCCGCGCGCGCGAGGACAGGGCCGTTCGGGCGAGCACGGAGGGGGACGGAGCCACGCAGCACCGCCATCCGATGGACGCCCCTCACTCTGGGTTTGGTGGCAGGTGGAGGTGGAGGAGGAGCAGGAAGAGAGGTTGAGGGCGCGGTGGTGACCTTCGGCTGGATCTCCGCGCGCTGACGCGCCGAGGCCGCGAAGCTCATGGCGAGCAGCGCCGCGAGCGCGACCAGCACGACGAGCGGGAGTACCGAACGGGAACCCATCCTCCCGTTCGCATCGGCCTACCGCAGGATCGCTGAAGGCCCCCCTGCCACCCGCCTGGACGCTTGTACGAGTTTCGCTACAGCAGCACTTCGCGCGAGCTGAGGTGCGCGCCGACCTTGCGCTTCACGCGCTGGAGCGCGTTGTCGACGGTCTTCGTGTCGCACTCCAGCCGCTCGGCGATCGCCTCGTAGCTGTGGCCGTCGAGGTACAGGGAGAGCACCGAGCTCTCCAGCTCCGAGAGCACGCTGGACAGGCATGCGACCAGGCTGTGCAGCTCCTCCGAGGAGATCACCTGGTTCACCGGATCGTGCGCGCTGGGGCCGGGCAGCAGCTCGTCCAGCGTGGGATCGCCGTCCCCGCCGCCCGCGGCCGGCGTCTGCGAGAAGGAGACGTACTCGTTCAGCGGCGTGTGCTTGTTGCGCGTCGAGGTCTTCACGGCGGTGATGATCTGACGCGTGATGCACAGCTCCGCGAAGTTGCGGAAGCTCGACTCGCGGTCCGAGCGGTAGTCGCGAACCGCTTTGTAGAGCCCAACGAGGCCCTCTTGGATGAGGTCGTCGGCGTCCCCGCCGATCAGGAAGTACGACGACGCCTTGAGCCGCACGAAGCCGTGGTAGCGCTTCACGATGCGGTCGTAGGCGTCCTTGCGCCCCTGCTTGGCGAGCGCGATCAGGTAATGGTCATCAAGGTCAACCTCACCTTGAGACTTTCTCGCCGGACCGCGCGACGGCGCGCCCGGGCGGCGTGCCGGCACGGGCAGCGAGTGGGGAGATGCGGACGGTGCCATCGAATGCTCCTTTTCGGGCCCCTGCTGGGCCCGTGAAGCTCGGTGGCGCACTACCTCCCCTGGCGCCAGGTTGTTCGAAGACGAACTGTCTAAAGCTCGACTTCAGCCTGAACTGTGGGCGGGAGTATGGGGTGGTTATGGAGCCCTGTCAAGCC
>DASUYU010000204.1:0-4487 GCA_036377235.1 Thermoleophilaceae bacterium
CGCCCCGCCGCGTCCTCGAGGTAGCACCCGTCGCCCCGGACGATGACCTGAAGCTCCTCGCCCGCCTCGTACCGCCCCATCTCCGTGAAGTGCAGCCAGAGATGGTCGAGCGACGTCACGGCCGGAAGATATCGTGCCGCCGATGCCCACTCGCGTGCTCGTCCTCGTCACCCTCGCCGTGCTCGTGCCGGCCGGTGCCGTGGCCGCGGCCACTCCCCCGATCCACGCCCACCGCGGCGGCACCGTCGAGAACGGCAAGGCGAAGTTCGGCGAGGAGAGCCTCGCCGCTTACAAGCGCGCGGCCCGCAACGGCTTCGTGCTCGAGGTGGACGCGAAGCTCGCCGAGGACGGCGTGCCGGTGGCGATCCACGACGCGACGCTCGACCGCACCACGACCTGCGCGGGCGAGGTGCGCACGTTCACGGTCGCCGAGCTGGCGGGTTGCAGGATCGACTTCCCCGCGGGGAAGCCGGCGCGCATCATCACCATCCGGTCGCTGCTCGACTACGCGCGCAGGGCCGGCGCCACCGTCAACCTCGAGATCAAGAACGTCCCGAGCGACCCGGACTACGACTCCACGCCGGCCTACGCCAACAAGGTGATGGACGCGGTGATCGCCAGCCGCATCCCGCGCAGCCAGCTGATCGTCCAGAGCTTCGTGCCCGCGAACCTGGACGTTGCCGTCCAGCGGCTCCCCGGCGTCGCGACCAGCCTGCTGGCGCTGCAGGCGCTGAACGAGGCCTACATGCAGCTCGCGTTCGACAGGGACTACGACATCATCTCGCCCGAGTGGCCCGTGACCGCGGACTACGTGCACCGCGCGCATGTGAACGGGCTCGACGTGATCCCGTTCACGCTCGACACGGCCGCCGACGTGCTCGCCGCCCGAGCGGCCAAGGTCGACGAGCTGATCACCGACGACCCGCTCGGCGCGGCGCGCGCCATGGGGCTGCGCCCGGCGCGGGCCTTCGACGCGACGGTGTTCATCGACGGCCGCCGCATGATCACCGTGGTGCACCTGCTCGGGCCGCGCGGCGTGTCCGCGCGGCAGAGCTGCCGCGGCACGCTCCTCGAGCGGGTGGTGATCCCCGGCCGGCGCATTCAGCAGGTGCGCCGCAAACTGAGCCGGAACTGCGACGCCCGCTTCGGGATCAGGCGCACCCCGCCGCGGCTCGGCCCGCCGACGGTGTCCGTGCTGTTCGAGGGGAACGCCCGCACGCTGCCGGTGCTGGACGGGCCGAAGGTGCCGCTACTGAAGCCGCCGTCGTTCAACCCGTGACGATCATCGGTCCGCTGGAAACAGCGGTTTCGGCGGCCGGCCGGCGATCGTGTCCGCGATGTCGCGCCCAGCCATGAAGCCCGGCACGTTGCCGTGGCCCGAGTACCCGCCGGCCACGTGCAGCCCCCGGCGGCCCGGCACCTCGCCGACGTACGGGAGCGAATCGTGGCTGTACCCGACGACCCCGGTCCAGCGATGCGTGATTCGCGGCGTCGTCCCGAGATCGTCGCGCAGGTAGCTCTCGACCCGGTCCCAGACCAGCGGATTGCCGGTCTCGCCGTCCGTGTACGACGCGTCGCCGTCGAGATCGCTGAAGCCCCCAGCGAGGATCCGGCCGTCCGGACGCTGCTGCAGGTACTCGTGGCCCCAGCGCGCGTACACCATGCGGTCGACCGCCGGCGGAAGCGGCTCGGTTGCGACCATGTGAAGGCGGCGCGCGCGCACGCGTGACCCGTACTCGGGCACCAGCCGCGGGAGCGCGCCGTCGGCGGCGACGACCACGTGGCTCGCGTGGACGCTGCCGCCCTCGCTGGTCACGGGTCCGTCGCCGGGAGCCGAAACGGGCGGGGCCACGCATGTGCCCTCGCAGATTCGCGCGCCGGCCGCCTCGGCGGCCGCGGCGAGCATGCGGTACCAGCGCACCGGGTGCAGGACGCAGTCGTGGCGGGTGAGGCAGCCCACGAGACCCGAGCGGCGGAGCGCCTCGGGCAGCTCGTCGCGCTCGACCGTCTCGGCCTCGAAGCCGTCCGCGGTGAGCGCCGCGACGTGCCCGCGTACGTGCTCCGCCTCCTCCTCGGAGGTGGCGAGGCGCAGCAGGCCCACGCGCCGCAGCGCGTCCCCCGCCCCGAGCTCGGCTGCCAGCGCCACGATCTCCTCCTGCGCGTCGAGCGTCGCGGCGTACATCGCGATCGCCCGCTCGACCCCGAGCCGCCGGCGCGCATCGTTGTGGAAGAGCGCGGTGCCGGCGATCAGGAACCCTCCATTGCGCCCACTCGCGCCACCCGCGACCGTCCCGGCCTCGAGGAGGATCGTCTCGATCCCGTGCTCCGCGAGCCGCCGCGCGCACGACAGCCCGGCCACGCCGGCGCCTATGACGCAGGCCTCGACGTGAACCTCGCCCGAGAGCGGTGGCCGTGGCTCGTACGGCGCGTCGAGCCAGTAGGGAATCGTGTCCACCGTCAGCGCCGCTTGCGGCGCTTCTTCTTCTTGCTGACCGGGTGCGGCCGGCTCACCGCGGGTGCGACCTCGACGGCTTCCGGCTCCACACCCTGGTCATGCGACTTGTTGCGCCTGACCAGCACGAACCTCAGCCCTACGAGCGCCCCGATGGCCCCGATCTTGAGCGCGCCGTACGCCGGGCTCCCGGGCGTGAGCGGATGAATCGCGGCAGGTGCGACCGGAGCGACCACGACGGTCAGGGTAGCTACGTAACGCAGAATCGCGCCCCGGGTAGGGGGCGCGATTCGGTACGGCTGTGGTGCTGCGTGTCGGTTACGCGGTCGCGGGCACCACCTCCGGCTCCGGGCTCACCGTCGGCAGCCAGCCGAGCTTGCTCGGCAGGTACCAGTTCAGGTCGCCGAGGAGCTTCATCGTGGCCGGCAGCAGGATGCCGCGGATGATGGTGGCGTCGATCAGGACGGCCGCGCCGAGACCGATGCCGAGCTGCTGCATCTGCGCCTCGGGCGACAGCGCGAACATCGAGAACACGCCGACCATGACGATCGCCGCGCTCGTGACCACGCCGGCCGTGCTCTTGATCCCGTGAGCCACGGCGTCGCCGGTGCTCATGCCGCGATCGAACGCCTCGCGGACCCGGGTGAGGATGAACACGTGGTAGTCCATCGACAGCCCGAACAGGACCACGAACAGGAACAGCGGCAGCCATGCGGCGATGGGGCCTTCGGTCAGGCCGATCGACTTGCCGAGCCCGTTCTGGAACACCGTCACAAGCAGGCCGTAGGCGGCGCCCACGGACAGCATGTTCAGCGTGATCGCCTTGAGCGGAATGACGATCGAGCGGAAGGTGACCAGCAGCAGCAGGAACGCTGCCGACAGGACGAACGCGAACACGTAGGGGAGGTGACCGATCATGGCGTCGTTGAAGTCGCTCGTGGCGGCGGCCTCACCCGTGGTGTACGCCTCCACACCGTCGACCTTCCTGACGGTGTTCGGGACCATGTCGTCGCGCAGGGCGGCGACGGCCTTGTTCGACAGGTCGTCGGTGCCCTCACCCGTCGTCGGGAGCGCCACGAGGGCGGCCGACTTGTCGGGGCTGACCTCGACGTTCGGCGTGCCCTCGAAGAGAGCGGGGCGGGCGGCGGCCTCTGACTCGAGAGCCTTGATGCCCGACTCGACCTTCCCTGAGGTCACGTCGTTCGCCTTCACGACGACCATCGCGGCGCTGCCCTCACTCGGGAAGGCGGCTTCGATCCGGTCGTAGGTCTTCTCGACCGTGAGGTCCGACTTGTTGCTCGTGTCCTCGAGGGACGTCTGCATCCCGAGCACCGGAACCGTCAGCGCGACGAGCACGCCGGCGGCCAGGACGGCCGAGATGAGCGGACGGCGGAGGACTCGGTCGAGGACGCGGGACCAGATGCCCACGCCGCCGCGGTCCTTCAACCGGCCGATGAACGGGATACGGCCCTTCTCGACCCGATGGCCCAGCTTCGAGAGCGTGGCCGGCAGGACGGTGAGCGAGCCGAGCATCGCGACGGCGACGACCATGATCGTGCCGGTCGCGAACGAGGCGAAATTCGAGATTCCGCCGAGATACATGCCGCCCATGGCGACCATCACCGTGAAGCCGGAGATCAGGACGGCGCGACCGGATGTGGCGGCGGCAGCCTCGATGGCCGCGTTCGACTCACGTCCGGCAGCACGCTCCTCGCGCTCCCGCTTCAGGTAGAAGAGGCTGTAGTCCACGCCGACGGCCATGCCGATCAGCAGGACGACCTCCATCACCGATCCATCGACCGGTGCGATCTGGCTCACGGGGCCCAGCAGGCCGACCGTGGCGAGCACGCTGGTGAGGCCGAGCAGCACGGGGATACCGGCCGCGACGACCGCGCCGAACGTGAACATCAGGATCAGCAGGGTCAGGCCGAGGGTCAACATCAGGGACCTTCCGGCCTGCTCGTTGCTCTGGTCCTTCTCCGCCTTGGCGAGGCTGGCGTCACCGGCCTCGTCGATGCGGAGCTCCGGATGCGCC